>JBFXDW010000035.1:0-17823 GCA_050180745.1 Bdellovibrionales bacterium | reverse complement strand
AATGCCATGTTAACCTTCCTGCGTGACGAAGTGCCCAAAAACTGGCAAAAATACTGCGATTCCGTTACGGATAACTTCCGCGTCATCTCACCCAAGGATTTTCGGGTTTTGGCGTGAACGGGGTATAGTAACTATTATTTTGCAGAAGGAATAGGAAGAATCCTATATACTGCCATCAACATGAATGGGGAGACGGTCGCCTTTAGGCCAACACATAAAGAGAGTGAATTAAGACAGGAGCTCCCATATGACTACGTCCCTACGGAAACAAAAAAATGCCGTCCTATTGAGGAGGCCACCTTCAAGCTGTACAAGGCCGAAGGAAGAAAGTACCTGCCCGATCCTTCAACAACAAACACCGCACAACAACCTCAAGGAAAGCCTGCATCAAAAGGCTCCCTTCATCCCACAGTCTAGACTGCTAAATCGGTACGCTGTCCCGTTTCTTCACCCGCGTCCAGAGAGTCACCATATAGCGCGTGCCCATGATGGCTGAGAAAATCGAAGTCAAAATCCCGATAATCAACGTCACCGCAAACCCCTTGATCGGGCCAGAGCCAAAACTAAACAGCAAGAAGCCCGCAATCAACGTTGTCACATTGGCATCAATAATCGCCGAAAGCGCCCGCGCAAAACCTGCATCCAGCGCCGAAAGCGCTGTACGCCCTGCCCGCAACTCCTCACGAATGCGCTCAAAAATAAGCACATTGGCATCAACCGACATACCAATCGTCAACACGATTCCCGCGATACCGGGCAGAGTCAGTGTCGCTTGCAAAACTGACAGAACCGCAAAAATCAACGCCATGTTCATCAAAAGCGCTATATCCGCAAAAACGCCGAACAGCCCATAGCTAAGCACGACACAAACCATCACAAGCAACAAGCCGATTAAACAAGCCGATGTTCCAGCCTTAATCGAATCAACCCCCAAGCCAGGCCCGACGGTCCGTTCTTCGATAATTTTAATCGGCGCGGGCAATGCACCAGCCCTCAACAAAAGCGCCAAATCCTGCGCCCCTTGCGTTGTAAAGCTGCCAGAAATCACACCCCGCCCCCCCATAATAGGCTCACGGATTACAGGCGCACTGATTACCTTGCCATCCAGAACGATCGCAAAAACATGCCCGACATTTTGTACTGTTGCCTCGCCAAAGCGCCGCCCGCCAATTGCATTAAAGCGAAAAGCAACGACAGGATCGCTGTTTTGAAACGAGGCTTGCGCATCCTCGAGCGTATCGCCCGACACCATCACGCGTTTTTGAACCACCCAATAGCGATTAGGATCTTCTTGCGAAGGCAAACGTTCATACCCGACCCGCACGTGCCCCGCTGCACCAAAACTATTTTCCTCATCGACCAAACGGAAAGACAACTTCGCTGTTTGTCCGAGCAAATCCTTGATCCGTTGAGGATTATCAATTCCCGGCAACTGCACCAAAATCCGGTTATCGCCTTGCCTCTGAATCGAAGGTTCACGCGTGCCTGTTTCATCTATACGCCGCCGCACGATTTCGATCGACTGATCCATAGCTGAATGCTGGCTGTCCCGTAACGCGCTTTCAGAAAACGAAACCAGAAACACGCCGTCTTTGACATCAACGTCAAGATCCCGATCAATATCATGCAAAACTTTACGTGCTGCTTCCGTCTGGCTTTTGTCACGCAGCTCCAGCCGGAGCTTGTTCTTGGTCATCGCCAGCCCGCTATAACCAATCCGTTTTTGCCGTAAGTCACGGCGCAACTGATCCACGAGTGCCTGCTCTTTTTCTTTCAGAACCGCATCCGTCTCTACTTCCAAAAGAAGATGCGACCCGCCACGCAGATCAAGGCCCAGATTGACCGTTTGCGTAGGAAGGAAGGAAGGAAGATTCTCCTGCATCCACGCAACCGTCTCTTTACCTAAAACATTAGGCATGGAATAAAAAATTCCAAACAAAAGCACAGCGATAACGGTAAAGGCTTTCCAGCGTTCAAAATAGAGCATGGTCTTTTTTTCCAGTTATTTCTCTTCGTTACTATTCGCGACTTGCTTACCATCCTTTTGCAGAGCCGACACCGCCGAACGGAGGCCGCGCACATGGACATCTTTAGCGAGTTCTACCACGACGATATCATCGCCTTCGATTTTAGCGATGGTCCCCAAAAGCCCTCCAAGAACGATTTTATCGCCTTTTTTCAGAGCGTTGAGCATTTTAGTTTGCTCATCAAGCTTCTTTTGTTGAGGCCTGATCAACAGAAAATAAAAGACCATAAAAATAAGGAAAAGAGGCAAAAAGCGCATCAGTTCACTGCTCACCGTAGGTGCAGGCAAAACGGCCTCGGGCACAGCTTCAGCCGCTGCATGGGCCGTTGAGATAAAAAGCTTAGATATATCAAACATAAAGGAATCTCCCCCATTTTCAACCAGATGAGGGGACTATAACCTTCTTATATGTTAGTGCAAGGGGGAATCAGTCGTCAGGGAGGGAGTGCTCGCCCCTTCCTCTGTCGTCTTCTTCAAGGTCGCCTCATAAGCCTCACGCGTTGGCGGGGTATCAAGCTGCGGTTTGACGCCCACCAGCCTTTCAGGCAAAGTATCTTGAATCCGTGGGTAGCAATCAGCCTCTCCAAGAGTTTTATAGCACCAGCTATCTCCTTGATCATAATATTCGATTGGTTTCTCTGGTGGACGCTCCTTCCAAAATGTCAGCTTTTCTTTATCCGGCAAATCGCGCATAGGCACGCATGCCGCCAAGGCGCTCATCAACATCAAAAGGGAAAGAAATCTCATCATGAGAAAAGGGTAGAGCTAATATACTTAAAGAAGAGCTAAAAGCCTGTTCATAATCTAAGAGCCAGTTCAGAATCTTGTTCCGGCTAAGGATTTTTGTTCGTTTTCGAGGATCGCAGCGTAAGCGTACGTTGGGGTACGTGCGCAGCGAACCGCAGAAAACGGGCAAAAAGCCAACACCGGAATCTAGATTATGAACTGGCTCTAACTCCCCAGCCTTGTTCTCGCCAGAGTTACAACAAACACTTGCGCAGCCCCCGCTTCTTTTAAAAGCCGCGCACAGGTATCCACGGTTGCCCCTGTGGTCAGAACATCGTCAATTAAAACTATTTTTCTGCCCTTCACAGCCGCACTATTTTTAACCGCAAAAGCACCACGCAAATTATCATAACGCTCTTGACGGTTTTTATGGCCCTGCGAGTCAGTGGCTCTGATACGTTGCAGAACATCATATGAAACAGGAATCTTTATTTGCCGCGCTACGGCTCGCGCTAAAAGAGCCGCCTGATTATAGCGCCGTTTTAAAAGCCGCCAACGATGCAAAGGCACAGGCACCATCATATCCGCCTGCCCCCAAAACTCACCGCCTACCTTGATTAGCCACGCCGCCAAAGCAGGAACGGGATGCAATTGATCGGCATGTTTCAGGCGCAAAATAAGGCCCTTGCTCACATCATCATACATAAAAACAGAACGTGCCGCATCGTAAGAAGGCAAGCGATCCAAACAGGCTGCACATAATGTTCCCGCCTCCACAGGCAAATCGAACGAGGCCCCACAACAAGCACAAAAAGGAGGCGCAATAAAATGAAGTTGCTTCCAGCAATCAGGACACAAGCTTTGATGCGCCGCCACAGGAGAATCACAATTCAGACAAAGCGGCGGCAACAAAAAATCCATTATGGGATTTATTATTTTTTGCTGTAAAAAAGCGCTCATTGCCTCATAATCGCTTCCATGACACATACTTATGATAAGGCATGTCTTGCCTGCCAAACAGAACGCCGCCAAACACCGCACCCTTTAAAAGAACGCGCCGAAAAACGCCTCCATGAGAGGTTAGCCGATCTTAAAGAAAAGTGCGCCTATAAAATGTCGTGCTTTGACCTTCAAACCAGCAACGATCTTCTTGCTGATTTACAAGACATCTATGAAAGCATGCAAGAAAACGGCCTCTTTCTTGGCGTACTAGCTGGCGGCGCAAGCCTTCACGAGCTAAAACATTGCCTGACAAAAGCTGAGAGCGACCTTTATGACCGCGCCTACCCGCGCGTAGCACCTATGGTGGATTTAGGAGAGCTTTCTTCCCACCTGCACAAGGCTGGATTTTGCGACACCGCCGGAGACATAGAGCGTTTTACCCTGATCTATCCTGATATTGTTACACTGATGCACGACCTACGCCGCTGTGGGTTTAGTAATAGTCTTGCGGCACGTCCACGTCATGTCTCACGCCGCGCCCTTTTCGCCCGCGCCCATGAACTCTATCAAGAGCTCTTCCCTGCCCCAGATCAAACAGGGATCACGGTAACAATCGAACTGCTCTATATGCATGGATGGAAAACAGAAAACAGAGGACAGAGGACAGAGGACAGAGGACAGAGGACAGAGGACAGAATAATTTTGAAGTTCAAAAGAGAAATGCAGAGAAAGTTCCTCCTGAATCTTTGCTAATCCCCGATCCCTGACCCCCGACACATAAAAATCATATATTCTGCACCACGTCCTGCTGCGCGGCCTTTGAGCTCATAGCGCGTGGGAACCCATGCCTCTGGTGGCTCTGTGCTATCATAAAGGACCTCAAACGCAGGATGCGCCGCACAAGCTTCCCGCATCCACGCCGCTAAATCCGCAACATCCGTTGCCAGACGGAGCTCTCCCCCCTCTTTTAAAACACGCACTAAACGATCCAGATTCTCTTTACCGATAAACCGGCGCTCCGCATGGCGCGCCTTAGGCCATGGGTCAGCAAACAACACAAAACACCGATCCAAACAATGATCGGGTAAATGATCCAAGACATGCCGCGCATCATCAGGATAGATACGGACATTCTCTAATTTCTTTTCCTCTACATAGGAAAGAAGTTTTGCCACACCATTGATAAAAGGTTCACACCCCAAAAAAACTATGTCAGGATTGCTCTCCGCCTGCGCCGCTAAATGCTCACCCCCGCCAAAGCCGATTTCCATCCATACTTCTTTGGAAGAAAACGAAAACAAATCCTCGCACGCAATCTTGCCATCCTCAGGAATGGAGATTCTAATTTTCGGCAACAGCTCATCAACCAACTGCTGACGGCTATCACGCAACGGGCGGCCTTTCCGCCGCCCGTAAAAACGCATATGTTTTTCCATAATACTCGTCTTATAAATTATAAGCGCTTTTCAGCTTCTCAACCAAATCAAGCCGCTCCCAAGAGAAATGGCCATCGGCTTCTGGATCACGCCCAAAATGGCCAAAAGAAGATGTCTTTTTATAAATAGGCCGATTAAGCAGCAACGTTTCCCGAATAGAACGCGGTGTAAAGCTGACAAGCTCGCGAACCAAAGAAGGAAGCTTGCTTTCGTCAACCTTAGACGTTCCATGCGTGTTGATATAAACCGACATAGGTTCAGCAATACCAATCGCATAAGAAAGCTGAATCGTGCAGCGCTCACTAATCCCTGCTGCAACGATATTCTTAGCCACATAGCGTGCCATGTAAGCCGCTGAGCGATCCACCTTGGAAGGATCTTTCCCTGAGAACGCCCCACCCCCATGAGGTGCCGCACCACCGTAAGTATCAACGATAATTTTGCGGCCTGTAAGCCCTGTGTCACCATCGGGGCCGCCTATGACAAAACGCCCCGTTGGGTTGACATAGAAATACTCATCCTCGCACATCCAGCCCTCAGGCAACGCCTTTTCAACATAAGGGCGCACCATATCTTTAATTTCCCGCTGGTTAATTGAAGGATCATGCTGAGTTGATACGACGATACGCGAAGCCCGCACAGGCCGCCCATCAACATATTCGAGCGTCACCTGGCTTTTAGCATCAGGACGCAAAAGCGGCAACTTCCCCGCATTACGATCCTCGGAAATAGAACGCAGAATGTCATGCGCATAATGAATCGGCGCAGGCATAAGATTTGGTGTCTCATCGCAAGCATAACCGAACATAATGCCCTGATCGCCTGCCCCCTCATCCTTATCCGCAGCGCTATCAACCCCCATCGCAATGTCAGAAGATTGCGAATGAACATAAATCTCGACATCCGCTGTTTCCCAGTGAAACCCGTCTTGCTCATAACCGATTTCTTTAACGGCCTGACGCGCCACATCCTCCATCACCGCATCGGTAATCTGGGCAGGTCCACGAACCTCACCACAAATCACAATACGGTTCGTTGTCGCGAGCGTCTCCACAGCCACACGGCTCATCGGGTCGGCGGCCAAAAACGTATCGACAATGGAGTCGGAAATACAGTCACATACCTTGTCAGGATGGCCTTCACCTACGGATTCCGAGGTGAACGCAAAGTTCTTCAGATTGCTGATCATTCGTCTCTCTTACATGTTAGAGTTAACTTGGAAGGGAGAGAATTCAGCACGAACTGCAAGCAGAATCAAGGAAATTAGACAGCTCTACTTGTCTGCATCCGCCATAGACTTAATCAGCTCAAACATTTTGCGCCGCGTTTTCTGCGACCCAATACGATAATAGGCACGAATAAGTTCTAGCGTTTCGCGACGATGCAAGAGTTCAGGATCTGCCTCTGGCGCACCATCGAGCTTTGCCTGATCAGATTCAGCCATTCCTAGAATAGTTCCTGTCTTTACCAACTCGCCCCGCACTTCGTCAAAGAAGTAAGATACAGGCACATCAAGCAGACGCGCAAACTGAAACAAACGACTAGCCCCAATACGATTAGTACCACGTTCGTACTTTTGGATCTGCTGAAACGTCAAGCTGCTGGCTTTCCCAAGCTGCTCCTGACTCATTCCCAAAAGATTACGCCTAAGGCGCAAACGTGAACCCACATGTATGTCAACTGGATCGGGATGTGCACTTCTTTTGGTTGTTTTTATTTTTGTTGTTTTTATCATTGTCCCATTCTTCTTTTATAGGCACTCCATTGTATGGCCTAAGATGGGTATATGATTAATTTCAAAGCATAAAAAGCTTTATTTTTTTGCAGTATATTTTCTTATATTTTTGAATACGTTAACCTTAATAAGGTAGTTATACACACAAGAACCACAACCATTAACCATAGAATCGCATTTGCATACCCACGAAATAAAGTAGCCTGAGAAAGGCTTTGAGGCAACTGCATATCCACGAATTCAGAAGTGCCTCGTGGAGCAATCCCTTCAAAACGCCCCCACGGATCGACAATGCCGGTGTATCCCTTGTTCGACACACGGACTAATGGCATTCCCTCCTCAACCGCACGAACTTTGACCATTGCCAAATGTTGAGCGATGCCAATCGTTCCCTCGTACCACGCATCATTTGTCAAGTTCAGTAGAAATTGCGGTGGATCATCCTGCGCCACAACAGCACCTGAGAAAATGGCCTCGTAACATACAAGCGCACCAAACGGAGGTAACGCAGGAACACGCACACTACGAATCCCATCACCTTCCGCAAAATCAACACCCAACGCTGTAATCACACGAAAAGGCAACAGTGACCGAAACGGAATATATTCGCCAAACGGCACAAGATGATGCTTATCGTAACCAGCGATAATGTCTCCCCTATCGTTTAGGGCAACAAGAGAATTGTAATAAGGAGAAGGATCTTCCTTCAAGGATCGCCGCACAACACCCGTGATCACGAAACTCTTCTGCGGCATATGATTAGCTATAAAACGCCGCACAACGGGAGTCTCCGCAAGATAATAAGATGTCGCCGTTTCTGGCCATATGTAATGGGTTACCTTTTCATTCTTATCATTAAAACTAGCATCAAGAAGGTTGCGTAAATTCTCAAGACGATGATCGGCATCCCATTTCGTTTGCTGATCCTGATTAGGCTCAACCAAGCGCAACGTCACACCCTCAACCATCTTTTCATCAGCAGCGGACACCCGCAACGATCCCCAAACAAAAAGCGCTGCAAAGAAAAGACAGGATACCGCACTAATCCGCACAGCCGCTATACGCCGCATCGGATAAAAGAAAAAGGCAGGCAACAGCGAGAGAAAAACAGTCACCCCCGTGAGGCCCTCAATACCCCATATACTTACTGATTGCAGAATGGGCAGATAGTCGCTCCACACATAGCCCAAAATGTCCCACGGCAATCCTGTAAACAGATGCGCCCGCGCAAGATCAGCGAGAAACCAACAAAGGGAAAAAACAAAAATCGCGTCTATATCCTTCATACCCCAACGATATGCTAACAGGCTCGCCACACCGTAAAAGAGCGCCAATACGGCAGGCAATCCACAAACAGAAAACGGCAAGAGCCACCAGAAAGAAGCAATATCAACGAACAAGGATGCCGCAATCCAGTGCAAACAAACGATAAGATGAGCAAACGCAAACCACCAACCAGTCGCAAAAGCTTGCCTCTTAGTCGCGGCTCTTGAGGTCACAAAAAAGAGGAGAGGAAAAGAAACAAACAGCCCCCCGATGAAATGGAACGGAGAAAACGCCAACGCTGCCAATAAACCAGAAAAAAGCGCCGTTAAACGAGGATATTGTGTGATTTTTGTTATTGCTTTCATGGGGTCAATAGCCTCTTTCCTTAAGCAAATTTCAACCATAACAGGGCCTATTTAACCAGATCCTAACCACAGAACTACCAAAAAACACAAAGAACCTAACCAATTTTGGTAATCGTGCTGTTTCTATTTTTTGCACTGCACATTTTTTGATATGATGAGAACATATTCAAGGATCAGTTATCTTTTCATCTTAACTAAGGGGTCTTTAGAATGTTAGCCAAAATTGTCAACAAAATCCTCTCTCTTTCTTTCAATGCAGCATTCTGCGCAAAAAAAGAAAACGGACATCTGCGAGGGCTAACCTTCAGAGCCGTTATTCTTGATGACTGGCACGGCCT
Organism: Bdellovibrionales bacterium; assembly: GCA_050180745.1. Lineage (GTDB taxonomy): Bacteria > Pseudomonadota > Alphaproteobacteria > UBA9219 > UBA9219 > JBFXDW01. The sequence goes on along the minus strand of JBFXDW010000035.1, from coordinate 8,989 downwards.
ACGCCACCCTATCGGTATCGTTCACGAAGTTAAAATGGCTAATGGCGATGTACGGGAAGTATTCACCTTCTGTAATCACTGTGAGCGCCAACCTGCTATGGCACTGTTCGTAGAGAAAAGAACAGGCAATCTGGCCAGCGGCCTTGTTCTCAACCACACGGATCTTGATCGTGTCCCCAATTTTCTGAAGACACTGCCTCATGAATATAAAGAAGCCCATTTTGCAGGCCGCAACGACACGCCCTTTGCGCTAGCAGTGTGATCCACTAGAGTGCTAGCTACTAGAGCTCTCTAGCTAGCTCGCGAGCGTGTAGGTCTCCCCTTGATTGGTGTCGGCTCTGACAAAGGAAGGCCGTTGAGGTAGGTTTTCGCAGCCCCCGTCTTTATCAAGAACAAACGGAACAATCTCATAAAATGCACCTCTTTCTCGAGAAAGCTTTCCTGCCAGCTCCACAACAGGCAAATCCTGTTCGCTGCAGAAAGGAACAAATTTTGTAACTTCCCTCGGCGTATAATTCAATAGCGGATAGCATCCTTGGACACCGCGATTCAAAATAAACTTCCCCGCACTTACGAGACACGGCTTGATGTCGCTGTTTTGAGTAATCAATTTTCGAGAATCCCTCAACAAACCGGCAGGAAGCAAAGAACAGGCATCCCCCGTTACAATCTCAATCAACTTGAGAAGCTTACTCGGACAAGTTTTTGCAGCCACATCAAAAACAGTATTTGCGGCTCTTGCAGCAACATCTTTTGCTCTACCAAAAGGCATTTTTTGAGCAAATGCCAACAACGCTGTGGGCTGGTAAATAGTACAACCGACTCTGATGCCTTCCCTATTAATCTCGTTCATTAGGCTAAAAAGAGAAAGCAGCGGCGCACCGACTCCATAACACGTCTCTGTTTTAAACGGATCAAGTTCAAGACCAAGACTTAGCTGTACGACATCATTGTATAGGTCGAGGTTTAAAGCTTTTACGAATTCCTCTGAAATAGACATTTTTTTGCTCCACAATTTTGTTTTGACAGAATTTTGTTAGACTCAAGAGAAGAATGTCGAACCCAATGGAGCATTGTCGCCGTACGACGCGTGACAAAGAATTTGAATATTGAGGAAAAAGTCATTTTAAATCTTAAAAGCTGTTTTGTTTCTTGGCGGTTGGCATTTGTTTAAACCCAGCATGCCAGAAGGGGCGCACCTATTGGTGCGAGCCATGCATATGCTGTATATGCGTCCAAGATTTTGCTTTTAAGTTCGTCATGTTTGAAACGGTATAGGTTGTTATTGTTTTCGTCAACAAAAAAGTAGCTACACGCTCAACACAAAAAGAGGACAGCCCCAGCAAGCCATAAAAAACACGAAACTATTTTTTTCAGCTTTACATACCAGATATTTTTAACATACCATTCCCTCATGGTTAGATCGCTGCAAAAACTATCCTCGCAGCAAGCGAGGTATCTTCATCTCTAAGGAATCCTTGGCTTCCTTGGCCTTTTCTGCAGCTTCTTTTTATCTGATCAATAAATCTCTTCATCATTGTTTTTCATGTGCGCATCACGGGCGTTGCCCGTAGATATTTTTTCGCGCGGCCTGCAAGACGGCCATCTTCTCAAAAAAATCGAACTAGCCAATGAAACGGCCAAAGCACCGTAAGGAGACTCTTATGCAAAACGCATCTACGGAAAAGGTAAATACGACCACGTGTATTTTAGAAAGATACGAAACAGAAACTGCGTCAATAGAAACAACCGACAGTCTGATAGATTGCTATCGGTCTGTTTTTGCCGCCGAGCCATGGGGAGAATGGATGAAATGTCCAAAATGTGGCTTTTACTGGGGACTTGAAGATAAGGAAACTCTCGCCAAAGATGGATTCTCTCACTGTGGAGAAAAACTTGTCGAGTTCTGGCCTCGCGATCAAGTCAAAGCAGATATACAAAATGAAATATCGCAAGATGCGTCATGCTGGATCGCTAAGGATAATGGCAACGTTATAGGCTTCTCATGGGCATATCCCATTTCTTTAGCTAAATTGGAAAACAAGTTAGAGATCAGCATTAACGCAGAAAACCTGAGGAACAGCTCTCAAACAGTTGCGTACTTAGATGAAGTTGGCGTTTCTCCTGAATACAGAAAACAAAATCTGGCAACAACACTGAAAAGCCTTGTTCTGCAGGACATGTTCCAAAAAGGAGCAAGAGCCGTTATCGGAAGGGTTCGCAAGGAACCAACACCCTCTGTTACATATTTATGGTGGACCCAAAAACTTGGATACAATGTTGTAGGGTCTTACCCGTATCAAGACGGACGGGTTGTTCTTGCACGCACGATGTCCCTCGCCCCTCGAACAGAACGGGGGCCTATGTATGGATGATTATCTACCGCAGGCAAAAGCTCGCATGAACTCTAAACATTTATTAAGTTGATCAATTTCTACATATTCATCAACTTTATGAGCTTGTGCGATATTTCCAGGGCCGCAAATAAGCGTCGGCAATCCAATTTGCTGGAAAAAAGGCGCTTCCGTCCCATAAGAGGCCACTTGCGGATGTGTCTTTCCGACCAACTGACACAGACGAGAAATTCCTTGGAAAGAAGGATCCGTTTGGAAAGGAGGAATCTGCAAGTGCTTTTTCTGGGAAACAGAAACGGAAGGGAACGTTCCTTGATATGTTGACAAAGTTTTTTGCCAATAAGCGTTATATTTCTGCCAGAAAATATCTTCATCATCGGAAGGATGAAGTCGATATTCCCATACAACGGCACTTTCATCAGGTACGACATTGCTTGATGTGCCACCGCTTATTTTTCCTACATTAAGCGTCGTATAAGGAGGATTAAACAGAGAATCTTTGATAGGAGCCGCAGATATTTCCTCCTGTGTTTGCTGTATCCAATTTACAAAGTCAGCAGCAAGATAAACCGCGTTCACACCGGATTGAGGGGAACTAGAATGCGTGCTTACACCCTTAATTTTTGTCACAACATCGCAAACACCCTTATGCGCCACCACAACTTCTAGCATCGTAGGTTCACCAAGCCACACAAGGTCCGTTCGATAATTTCTCGCCTTCAACCAATCAGCAAGAAGCTTAGCGCCTTCCATGTTTGTTTCTTCATCATAGGTCATAGCTAAATGTATCGGTTTTGTGATTTGCTTTCCTTTGAGCTCCTCAAACAATAAAAGTGCACATGCTAAAAACCCCTTCATGTCGCAACTGCCGCGCCCATATATCTTGTTATCCTCTTCTCGAACAACAAAAGGATTTGAGGTCCAGTCTGTGGGATCAGCAGGCACAACATCCAAATGTCCAGAAAAAAGGACCGCACTTTCGTTACAGCCCTGCCCCCCTATGCGCGCAAACAAACAGCTCTTTCCTTCTTCGCCAGAAATAATATCAACCTCAGCGCCGCACTCCCGCAAAAAAGTAGAAACCCAATCAATAATATCTTTGTTTGATTTTCCAGAAACGCTTGGAAAGCTTATTAATTTATCAAGAAGAAAAGTAATGTTCATGAGAGTGTGTCCTATAAGAAATGCTATTTATTAGCTTCCACGACAATAGGACAAATCTTCCCTTTAATCCAGAGGTGAACTTACCACACTTCAAAATTCAAGAAACTGTTTAGAGCTTTCAATATCGTTCGGTTTCTCCCTGTCTCGTCATTCCGGCCCATCTGAGCGTAGCGAAAGATGTGAGCCGGAATCCATCTCCTTATGCTGCATTCATGAAGTTTCATTGCTATTTTAGGAGATGGATACCGGATCAACGCTCACTATCGTTCGCGTGTCCGGTATGACGACTGGTGCTGTAGCTGGTCACAAAAATTGAAGGATGGTAAGAGAGGTGAACGATAAGCTTGACAAAAGCACCTTATTCCTTCATAAAACAAGTTATGAACATATGATTATAACTTGGTTCAAGGAAAAGCGCCTCCATGCGACCCAGAAAATGCAGGTTCCTCGGTAACGCGCCGCGCTGCCGCTTTTATAAGCCTACGGGCGTGCCTATGCGGGATCTTAAGACCGTTCAGCTTAAAGATGAAGAACTGGAGGCCCTTATCCTGTGTGATCATCAGGGACTAGACCAACAGGAAGCCGCCGAAAAAATGGCTGTTTCACGCCCTACCCTTTCACGCATTCTCTCATGCGCGAGGAAAGCTATAGCCAAAGCCCTAGCCGAAGGCGCCGCGTTACAAATTGGCGGCGGCACATATATGCGCATCAATCATTCACAGAAAAAAACTAACCAGAAAGGAAAAAAAATGAAAATACTTATCACTTCCACCGATAAAGAAATTGGCGCACCCATGGATAAGCGCTTTGGCCGCGCAGCTTATTTTCTTATTTATGATACAGACAATAAAACCATCTCTGTCATAGACAATAAAGATCAGGTCGAAGCGGCTCAGGGAGCAGGAATCGGAAGCGCCTCTCTAGCTGCCAAGGCCGGAGTCGATGCAGTTATCACGGGACGCTGTGGCCCCAAAGCCAAAGCCGTCTTAGATGAAGCTGGGATCAAGATATATATCTCCCTCAACACAACTGGTGCAGAAGCTTTGGAATTGTTCTTAGAGGATAAACTCCCAGAGATGGCTGCATAATCAAGATGAAAATAGCCATAGCTTCAGGAAAAGGCGGCACAGGGAAAACGACCGTAGCTACAGCGCTGGCAAATGTCATGGGCGAACGCGCGTGCTTGTTCGATTGCGATGTCGAAGAGCCCAACGCACATATTTTCTTGAAAGGTACGCGCCTTAGCTCAAACGCCGTCATGACCCCACTACCCCAAATAGATACGAACAAATGCACAAGCTGCGGCAAGTGCGCCGATTTTTGCCAATATGGAGCCATCGCTATTACAAATAACGGTGCCAAGCTGTTTCCTGATATGTGCCACAGTTGCGGCGGCTGCAAACGTGTTTGTCCTGAAAAAGCGATCACCCCATCTACGCGCCGCATAGGTGAGATCAACCACTACCAAACCGATGAGCTCGAGTATTATGAAGGACGCGTGGATGTTGGCGTGCCTCTTGTGCCGCCACTTATTGATGCGCTTAAACAAACACAACACTCTCACCAACATATGATCCTTGATGCGCCTCCCGGCACATCTTGTCCTGTTGTTGCCACGTTAAAGGGCGTTGATTATGTCGTGATGGTGACAGAACCCACACCCTTTGGCCTTCATGACTTAAAGCTGGCTTTGGATGTTTTGACAGTTATGAAAATTCCTCATGGAGTCGTCATCAATCGAGTTACAGAAAAAGGCACAGCCACGCACAAATTATGCGAAGAAAAGAATATAGCTATCTTAGCGGAAATCCCTCATGACCGCGCCATCGCAGAAAGCTATGCACGAGGCGAAGTTTTTTACAACGCCTTACCGCAATATAAACACCTTTTCACCGATCTAGCCGAAAGAATTTTCTCATGAAGGAAATAACGATCCTCAGCGGCAAAGGCGGTACAGGAAAGACAAGCCTGACAGCGTGTTTAGCCCTTCTTGCTGAGCGCCCTGTTATCGCGGATTGCGATGTGGATGCAGCGGATTTGCACCTTATCCTGTCACCAGAAGTCAAAGAAATGCACGACTTCGTAAGTGGATCTGAAGCCAAAATAAATTCTGCCCTTTGCGATAATTGCGGGGCATGCGTTAAATTATGCCGCTTTGGAGCTATCACAAAAAAAGATGAGGTTTGTGTTGTTGATCCCTTATCCTGCGAAGGGTGCGGCGTATGTTATGCGTTTTGCCCACAAAAAGCCGTTGAGTTTACACCGCGCACATGCGGGCAATGGATGGTCTCGGCAACACGCGGCGGTCCGATGGTGCATGCGCGCCTCGGTATTGCCGCAGAAAATTCAGGCCGTCTTGTCACTCTTGTGCGTCAAGAAGCCACCAAAATAGCAAAAGAAAAAGGACATGATCTGATCCTTGTTGACGGCCCGCCGGGGATTGGCTGTCCCGTGATTGCATCCTTATCAAATACAGATCTAGCGCTCATCATCACAGAGCCAACGCTTTCAGGCCTGCACGATCTCAAACGCCTGCTCGACCTGACCTCGCATTTTGACACGCCCACCGCTCTATGCGTCAATAAGTGGGATATCGCGCCAGAAATTACCGCAACAATCGAAGAAACAGCCCGACAAGCAGGTTCAACTATTCTGGGCCGCATACGCTATGATTCGTCTGTAACAAAAGCGCAAAACCAAGCCAAAGCCGTTATCGAAACAGACAGTCCTTGCAACGAGGATATTCGCAATATCTGGAACAACCTACAAAAGGAGTATTTATCATGAAAATCGCTATCCCTACATCAGACGGAAAACTTGATCCTCATTTCGGGCATTGCCAGCTTTTTACGTTTATTGAAGTTGATGAAGAGGCAAAAACAATTACTGGCGCAGAAACACTTCCTCCACCTCCGCACGAACCCGGAGTCTTGCCAGTATGGCTAGCAGAACAGGGCGCCAATATCATTATCTCGGGCGGTATGGGCGGTCGTGCGATCGCTCTTTTGGAAGAGCGGAACATACGCGTTATTTTAGGAGCCCCTCTTGATACGCCCGAAGCTTTAGCCAAAACCTACCTTGACGGAACTTTGCAAGAAGGTAAGAATGCTTGTGATCACTAACAGGGGCTCACTATGAAACGTTTTTGCGAACTGAAAGAAAATGAAGTTCTGGCGCTTGCCATCTCGAACGAAGAAGAGGATATGCAGATATACCTCAACTTCGCTGGCAAGCTGCAAGAAGAATATCCCGCAACAGCCCGTATGTTTGAGGATATGGCCGAAGAAGAGCGCGTTCACAAAAACCGCCTTCTTGAGCTGTATCGTAAAAAATTCGGAGAGCGCCTTCCCTACATCACGCGCCAAGATGTACGCGGCTTTCTCAAGCGCAATCCTTTATGGCTGATGGAATCGTTACGTATTGATGCGGTTCGCAAACAAGCGTCTTTGATGGAAATTGAAGCGGCTAATTTCTATGCCAAAGCCGCCGCACGCGCACAGGACGTTGACGTACGAAAATTGCTGGGAGATCTGGCTCTTGAAGAAACGGCTCATGTCGCCCGCGCTGAGGCATCAGAACAGACCTTTGTGTCTGGCGAAGAAAAAGAATCCGAAGACGCCATGGCACGAAAGTTATTCCTGCTGCAAATCGTGCAACCTGGTCTGGCGGGACTTATTGATGGGTCTGTTTCAACCATGGCCCCTATTTTTGCAGCAGCTTTCGCCACTCATAACTCCTATGAAACCTTTCTGGTCGGTCTAGCCGCATCCGTAGGCGCAGGCATCAGCATGGGTATCACGGAAGCTATGTCGGATGATGGCGCACTGACGGGCCGAGGCCACCCCTGGATTCGCGGGACCTCTTGCGGCGTGATGACAACGGCTGGGGGCTTAGGCCACACGCTACCTTATCTCATTCCCGATTTCTGGACAGCTACAGGAGTCGCCGCAGCTCTAGTTATTGTTGAGCTAATCGCGATCTGTTGGATGCGTTGGAAATATATGGAAACACCCTTCGTCTCGGCCTTGTATCAGATTGTCCTTGGCGGCTCATTAGTCGTTTTAATGGGAATCTTAATCGGCAGCGCATAGAGATCGGGGATCGGGGATCGGGGATCGGGGATCGGGGATCGGGGATCGGGGATCGGGGAAGTCTTCCTCGTTCTTTCTTCCTCAACTCCCCTCGCGCTCCCTCAAAACCCGTTCTAAGAGCCTGTTCAGAATCTTGTTCCGGCTAAGGATTTTTGTTCGTTTTCGAGGATCGCAGCGTAAGCGTACGTTGGGGTATAGCCTATGTCAGATAAAATGATCTTTTATACCGCCGAGATTTTTTACCATGGCAAGGCAAAGTTCGCAGGTTATATAAGCATATTACCAAGAACTTTAACAACGCCATGGTGAAAAAGATCAAGGTAGAAATCATCATTTTATCTGACATAGGCTATAGGTGCGCAGCGAACCGCAGAAAACGGGCAAAAAGCCAACGCCGGAATCTAGATTATGAACTGGCTCTAAGGCGTAGCCGAATGTTCTTCTCTATAAAGCAGACGCGTCCGCTCAGGGTCTTCGTAGAATTCTAGCATATGTAAATAACCATCAAACCGGATATCGTCCGTTTCATAATCTTCCTCTTCGGAACCACGGCGGAAATCCTCATTCGCATTCATAGCCGCACGAGCCTTCGTTTTGATGAAGGGCGCAACATAACTAATGCCAATCTTGAACCGTACATAAATCAGATGATCCTGATTACCGTTTTTCTCAAGCCTTTCAAAAAGTTTTTTACCATCGGCTTCATCCATGGGAATACCAATGATTGTCACCGGTTTATCAAGAATGATTTCAAAGGTAGGCGGTAATTGAAGGCCTCCTCTTCGATTACAATCATCTCCTTTATTCGTATTCATACGGAAAACATTGGCGTTAAATTGAGCCGTTTTACGGCTAAACCGATATATCTTTTCTTTAAAGTCATATTTACCAAGCTGCAAAACAGCGTCATACTGGAAACCCGTTGGGAAAAAGGCGACCTCTTCCTTGATCTTCTCACGCAGCACACTACGGACTTTATTCCACTTAAAGTCATCGTGATAAAGTTCCTGATAAAGATCACAAACCATGATGCTGGCATAAAGATCTATCACAAGATCATTACGAACATCCACCGCACCATAACGCACCAGTGCCTTCATAATGTTATCAAGAGAGAGTGTGGCAAAGGCCTCTGCACGCGCATCCTTGACGGGCACAACAAAAGAAAGACCCAGCAAAGCCGCTATCATAATTTTCCGCATCACCATGTATCAGGCTCCAATCTTCGCATGCTTTAAAATCTTACGCATCAGGCTGGGCAAAGCTTCATCCGCCAGAGCTGAACTAGCCACCCACCTCCCCTTGATTTTACGCGTTCTATTATAAGACGCAACTGCAACGCGCACCTCAAGCTCAAAATGGGAAAAAACGTGACTTACC
>JBFXDW010000034.1:0-18073 GCA_050180745.1 Bdellovibrionales bacterium | reverse complement strand
AATGCCATGTTAACCTTCCTGCGTGACGAAGTGCCCAAAAACTGGCAAAAATACTGCGATTCCGTTACGGATAACTTCCGCGTCATCTCACCCAAGGATTTTCGGGTTTTGGCGTGAACGGGGTATATTTATAGCCTATGTCAGATAAAATGATCATTTATATTGGATCGGCTATATCTGGAATGACAGAAAAATTTTAAAGAGTTAGAGCGTGTCCTCAAATAAAAGAAAAAGCCCCTACCCCCATCTTGACTTTTTCTTGAAAAACGGTGACCCTACCGCCTATGACGATTGAACCATCATTCCTTTTGTTCCTAGCCTATATCCTTGGCAGTCTGCCTTTCGGGTTTCTGCTGACGCGTCAGGCTGGCTTGGGTGATATCCGTAATGTGGGATCAGGGAATATAGGCGCGACAAATGTCCTCAGAACGGGCAAGAAAACCCTTGCCGCCGCAACTTTGCTTCTCGATATGATCAAAGGCTCCTGCGCTGTTGGCTTGGCTTTTATATCTATCCCAGAACTGGCTCCCTTAGCTGGCCTTGCCGCTCTTTTAGGCCACATATTCCCCCTATGGCTCAACTTTAAAGGCGGGAAAGGCGTTGCAACTTTCATCGGCGTGCTCCTTGCGCTTTATTGGCCTCTGGCTCTGATGGTGTCTTTAGTGTGGCTGGCAACGGCCTTAATGATCCATATTTCGTCTTTAGCCGCTTTGCTTGCTATTGCCTCAACAGTCGTCTTTATTGATGCCTTCAAACATTACCAATTGCTACCTGCTGTGATACTGATGATTATCTTTATTACAATCAAACATCACAGCAACATTGTACGTCTTCTGGCGGGAACCGAACCAGAAATCGGACAACATTCATAATGATCAAACACTCTTTGGAGCCTTCAGAAAAAATAGACTGGCTCCGCCTTGCACGCACACCGCGCATAGGACCTGTGACGTTCAAAGAACTTTTGCGCCGTTTTCCCTCGGTAAGAGATGCCCTAGACGCTTTACCCGAACTCGCCCATAGAGGCGGCAGCAAAACGCCTTTCAAACCCGCGCCCAAAAGCTATATCGAAGACGAATACCGCAAACTGGAAAAACTGGGGGGGCGCTTTATCGCTATGTGCGAGCCGGACTACCCCGCGCCACTTGCCGCTATAGATGACGCCCCGCCTGTAATTGCTGTACGCGGAGACATTGGCCTCCTCCACAAAGACATCATCGGCATTGTTGGCGCAAGGAATGCCTCGCTTAGCGGCCGCAAGATGGCTGAGAAACTGGCCACCGATCTGGGCGAGGCTGGCTATGTCGTGGCATCTGGCCTTGCCCGTGGAATTGATACTGCCGCTCACCAAAAAGCGCTAACCACAGGCACCATAGCGGTCGTCGCAGGCGGGATTGATGTTGTCTATCCTCAGGAAAACCAAAAACTCTATGAGCAAATCGCGGATATCGGTTGCATTGTCTCAGACCAACCTATGGGACTTGAGCCCATGGCCAAGCTCTTTCCACGGCGCAACCGCATCATCTCGGGCCTGAGCCTTGGCATTGTCGTCGTCGAAGCTGCCAAACGGTCAGGCTCGCTTATCACAGCTCGCATGGCGCTCGAACAAGGGCGGGAGGTCTTTGCCGTTCCGGGCTCGCCTCTTGATCCACGCGCCAACGGCACGAATGACCTGATCCGGCAGGGGGCTACGCTAACAGAGGGCGCACCGGATATCTTAGAGGCTCTTTCCCAGCCGCGCAGGACCCTTTTTGAGGAAGAAAGTGAGGCTTTCATCCCTGCTCCCATACGTATTGATGAAAGTGAACTACCTCACGTAAGAGAAAAAGTTATAGAGAATTTAAGCACTTGCCCCATAGACATTGACGAACTGGTACGAACCTGCCAATTCTCCTTACCGTCCATCCTGACCGTTTTACTTGAATTAGAGCTGGCTGGACGGCTAGAAAGGCACCCAGGCCATAAGGTGTCACTTATATTATAGGGATCATATCCAGTGTCGCAAAAACTCGTTATCGTTGAATCTCCGGCTAAGGCCAAAACCATCAATAAATATCTCGGCAGCGATTACAAAGTCATCGCTTCCTTTGGCCATATCAGAGATTTACCGCCCAAAGACGGCTCGGTACGTCCTGATGAGAATTTTGCCATGGACTGGGCTTTGAGCGATCGCGCCAGCAAACCGGTCAGCGAAATCACGCGCGAGGCCAAAAAATCGGATGAAGTCTTTCTGGCCCCTGACCCTGATCGTGAGGGAGAAGCCATCGCGTGGCACATCAAAGAAGTACTCGCCGAAAAAAATCTAAAGGCTTCTATCCCTATCCGGCGCGTCACCTTTAATGAAATCACCAAACAAGCCGTTCTTGATGCTATTCAACATCCTCGGAATTTGGATGATAATCTTGTCAATTCCTATCGGACACGACGGGCGTTAGATTATCTTGTTGGCTTTTCTCTCTCGCCTGTTTTATGGCGGAAATTACCTGGCTCGAAATCAGCAGGGCGCGTGCAGTCCGTTGCTTTACGCTTGATCTGTGAGCGAGAATCCGAAATCGAAGTCTTTAAAACGCAAGAATTTTGGACTCTTGAAGGCATCTTTAAAACAAAAGACAACGGAGTGCTCCCCGCCAAGCTCACTCATCTTGAAGGCAAAAAGCTAGATAAGTTTGCCCTTTCCAATGAAGCCAGCGCAACAGCCGCGCGCATAATGCTGGATAAGTTATCTTATGACGTCGCCTCGATCGAGCGCAAACAAACCAACCGCCATCCCTACCCTCCCTTCACGACATCAACACTGCAACAGGAAGCCTCGCGGAAATTAGGACTGTCAGCCACACGCACCATGCGCATCGCCCAAAGCCTTTATGAGGGTGCCAATCTCGGCGGCGAGGAAGTAGGTTTGATTACCTATATGCGGACCGACAGCACAACACTTTCCAAAGAAGCCATTGCAGGTGCGCGGGACGTGATTGGCAGCGAGTACGGCTCAAAGTACCTGCCTGAAAAACCGCGTGTTTACAAAACAAAGGCCAAAAACGCGCAAGAAGCCCATGAAGCTATTCGACCTACAGACCTCCACCGCACGCCCAAGTCCGTAGCCAAATACTTAGATAAAGATGCGCTTCGCCTTTATACGCTGATCTGGCAACGAACCATCGCATGCCAAATGGCCTCTGTTATTCTGGATCAGGTTTCTGTCGATATTTCTGATCCTGCTCGCAAGAACACATTCCGCGCCACAGGCTCGACGGTCGTTTTCGACGGCTGGTTCAAGGCTTACGAACGCACACGCGACGAAGACAGCGAAGAGAAAGACGATGAATGCCTGTTGCCTGCGGTTCAAGAGAAAGACAAGCTGACAACCGACAAGATCGAGCAAACCCAGCATTTCACACAGCCGCCGCCTCGTTATACCGAAGCCTCGCTAGTGAAGAAGCTGGAGGAGCTTGGCATAGGCCGCCCCTCGACCTACGCCAGCATCATGCAAGTGCTGCAAGACCGCAACTATGTGCAGCTCGAGAAAAAGCGCTTTATCCCCGAAGATAGAGGCCGCGTGGTCACTGCGTTCTTGGAACAATACTTCAAGCAATATGTCGAATATGATTTCACGGCAGAGCTAGAGGAAAAACTCGATAAAATCTCGGATGGCGCGCTCATCTGGACAAGCGTCATGGATGATTTCTGGAAAGCCTTTTCCGGTGCCATTGACGAAACAAAGGACCTGAAAGTCTCCGACGTCATCGACGTGCTTGATGAAGCCTTGGGCCCTCACTTCTTCCCGCCGCAAGAGGATGGCTCGGACCCCCGCAAATGCCCCTTATGTGCTGATGGAAGGCTAGGGTTGAAACTTGGGAAGTTTGGCGGCTTTATTGGGTGCTCAAATTATCCGACGTGTAAAAATACGCGCGCTCTAGCTGTCGCAGGCAGTGAAGACGCAGAAAACGGCGCTGCTGCGATGGAACCTCGGATACTCGGCGATGATCCAGAAACAGGCCTTCCCGTCACTGCGCGAATAGGACCTTATGGCGCCTATGTGCAGCTTGGCCCCAAAGAAGGCGAAGAGGAAAAGAAACCCAAGAAAGGCGAGAAGAAAGAAAAACCAAAACGCAGTTCTCTGACCAAAAAGATGGACCCCAACCTGATTGATCTTGATACGGCTCTGCAGCTTTTGGCACTGCCTCGCGAGGTCGGCAAACATCCGGAAACGAATGAGAAAATAACCGCCGCCATAGGCCGCTATGGGCCTTATATCAAGATGGGCACGCGGTATAAAAGCCTGACGGATGATGATGATCTATTGACCGTAGATTTAACCCGCGCCGTTGCGCTTCTGGCCGAACCCGACACGGGCCGCCGCAGCACCAGCGCTGGAAAACCGTTAGGAGAACATCCTGAAGATGGCAAAGCCATAACGCTAAATTCAGGACGCTTTGGGCCTTATGTCAAATGGGGCAAAGTCATGGCTACAGTTACAAAAGCCTATGACCCAGAAAATTTGACGCTGGAACAAGCTTTAGAAATCATAGAAACCAAGATCGCCAAAGCTGCGACAAAAGCTCCCGCGAAAAAGGCGCCCGCAAAGAAGAAGGCTCCAGCTAAGAAGACAACAGGAACCAAGAAAACGACAACAACGAAGAAGAAATAGGCCCCAGACTTACAACACTTGTTTTCTTTTCAAATTCTGAAAACGAACAAATAGGATTCCTGCCTTCGCGGGAATGACGAAAAAATTATAAGGAGTTAGGATAGAAACGGAAAAGAAAGCCCCTCCCCTGAATCCTGAATGCTGAATCCTGAATCCTCATAACCCCATGCCCACAAAACAAAAAAAATTCTCACGCCGCATCGAACACAAACCACGCGACAAAAAGCAGGAAAAGCCATCATCCGTTTTGCCTGCCAGTCAAACGGTGATCGGCGTTGTGCGGAAAACACGCTTTGGCTGGTCGCTCGTTGTCGCCGATCGCAAAGACAAGAATAAATATATCATCCGCAATAAGAAACGCGCCTTGGAGCTTGAAGACCAACTCATAGCAGCCAAACTTCTACAAAGCTCAAAACAAGGACTCCAAGAAATCGAAATCACAGATCACTTAGGTGATCCAGATGATCCGTGTCTCGTCAGCTTGATAGCTATTCTATCGAATGAAATTCCCTATCAATTTCCTGAAACCGTTATCAAGGAAGCAGGAAAAGCATGCCCTGCGCCTCTGGACAAAAGAACGGACCTCCAGAACATTCCTCTTGTCACAATTGATGGCAAGGACTCGCGTGATTTTGATGATGCTGTCTGGGCCGAAGAAACCAGCACAGGCTTTCATATCCTCGTCGCCATTGCCGATGTCGCCCATTACGTGAAAGCAGGTTCGCCTTTGGATCAAGAAGCCTATAAGCGAGGCAACTCGACCTATTTTCCTGATCGTGTTGTGCCCATGCTCCCCGAGGCTTTGTCGAATGATTTATGTTCCCTTATTCCTCATAAGCCTCGCGCCTGTCTTGCCGCACATATATGGATTACAAAGACAGGAAAAATAAAACGCTACCAATTCGTGCGCGGATTAATGCGCTCGCAAGCGCGTTTAACCTACGAACAAGTTCAAGCCGCTTATGATGGCAAAGCCAACGCAACGACAAAGCCTCTTATGGAAACGGTTATCAAGCCTCTTTATGCAGCTTATGAATGCCTACTAAAAGCGAGAGAAACCCGCGGCACGTTAGAGCTCGATCTTCCTGAACGCGCCGTAACTCTTGATAAAGAGGGCCACGTCACAGCGATCAAAACACGGCAACGGCTAGACTCCCACAAGCTGATCGAAGAGTTCATGATTCTGGCTAATGTCGCCGCAGCTTCCGCTCTTTCGGAAAAGTTAAATCTATGCGTCTATCGCGTGCATGATAAACCAAGCGACGAAAAATACGATGCTTTACGGGATTTCCTGAAAACGCTTGATATAAGTTTACCCGCTGGGAAAGAGCTGCATCCTCGCAATCTAACGAGCATTCTCAACAAAGTTTCCGGAACAGAAACCGCCCCAATCGTCAGCGAAGTCATCTTACGCAGCCAATCCCAAGCGATTTACAGCCCGCAAAATATCGGCCATTTTGGACTAGCCTTGGGACAATACGCACATTTCACCTCGCCCATTCGACGCTATGCGGACCTGATCGTCCACCGCGCCCTAATCCGCGCTTATAAACTTGGGGATGATGGGCTAGGCGACAAAGACATCAAACAGATGGAAACAATCAGCGAGCATATCTCGGCCACCGAACGACGCTCTGTGAACGCAGAACGCGAGGCCATAGACCGCTATGTTTCGCTCTTTATGGAAAACAAACTAGGCACGCAATTCAAAAGCCATATAAGCGGAGTCACACGCTTCGGCATTTTCGTAAGACTGGACGACACTGGCGCGGAAGGTATCATTCCTTTCCGCTCATTACCACGCGATTATTACGAACTTGACGAAACCAACATGAGTCTTAGGGGCCAACGCCGGAAAAAGAGCTTTAAGCTCGGCGATCCCCTCACTGTCCGTCTTGAAGAAGCCGATCGCCTGACCGGAAGCATGAGATTTGGGGTTTAGTAGGAGATTCCCCCCTTGTGAATCGTCTCTCATATCCCTACAATCATTTTACATTTAACCACAACAAAAACGGCTAAATATATGACGTGGAATGACGATGAGGGTCCGTGGGGATCTAAGGGCGAATCTAAATCAGGTGGAGCTAAATCAGACGAAACAAAATCTGATAAGGGCTCGCAAAAACCTTCACCATGGGGTCGGGATCCCAAATATCATGACAATGGCGGACCTCCGCATGGCTCCATGCCTCCCCCAGATATGGAAGAAACTTTGCGTAAAATCAAAGAAATGGTGCAGCCTCTTAAACCAAAGGGGCATGGCCATGCAGTTATAATGGCTTTGTTCGTGTTGCTTGGTGCATGGCTCCTCAGCGGCTTTTATATGGTCGGGACAGAACAAATGGGCGTGGTCATGCGTTTTGGTGCTATGGATCGCACAGAAGAGCCTGGCTTGCATTATCGCCTTCCTGCCCCCATCGAAACCGTCCTTTTACCCGTCGTAACAGCCCAAAATGAGATCCAAATCGGCTTTCGCAAGAGCTCAGGCGAGCGCAATCGCGCCATAGAAGTCCCCGAAGAAAGCCTGATGCTCACACAGGATGAAAACATCATCCACGTCGAATTTACTGTCTTCTGGCGCATTGCCCATGTTGGGGATTATCTGTTCCAAATCCGCGATCCGGACATAACGATCAAGATGGCGGCTGAGAGTGTTATGCGCGAGGTCATTGGTCAAAACAAACTGCAATTTGCGCTTACTCAGGGGCGCTCAGAGATCGCTGCGGATGCACGCACACGTCTTCAAGCCATGATGGACGAGTATAAAGCGGGCATCACGGTGACGCAGATTAACTTGCAGACCGTTGCTGCACCCGAAGAAGTCAAAGATGCGTTCCAAGATGTCGTCAACGCACGACTAGATAATGAGCGTTTTCAAAACCAAGCTGCCGCTCATGTAAACAAAGTCATCCCTGAGGCCAAAGGCCAAGCAGCGAAACTGCTGCAGCAGGCCATGGCATACCGCGATCAAAAGATCGCGATTGCCAAGGGGGAAGCTGAACGTTTCAAGAGCGTACTTGAAGCCTATAATAAGGCTCAAGATGTCACAACCCAACGTCTATACCTAGAGACGATGGAAAGCATCCTCTCCAACGCCAATAAGATCATTACAGATGGCCAAGCGGGAACCGTACCGCTTTATCCCTTCCATGATTTAACCAAACAAAAAAAAGATAAAGAGTAACGCCTATGCCCAACAATGCCAAACTTCTGTCTTTTCTTGCTGTTTTAATCGTCCTTGTTTTTGGTGCACTTAGCTCTTTGTTTGTTGTACGCCAAACTGAGCTGGCGATCATCTTTCAATTCCGCGAAGTCGTGCGCGTAATTAAAGAGCCAGGATTGCATTTCAAAATACCTTTCATTCAAACAGTCAGCTTTTTTGATCGCCGTGTATTGGCGGTGGACGCCCCTGCACAAGAAATTATTCTGGCCGGACAAAAACCGCTTCAGGTTGACGCCTTTGCACGCTATCGCATTATAGATCCCCTGCTCTATTTCCAACGTTTACGCAGTGAACGTGTGGCAAATGATCGGCTTATGTCGCTTTTAAATGCAACATTGCGGAGCGTCTTGGGTAAAATTAAACTCGCCTCTTTGCTGTCAGATGAACGGGTTGGCGTAATGACGCAAGTGGCCGAGCTCTTAAACAAAGAGGTCAAAGATTTCGGTGTTGAGATCGTAGATGTGCGCATTCGCCGCGCTGATCTGCCGGAAAAAACGGGGGATGCCGTGTTCGCCCGCATGCGCTCTCAGCGTGAGCAAGAGGCGGCCCAAATTCGCGCTCAAGGCCAACAAGAAGCGTTACAAACCAAAGTCGAAGCCGACAAGCAAGCCACGGTCATCATCGCCGAAGCACAAGGTGAAGCCGAAGCGATCATGGGTGAAGGCGATCAAAAGGCTCTTGATCTTATGTCTGCGGCAACCAATAGAAACCCTCGGTTTTTTGCCTTTTGGCGGAGCTTACAAGCCTATCGTCAAGGCTTGTCGTCTGAAACCACGACTTACATCTTGAATCCAGACGGCGCCTTTCTTAAATATTTCGATAAGGCCCCTTCAAAGTAGGCAAAAAAGACCATCTTCTGGTCATAATGACGCCTTTTTTGAGAGCTAGAGCTTGGGCTGCTGTGCTAAAAAACACCCTCCCCTTGCGGGAGGAAGGGTATTTAACGCCCTTCTTCCATCACAAAAAAGGAGATTAACCGATGCGTCACTTCTTCCGTTCTTTCCTTATCCTTTCGCTCTTTCTGTCTTTGGCGCAACCAGCCCTAGCAGCTGCAGCCCCAGAAAGCTTTGCAGACCTGACAGAAAAACTTTTACCCGCAGTTGTGAATATATCAACGACGCAAACTCTTTCCACGCATGATGATTTTCAAAATTTTGAGTTTCAATTCCCTGAAGGCTCTCCCTTTAATGAACTCTTTCAGGATTTTTTCAAACAACAACGTCCTTTTATGCCGCATGGCAGAGCACAAAAACGAAAAGCCACCTCACTAGGATCTGGATTTATCATTGATCCTAAAGGCTATATTGTCACAAATTATCACGTCATTCAGGACGCTGATGAAATCCGCGTTATCCTTCAAGATGACACAAATCTGAAAGCCGAACTCGTTGGCCTTGATAAAAAAACTGATCTTGCTCTTTTAAAAGTCAGCCCTAAAAAAGACCTGCCTGCCGTTACATTTGGCGAAAGCGATAAGGTACGGGTCGGCGATTGGATTGTCGCCATCGGCAATCCTTATGGACTTGGCGGCACAGTCACAGCGGGGATCATCTCGGCGCGAGCACGCAACATCAATTCAGGACCCTATGACGATTATCTGCAAACAGATGCGTCGATCAATCGCGGCAATTCAGGCGGCCCTATGTTCAATATGAATGGCCAAGTTATTGGCATCAACACGGCCATATTCTCGCCTACCGGAGGGTCTGTCGGCATTGGCTTTGCGATTCCCTCCAGCATGGCCAAAAGTGTTGTTCAACAGCTCCGCGATACAGGCCATATAAAACGCGGCTGGTTGGGCGTACAAGTTCAAACGATCACACCAGAGATAGCCAAAAGCTTGGGCCTTAAGAAGGAAAAAGGAGCGCTCGTCTCTAGCGTCACCAAAGACGGTCCCGCTGAAAAAGCTGGCTTTAAAACGGGCGATCTCATCCTGACCTTTGATGGCAAGGACGTTGAAGACATGCACCGCCTACCTCGTCTTGTTGCTGAAACGGAAGTGGGCAAAACGGTCAACGTGGAAATCTTGCGTAAGGGTGAGGAAAAAACGCTAAAGGTCAAACTCGGCAAGCTTAAGGACCATGAGGAAGAAGGTGAAGTCAAAATCACCAAGCATGAAGGCCAGAAAACAGAAGGGACAGACGTCAAAACTTTGGGCTTACGTGTAACTAAACTCACGGATACCTTCCGCCAGAAATACGATATCGGCAAAAGCACACAAGGCGTTGTCGTGCTGGACGTTGATACAGATTCACTTTCTTACGAAGCAGGACTCCGTCGTGCTGATGTCATTACGCAAGCCGCACAGGAAGATATTACGTCAGGCAAACGACTTGAAGAGCTGGCCCAAAAAGCAAAAAAAGCCAAGAAGCCCCTTCTCCTTCTGATTGAACGTGAAGGAAATATGATCTTCATGGCCATGACTATTGGGAACTAAACGTACCTCACGTCCCCTTCAGGAGTTGGAAGAAGCGAACACCCTGCCCCTTAGAGCCTGTTCAGAATCTAGATTATGAACTGCCCCTCACGGCAGGGTGTTTTAGCTATAGTTGAATACACAGGCCCTTCTCGTAAAGAATCATGATGCCTGCCTCATAAAGAAACCTCTACAAAACGACTCAAAAGACATTTTTTCTCGCGAAAGTATTTTTACCTTCCGTTAAGTTTCATGAACAAACAAACGCCCTCTTATCCAGAGTCAGTCCCCCGAAAAGACTCAAACTATGAATCATTAGAGCCGCTTAGTTCGAAAACGGAAAGATATTAAACTCATTAAAGACCTGTGACTCAAAACACACGCTCATTTTCTCCCTGCCATGCCCACAGGCTACGACTCTTGCAGGAAGAGCACGAAGTTTGATATTTATCACTCTCGATATTCTTTGGCACACAGGATTTATTTCCATGGCTTTTTTATCTGTTTCCGAACAGTCTCCGTTCGTATCCAATCCGCTCGACATCGTTGAAGAAATCGTAACAGCCAATGAGTGGTTGTTCGATAGAGCTAGCGATGACGAGATGATTGTCGAACTCGCAGGACGTTGGTGCCACTATCGCATGTTCTTCGTCTGGCAACGCGAAGTTGGCGCACTACAGTTCTCTTGCCAGTTCGACATGCGTGTCCCCGAAGGGAAGCGCAGCGAGGTTAACGAGCTGCTGGCTATGCTCAACAGCCGCTTATGGCTGGGACATTTTGACTTGGAAACGCAACAGAACTCGCCTCTTTTCCGCTATACGGTCCTCACGCGAACCGACCGCATGCCCGGCGTAGAGATGTTAGAGGATCTTGTTGAAATCGCTCTTACGGAGTGTGAGCGTTTCTATCCGGCATTCCAGTTCGTCATGTGGGGCGGCAAGCAGCCTACCGAGGCGTTAGCGGCAGCTATGATTGATACGGCCGGTCAGGCCTAAAGCGTGTCGATAGCCAACAGCAGCCCGCTGGAGCGCTTGCGCGATTGCGACTGGTCTGAGATCGCCGATGTAGCTCTTATCCCTTCTATTGCTGGCGAGATAGACCGCCTCATGATGGATGAGCTCACCAAGGACGAAAGTGCCCCCGTAGCAGAACGCCTCTTTGATATCCTTATGACACGTTTCGACGTGATGGCCCCTTATAAAAAGGGCCTGACCAGCATGGCACAAAATGCGCGCCACAATAAGGATACAGCCCTAGCCCTGTGGCCCGCTTTAAGGCCAAGCATGAGCTTGTGCCTAAGGGAAGCTGGGCTTATCCCCTCACTCATCACAGAGCACGCTCTTTTAGCTGGATACGTGTACATTTTTTCCATATGGGAAAAGGATATCACTCCTGATTCGGCTCCTACCATGGCAGCTTTGAACCGGATTATTCAAACGGGAGTAAAGGCAGGATTTTTAGGTGCACCGCCACAAGATAATCCTTAGAGAACCGAAAAAAATAAGTTTTAAGGCCAAAATTTATGGTAAAAAAATACGTGACAAATTGGTTAATAGGAGTCATATTAATCCTCGTTAACCTTAATGAAAGATTGCTGTCCACAATATGGTCTCAGTGATCTCCCGCCTAAAAACGCTTGAACGAGGACCAACCAATGTCAAACAAGTACAACAATCCTTTTATGGATATGGATTTCTCAAAATTCATGGATATGTCAAAAATTATGGATCCGTCAAAGATGATGGACATGTCCAAATTTATGAATGGCGCAAAAATGCCAAGCCTTGATGTTGAGGCTATGATGGCTTCACAACGCAAGAACATTGAAGCTGTTGCTGCGGCGAATCAAAAGGCTTTTGAAACCATTCAAAATTACATGACCCGCCAATCTGAGTTGGCTCGTCAAAGCTTTGAAGCAACGACCAGCCTTGTCCAAGATGTTGTTGCTGCGCCAACACCAGAAGAAAAAGTTGCCAAACAAGTTGAAGCAACAAAAGCAACCATTGAATCATGTGTTGCAAATCTGAAAGAGCTGTCGGATATTCTCTCAAACAGCCAAATGCAAACCATCCAATCCATGTCGGATCGTGCTTGCGCACACATGGATGAAGTCCAAAAAATGATCAAAAAGGCTGAATAACGCCTTTTTGTACGCCAATCGCCTTCGTTCAAGCGACGAAAACGCAGCTCGGAAAGATTGTTCGAGCTGCGTCTTTCGGCATTTGTAAATCAGATTATGCCTCAGATGGACGCTTTTGGCTCTCAGAGCCATCCGGCCTTACCCCACCGCCTCTCTAAGCCATCCGGCCTTATCCCACCACATCAAGGGCCGTTGCAACCCTCTCGGCTATTTCGAAAAAGGCTTTAGAAGAAGCTGCGGTAGGATCACTTGTCACAATAGGGCATCCTCGATCCGAAGCCTCTCGTAGCGCCATAGTCAAAGGCAGAAACCCAAGAAAATCGATCCCCAACTCCTCTGCATCGTCCTTGGCTCCATTATGGCCAAAGATATCCGTACTCTCTCCACAATGAGGGCAGACGAAGCTCGACATATTCTCGACCAGCCCTAAAATAGGCACGCCCGCCTTACGGAACATATTCACGCCCTTCCGCACATCCAAGAGCGCTAGATCCTGTGGCGTTGAGACAATCACCGCCCCAGCCAGAGGAACCTCTTGCGCCACAGAAAGCGCCGCATCGCCTGTTCCCGGTGGCATATCAAGGACCAAAACATCAAGCTCGCCCCACGCCACATCATAGAACATCTGATGGATCGCACCATGAACCATAGGCCCACGCCAGATCATAGGCGTATCTTCCTCAACCAAGAGGCCTATGGACATCACAGCCAAACCATACGCCTGAACCGGCAACAGCTTTTTGTCTTTATTTGTCGAGACATCCAACCCCGCTATGCCTAAAAGGCGCGGCACAGACGGCCCATAGACATCAACATCCATAAGCCCAACCTTCATGCCTTTTTCAGCCAAGGCCAAAGCCAGGTTTACAGCCACAGTGGACTTCCCAACGCCCCCCTTGCCAGAGGCCACAGCAATAACTTGCCGAACGCCACGCGGAAGCTCTGCCCCATCATGAGGAGCCCTTTTTTTCCGCCCCATAGCAGGTGCAGCCGTATGCGCCGACAAAACAACCGTCGCACGCTTCACCCCGCCAATAGTCTGGATCGCCGCGGCCGCCTTTTGGCGCACGCGCTCCATCGCAGCAGCATGATCCGCATCGGTTTCAAGGACGAGCTGAACGTGCAGCCCTCCGCCCTCTTCCTTAGCCGTAAGAGCCGAAATCATGCCAGCGGCAACAATATTTTGATCAGAATCGGGACATTTAATGGCGCTCAATGCAACCAGAATGTCGTCTTGTGTCGGAATAGCCATAAGAAAGGCATATCAGCCCTCTCATCGAACAGCAAGAAATAGATTTGCGGTACTTTCCTCCATTCCCTTATAATGACCCACAAATACCGCTTTCAAATAAGGACTTATCCCATGACTTTTGCGCATCAACATATTCTGGACATCAATTCTCTTTCCCAAGACGACATTAACAGCATTCTTGATCTGGCCAAGCACTATGCCCAAACCAACCGCAGCCCTAACAAAAAGACCGACAAGCTTTACGGTAAAACCATCGCCAATATGTTCTTTGAAAATTCCACCCGCACGCGAACCTCGTTTGAGATCGCCGCCAAGCGCCTTGGCGCAGATGTCATCAATTTTTCTTCGCAAACGAGCTCTCTGACCAAAGGCGAAACCATGGCCGACACGATGCGCGTTGTGGACTCCATGAATGTTGATTGCTTTGTTATCCGCCACAAAGAAGATGGCTTTCATAAGCAAGCCTCTGGAATCGTCAACGGCTCCATTATCAATGCCGGAGAAGGCATCAGCGCGCACCCCACACAAGCCTTGCTGGATGCGCGTACAATGCTCAACCACAAACCAGCATTAGAATCTTTGCGCGTAGCCATCTGCGGCGATGTCGAGCATAGCCGCGTCGCCCGTTCTAACGCGCGGCTTCTCCAGAAGTTCGGCGCGGAGGTCCGCTTTTTCGCGCCGCCCATGTTTGTCCCCAAGGATAGAGACGAGCTTGGTGTTACTCTTTTTGATAGCCTAGAGGAGGCTATAGAAAACGCCGATGTCGTGATGATGCTGCGCATCCAGAATGAACGCCTTGAAGAAGGAGAAACGCCTCTGGCGAGCAATATCTATCATGAAAAATACGGGCTCAACCATGAGCGCCTCAGACACGCCAAAGAGGATGTTATCGTTATGCATCCCGCGCCGCTCAACCGAGGCATAGAGATCACCAGCGAGCTTGCCGATGATGAGGCCTATAGTGTAATTTTTGAGCAAATGGAGATGGGTGTCGCCGTCCGTATGGCGTGCTTGGATTTAGTGTTGAGCCAATAGCCACTAAATACGCCGTAAGAAATCTTACACGAGCAATCCCTGCTGTATCCTTGTTCTCAAAAGAGGTAACTATGCTAAAACCAAACAATGACCTAATCAAAATATCCACCTTAAGTGACGCGCACAAATACCCGCCCGTGTGTGTGAGCGAATTCGTAACGCCAAACCACCAACTTTACTATATCAATGCTGCCCACGTTAACGGGCTAGACAACCCGACCTGTCAAACAATCAAAAGAGCGTTTGGCCTCTATAACCCTAAGGCAGTCGTCGTTGAATGCGGAGGCTGTTCTCTCTATTTAGATGGATACAAATCTTACCTTCTGGATCATGTAAAAGAATCAAAGAACGCTGACAATGAATGCGCTTACGCCACGCTCTTAGGCCTTGAAAGAAACCTTCCTATCGCCAATGGAGAGCCAATGGATTCAGTTATATTAAAAGAGCTTTTAAATGCCGGATATGAATCTAAAGATGTCCAAGCCTTTTTCTGCCTGCAATGGCTTGGACAAGAAAAAGAACGCAAAAACATTCATGCTCTTTCGTTTCATGAAAAGACAACAGCGTTCTTACAAAACCAAAGAAGGCTCTTATCACTTCAAGATTCAGAGGCCTTGACTCTTCCCGAATATCAGAGATGGTTTAGCCGACACTATCCTGAACGCATAGGCCTCTTAGATATTTCATCAATTGACACAGCGCCTGAAGAATCAAAAAAGGCACACCTAGCTCACAGGATTAGTTATGAGACAAACAAGGTGCGTGACCCTCACATTGTTCAAGCAATTACCAAGATGTTGAATTATTTTAACTCGGTCCTCGTCGTTTGTGGTGCAGGACATCTTGAAACACAACGCGCTGTTTTTGAAGATATGCTTGCGCCTTGTCAGGAGAAGGTTCTTGCCCCAACAGTACCTTTATCACAAACTCATAGAAATGATTTCTCTCTAAAACTATAGTTAGAGCCAAAACAGTTTAAGAGTTGGGATGCAGTGTTCAGTCTTGATGAGATAAAATCAACATCTTTTCCGTCATCCTCGCGACAGGTCGCGGGAATGACGATTTTTTTAAGGAAGCGTCTTCCAACTCTTGAACTGTTTTGGGCATAGAAGGCTTATGCGATGTTTAGAATGTCTTTATGCTACCTTACTGCCAGAACACTTTGGCGGCGCGTGTAGTCCTTGATCTAGAAAAGGCAAAGCCTCTTGGAAACGAACAGAAATAAGTTCGTTCTTATCATCCGGAACATCAACACGAAGATCAAGAATAAAAGCATGTGTACTCGCTACACTTCCGTCCGCCCAAACCTCATCTGGAATTGTATACAGATAAACAAACCCAAGATCATTACAGATATCTAGAGCAGGCGTATATGTAGCACGAATAAAACCAACTACATATTTATACCCATGATCTTTTGTCCATTGCCGTGCATGTTCATAAAAACTTTTTCCTACTCCAGTTTTACGATATTTAGGATCAAGCCAAGCAGCTTCCCATTCCACAACAGGGCTTACCTCATCTCCTTGTCGTGTTATCATAATGATGCCTATGAGATCGTCCCCATCAAATGTACCAAGAATACAGTGTCTCGGTGTCTCCTCACACCAACTTCCCCACTCTTCTTCTGTTAGCTGAGCTTCGCGCTCGTAAGAGTCACTAAAAAAACGTGCGTCAGGTGTCTTTAATATACGTTCACGTAAAGCACGGTAGATACCGCTATCTATTTGTGTAAGAGGCCTAGTATAAAAATTAGAAAACAATACCATTTTCTCTCCTATTTTAATTACAAATTTAATTAGGTGTTTTTTTCGCAATCTTCCAAAAAGCATTAAACTGCTTACGATAGGCATTCGTAATTGCATCAAACTTCAGAAGCACAATTGTAGGAGATGGGTCTGTTTGGAAATCCATCACAGCTAAAGTTTTTCCATAAATATAAAAAGGAACAGCTTGGAATATATCTCGAGAAATCCAACGATACTCATTGTAATCCGGTGCAAGCGCTTCTGTTGCTCCCTCACAAATGATCGCTTTAACTTTCAGGTCCTGTCTTTTCTCTGCAATTTCCTGCATGCGTTTGACGTAACTTGCTGAAAATTCTTTACCTAGATGTTCTAAGAACTGTTCCTCATCAACACCAAATTGAACAATCTCTCCACCATGTTTACGTGCATGCTCACAAACGCCATCAAAAAATTGCTGTAACCCTTTTGACCCAATGAGCATATCAACACCCTGCGGCTTGAAACGAACGCCTTGATGGTCAAGAAATTCAATTCCAACATCCGAAAAAGCTTTAATAATACGATCATTGGTTGCCGATTTGGGGATAGCTCCGGTTTCTATGTTTTGAACTGCGGTAACGCTCAACCCAGCGCGAGGCGCCAGATCCTTGATGTCCCATCCAGCGAGAACGCGGGCGGCACGTATTTGTTTTCCTGTTGGCATATAACCTCACACTAAAGAACCAATAGCTTGATAGGCTTCCCTATCATCTTCTCCGGTCATTCCGGAATCCCATTTTGGTAAAACCCAAACTTGCAACCTTCTTTTACGTTGCAACTTTAAGAAATAAAAAAATAGGATCCCTGCCTTCCCCCTACGCTGCTTCGCAGCTTCTGCCTACGCTCCTTCTGAGCTTCGGCAAGACAAGTCGGCGCGACAGGTCGCAGGGATGACAGAAAGACTTTAAAAACACCCCTCGTCCTCGATTACATCTTAGAGCCAGTTCATAATCTAGATTCTGAACTGGCTCTTAAAACAAAATGGCCCACCCAAAACCAAAAACTATGTTTCCTATCAAGTTTGGCTTATTATAAGATTGTTTTTATAAAAAGCAAGGATAATCCATTTTCTACCCAAAAAAGGTAGGTCTGAACCCAAAATAGGTAGGATTATGGTTAACAATCAGTAACCCTCGGCCTTAACCTCCCCAAAGACTTAATTCCAAATCAAGTTGAAAGCAATTTAATATCAAGTTGTGCTTGTTATAGGGCGTAAAATCTATTACGTTATCAAAATAACAGGAGGGTTGTTTAACAAAAATCATTTCAACGGAGGCCCCAATGCTTGATTTTGAAACACTTTATAGAACACGCGGCGAACATTACATCTATGACATCCTGTCCTTATGGGAACGCTCAAGCCGCATTAAACACCCCTGCGAAATGGATCTGGAGGACCGCTGGAATTACTTCCTGAGCGTCACAGACCCGTGCATCAGCGCCGCCGTTTATAGTCAAACCAAATAATTTCCGTAACTATTTGTTAAGGGGATGGTGATTCGCTGTAGTCATGACATACAGCGTAGATTTTCGGAAGAAAGTAGTGGGGTTTGTGAGGAACGGCGGCGGCCAGGC
>JBFXDW010000033.1:0-18733 GCA_050180745.1 Bdellovibrionales bacterium | reverse complement strand
CCGATCTGAAACCCTAAAGAATCCTCTACGCGACGTGGTGCATCGTATGCAAGGCTGGTGCTTGAAGAGAAATATCAAGACAATCCTCTTCAGCTGTTGAGAAAGAAAGATTGATGCCAAAATAATCAGCAAATCTTCCGGTGATGTAAGACTGGATCGTACGCGGCGTTAAGTCTTCTACTTCCGTTTCCCCCGCAAGAGCTTCCTGAAACGATTTAGACAAAACGGCCTGACGACCTTTAACCTGGATCACGCATCCGATACTGTCATTACTCTCGAGTCGGCGCAACGTGATTAAACCTCCATAAGCTAAAATTTCTTCGGCCAAAAGCAACACATTCAACAAAACTTTAAAGGCCCCTTGTTTTTCGGCAACACCCTCCATAGCCATATCCTCTGGCCACTCGAGTTTTGTCTTTCCGCCAACGAAATACTGGACCGCCACCTGCCTTATGTCACGTAAAGGCAAAGCAGCCTCACTCCCCGCACGTCCATAAGCCATACGAAATATCCGCAGCCTCCGCGCGGCATGAGCCGCACTGCTCCCAATTAATCCCATAGCTTCTTCAACCACATCGCCGCCAATATCCTCAATCAATTCAACGCCATTATTAACCGCACTGACCGGACTTATGAGGTCATGGCACAATTTTGAGGATAAGAGCTCTAAAACACGTATATCTATTTGCATTAAAAGCACCTTTAGTTTTGAAAAAGAAGCGAATCTTATACAATTTCTTATTGATTAATCTTGCGCACCACCCGTTAATGTACCATTAATCAGGCTTCAGATTTTAAAACGTGTCCTCAATACTCACGAAACAGGATCTCTTATGAAAATCGCTTTTTCTGCCTCTCCCTCCGCCTTGGCACAACTGGCATCCAAAGATATGCAAGCCCGCTATGGAACGGTCGCACCAGAAGATGCGGATATTATCGTCGTCTTAGGCGGGGATGGGCATGTCTTGAAATCTCTCTATACCTATCTCGAGCAAGGCAAGAAAATCTATGCTCTGCGCCGCACCGAGTCGGTTGGTTTTTTGTGTAATGATTATGAAATTGATAATCTTCCTGAACGCATCGCCCGCGCTCAAAGTGTGGCGCTTCATCCCCTTAAAATTGAGTGCATGGATATCAATGGTAAAACAAGCAACTCCATCGCCATCAATGAAATAACCTTCCTGCGCGAAACACCTCAATCGGCTAAACTGCGTGTCTGCGTGGACGGCATTGAACGTATTGCCCGCTTTAGTGGCGATGGCA
The DNA here is from genome assembly GCA_050180745.1 of Bdellovibrionales bacterium. GTDB lineage: Bacteria > Pseudomonadota > Alphaproteobacteria > UBA9219 > UBA9219 > JBFXDW01. Next base: position 17,470 of record JBFXDW010000033.1, on the reverse strand, counting down.
TGCTTGTTTCAACGCCCGCAGGCAGCACCGCCTATAACCGCTCGGCAGGCGGCCCCATTATGCCTTTGGATTCCAATACGCTCGTGATGACAGCGATTTGCGGCTTTCGCCCTCGCAACTGGTCTTATGCGATCCTACCCCAAAGCTCTGTAATTGATATTGAAGTCTTAGAAACAGAAAAACGCCCTGTACGTGTCGAGGCAGGCTTTATGACACTCTCCCAAGTCGTCAGCGCACGAATTTGGCTTGACTGCACAACAGCTTTTACGCTCCTCTTCGATCCTGAACATCACTTGGGCGAACGGATTATTCGCGAACAATTCAGATAATTCACACTCTCGTATGGTTTTTATGCCCCATGTTAAATGAGTTTTAAAGAAAAACAGGCTATTAATAGAGTATCTTCTATTTGTCTGTCTTCTGGCTCCTTATGAACGGCACATCCTCATCATTCCAGTCCTTTATAGCCGACCCCGATAGCTTTCTTCAGATTGTTAAAGTGCCGGATGGTTGTGCTTTGGCATTTGAACTGGAAGGGGCCCCCTTTCAAGCCCAAACTATCACCTCTGATGATGGAGTGCGGTTAGTTATTTGGGGAACTTTAGGCTTCTTACCTTATTCCGTCACAGACGCCGAACGCCGCCACGCCCTCATTCATATTTTAGAAGCCGCCCGTAATCTGCCTCATGTTCTAATCGGCATCGATCAAGAGATGCGTATCATCGTACGAGGGGCGTATGACATTACCCAATCTTCTGCAACCAACTATTTATTTGCCCCTCTTATCAATATGATGCAGGAATCCCTGTCCTATATCCGCTTAATTGGACGGTATTTATAAGAACATATTAAGAAATATGTTCTATTATGTTGATGGTCTGCTAGAAAACTCGATTTGAATGCTAAAAAAACAAGTGGGATTCCCGCTTTCGCGGGAATGACGATTTTTTTTGTTGAGAAATCTCTCTCAACTTTTACCGTCACCCCAGCGAAGGCTGGGGTCCCATTTTTCTTTCTAATTAAGGCATCTAAGAACGGTTTTCAGCACACAACTAGAGTCTTTTTTCATCCCAAAAAGGTATAATCAAGTGGCACCTAAATCAGTTTGCGTCTATTGCGGTTCATCAAATCACGTGAATGGGGCCTATATGGACCTCGCGCGCGACCTTGGCACATATCTAGGTCAAAAAGACATTCGCCTAATCTATGGCGGTGGGCACGTTGGCCTTATGGGCGAGGTCGCAGATTCCTGCCTCAAAGCAGGAGGTGCCGTCACGGGCATCATCCCCGCTCACCTCCATGAACGCGAAGTTCAACATAACGGCCTGACCGAACTTATCGTCGTTGATAGCATGCATGAGCGTAAATCCATCATGGCCGAACGCGCCGAGGGATTTATTACGCTTCCTGGCGGCTTTGGCACAATGGATGAAACCTTTGAGATATTAACATGGAAACAAATCGGCCTTCATAATAAGCCGATTATTATTTATAACATAGATGGCTTTTGGGATTCTCTACTTGAGCTTATTCAGGATATGATCGACACCAGCTTTGCCCCTAAAAGTAATGAGCATATTTTTAAAGCCGTCACCAATCAGATAGAACTTGAAGCCGCCCTTAATGCTCCTCTAGACCCTCTATTAAACCCTGAGGAAAAGTGGAAATGAGATGATTGGCCTTTCGAAACACTTTCAGGTCTGTTGACCTTCCTTGCCAAATGGCTTACCCTGCGTGGCATCTTGGCGTTTACTATAAATAGAGGTTCTTCCATGCGCTCTTTTCCCTTGTTGGCTCTTGCCGCTATTTTGACCATAGTCTCCACCTCTGCTGAAGCTAAACAGCTGCGCTATACACAAAACATTTTCAATGATCTTCCTTTTGATTCAATGGAACAAACCTTTGACATCTTGATGAATATCTCCTCAGCAGTCGTCGGCGCACCGCACAATGGCCGCGCACTGGAGGCCGACAACACGCAACGCACAGATGCGCCTTCTGCTTTTGAGCGCCGCTATTCGAAATTAGGCAAGCAAGGAATGTACTCCCCTGGTTCAAGCCGTAAGGTTGAGTACACACCTCTTACCACAACGGTTGAGGCGCGGCCTCCGCAAATCATGTTCCAAAGCGCTCCCTCTGAGCAAGTTGCCAGAGCGCGCCAAAAACGGTCCTATAGAGACCTTTATTGAGAAACTAAGAGCTTGTCACCCCATCCCCATCAGCCCCTCAGCGAAATCCTTGGCGTTGAAGGGCTGGAGGTCCTCGGCGCTTTCTCCGACACCAACCGCATGAATGGGCATCTGGAAACGATCCGCCAGAGCCACCATAACTCCGCCCTTGGCCGAGCCATCAAGTTTGGTCAGAACAAGGCCGCTCACTTCCGTTAGCTCCTTAAACACCTCGACCTGCGCATGTGCATTTTGGCCTGTGGTAGCATCCAAAACCAAGAGCGTCGCATGTGGCGCTTCAGGGATTTGTTTTTTAATCACACGTACAATTTTGGCGAGCTCTTCCATCAAATCTTTTTTGTTCTGAAGCCTCCCTGCGGTATCAATAAACAAAATATCAGCTCTTTCCGCACGCGCCCGCTCAACCGCACGATAAGCCAACGCAGCCGCATCACTGCCTGTTTCGCCTGTAATAACAGGACAGCCTGCACGCTCACCCCAACGGCAAAGCTGTTCAACGGCAGCGGCACGAAAGGTATCTCCGGCAGCAAGCAAAACCTTCTTGCCTTCTTCCACATAATGTTTAGCCATTTTACCTATGGTCGTTGTTTTACCCGCGCCATTAACTCCAACCATCAAAACCACAAAAGGCTTAGCGGTCTCATCAAGCACTAACGGCACCGCACACGGCTCTAACAACGCTGCGATTTGCGCGGCAAAAGCCTCTTTGATCTCTTGATCCGTGACCTCTTTACCAAAACGAGCTTTCCCAAATTCTGCGACTAGTTTAGCCGCTGTAGAAGGACCCAGATCAGCCATGATAAGAATATCTTCAAGTTCGCTCAGCGCTTCATCATCCAGTTTGCGCTTGGTAAATGCCGCGCTGATGCTTTCCGTGACCTTGCTGCTGGAGCGTACCAGACCTTGGCGCAAACGCCCTAACCACCCGCTTTTTCCTATCATTACAAAACCTCCCCTATAGCTTGTTGGCCATCTATTCCCGTGACAAGCACCCTCACCACAGTAGCGGGCACCTGCGGCTTATCCAAAATAATTTCCGCAAATGTCGGCGTGCGGCCTAATGTTTCTTTTTCAACATGCACTGATAATTCTTGTCCTACCAAACTTTCTAAATGACACTGTATCGCCTTACCTCCTAGCTCACGCAAACGAGCCGCACGCATTTTACGAATCTTACTTTCAACCTGTGGCATACGCGCTGCCGGAGTCCCCTCCCTCGGAGAATAGGGAAATACATGCATCCACGTAAAATCCAAATCCTCAAACAAACGATATCCATTTTCAAACATTACCTCATCTTCTGTCGGAAATCCCGCGATGACATCCGCTCCAAACGTGATCTCAGGCCGCACAGCACGTGCTCGCCTTACAATATCATAGACATCCTGACGATTGTGACGGCGTTTCATGCGCTTTAAAATCATGTCATCACCTGCTTGCACCGATAAGTGCAAAGATGGCATTAAACGTTCTTCGCAAGCAATGACATCCCACAGATCCTCATCAAGCACAGCAGGATCAAGAGAAGACAGCCGCAAACGTTGAAGCTCTGGAACCTCTGCCAAAAGCCTTTTGACAAGGCTCCCCAGCTTTATACCGTCCAGATCATAAGAGGCAATATCAACGCCCGTCAGCGTAATTTCCGGATAATGCGGCGCAAGAGCCCTTACCTGCTCAATGACACGGGACAAAGCAACAGACTGCGAACTCCCCCGTCCTTGAGGAATAATACAGAAAGTACACGCATTATTGCAGCCATTCTGGATTTGTACAAAAGCGCGGGTCTTCCCCTCGAACCCATGCACCAGCGGTGCATCGTAGAGCGCTCCTTCAACAAACGCAGGAGCATAATCCCGCTTTTCCTTGAGCGCCACATAGACATCTGCTTTTAACTTATCTGTATTAGGAACAACCGCATCAACTTCCGGCATCGAAGAAAATCGATCAGGATGAATATGAGCCGCACAGCCTGTGACAATCAAAAAGCCAGAAGGATGCTCGCGCCGCGCCTTACGAATAACCTGCCGTGTCTGCCGTTCAGCCTCGCCGGTTACAGCACAGCTATTGATAATCACAACATCATCAAGCCCTGCCGCACGCGCATGTTCCCGAATAACTTCGGATTCATATGAGTTCAAACGACAGCCGAGTGTCACTATATGTGGTTCAGAAGGAATCAAGGATCAAGATTCAGCTACCAACTGCACGGGAGGCTGTAGATCGCTCTCATCTGCATCTTGGGGCATAAAGGGATCCGGCCTACGCTCCACACGAGGTCTGCGCTCAACAACAGCATCCGTGGAGTCTCGCATAGGACGCTCAGGGCGCTCACTCCGCCCACGGGAAGGCCGTACACGACGGGGTGCAGGCTTTTCTTCATCCTCCCCCTCGTCATCAGTCTCTGCAAAGGTCTGTTCTTGCTCGTCCAACAGCTTTCCTTCCGGAGTATAGTAATTATCCGGCATGTCGGGTTGTTCGTCATCAAACTGAGGGACAGGCCCATGCCGCCGTTGTTCCGCTTCCGCAGCTTCCTCAATAGCCTCGGTAATACGATAATAATGCTCGGCATGCTGCAAAAGATTTTCTGCCAAAATATGATCGCCTGTCCCCCGCGCATCCCGCGCCAAGGACAAATATTTTTCATAAACTTGCTTAGCATTCCCGCGCACACGCACGTCTGGCCCGTTGCTGTCAAAATTCTGATGACGAAGCGATGTCACCCCACGCACCCCATTGCTACGACTATTTCCATGATGCCGTCCGCCACGCGAAGAACGCCGTCCGCTCGCTTGTCTCATACTGTTATTCCTTGCTTGTTGCATTGAAACCTTGTTTTTTCACTTGCTGTCTGTTATCAAAAAAAGGAGGCCATTAAAAAACCTCACCGAGGGTGACATCTCACGCCCCACAGCGCCATATAAATTATATCAAGCGCTCTATCATTCAAGTGCTGCCCTCTCTATTAACCTTGTTGCGCCTCTATGACAAGGAAAAATTACTTGCGCGAAAAATTACTTCCAGAGCATTGAAAAGTTTTATAGCATCCATTCTGTGATTCACCCTCAGGCTTCCTATGTTCTTCCCTCCTGATCTCGGTCCCCGCTTTATGGAAATCATAAAGCCCATCTGGGACTCCGAACATCCCGACTCGGTTAAGCTGCAACTTATATGGAGCATGCTCACCGGCCTCCAAGGCATGGTCTTGGGGCATATTCTGGTTAGCCGTATCGGCGATAGCGTTTTTGCAGGCCCCTTTCGAGGCATGCGTCTTGTGCCTGATATTATGGATCGCCATTTTTCTCCAGCGCTTTTGGGAACATATGAGTGGGAATTACATGGAGCACTGGAAACGGCTATCAAAAAGCCCTATCGTCAGGTTTTGAATGTGGGTTGCTCATTTGGTTATTATGCTGTTGGCCTTGCTATGCGTATGCCTCACACGACAGTGTACGCGTTTGATATGGATGAAACCGCCCGCACCCAGTGCCAGAAAATGGCTGCCGCCAACGATGTCGCGGACCGCGTTGTGATAGGTGAAGAATTTAAAGGCGAAGATTACGCCCGCTTTGCCGGACCAGAAACCCTTCTTGTCATAGACGTATCTTCGAATATAGAAACGCTTTTGAACCCTCAGCAATTCCCTGCTCTTATAAGCATGGATGTGATCGCCGAATTACACGATATCCAACAAACAGGTCTAACGACCAGCCTCCCTTTGAAATTCGCACAAACCCATGATGTGCGAGTTGTCCCTAACACACCCTTCAGCTTTCCATTAGACAAAGTTCTCGGCCCCGATTATGCGGCAGACCATTTTGATAATTTGATCGCTACATGGGAAGGAAAAGGAGGTCCCTCACCCTTTGGAATTTTCACAAGAAAACAAGCCTCTCAGGAAGAAAACTAAAAAACGCACAAAGAGAACAAAAATAGAACTTGCATTACCCCCGAATCTACTGTAAAAAGAACAAACAAGAAACATTAACCTACATTTGTAACGGAGCCAGCTATGAGCGCCAAAAAAGCCCCAAAATTACACGTCGTCAAAAAAGAAGCCAATGATCCCGAACGGCAAAAAGCTCTGGACGCAGCGCTGTCTCAGATTGAACGCGCCTTCGGCAAGGGCTCTGTAATGAAATTGGGCTCACGTGAGAATGTGGATGCGGAAGTTTTCTCAACGGGGTCCTTGGGACTTGATATTGCGCTCGGGATCGGCGGCTTGCCCAAAGGCCGGATTATTGAGATTTATGGCCCCGAAAGCTCAGGAAAAACAACATTGGCCCTGCATGCCGTAGCCGAGGCTCAAAAACAAGGTGGAACATGCGCCTTCGTGGACGCTGAACACGCTCTAGACCCCGCTTATGCCCGCAAATTAGGGGTTAACATTGATGAACTCTTGATCTCACAACCAGACGCAGGGGAACAAGCGCTAGAAATCGCTGACACGCTCGTACGCTCAGGCGCGATTGACATCCTCGTTGTCGATTCAGTCGCCGCACTTGTTCCTCGCGCCGAATTAGACGGCGAAATGGGCGATAGCCATGTGGGCTTGCATGCCCGCTTGATGAGCCAAGCCTTACGGAAACTGACAGGCTCCATCTCACGCTCGAATTGCATGGTGATCTTCATCAACCAAATCCGGCTGAAAATAGGCGTCATGTTCGGCAGCCCAGAGACAACAACGGGCGGAAATGCTCTCAAGTTCTATGCCTCCGTACGCCTTGATATCCGCCGCATTGGCTCCATTAAAGACAGAGACACGGTGGTAGGCAACCAAACACGGGTTAAGGTCGTCAAAAACAAAATGGCCCCTCCCTTCAGGGTTGTTGAGTTTGACATCATGTATGGGCAAGGTGTTTCCAAAACAGGCGAGCTTATTGACCTTGGCGTGCAAGCAAACGTCGTCGAAAAATCAGGTGCTTGGTACTCCTATGACGGCCAACGGATCGGTCAGGGCCGAGAGAACGCCAAGATATTCTTAGCTGAAAATGAAGAGATAGCCACCGAGATTGAGAACAAGATCCGCGCCAATGCAGGGCTGGTCACAAACGCGATGCTCGGCGCTGAACATGAAGAAGATGGAGAAGACGGAAACACAGGCGAGGAAGAATAAATATAGCCTATGTCAGATAAAATGGGACCCCAGCCGGAGCCTGTGCTCGCAAAGGCGGGTGCTGGGGTGACGTTTAGGAATAGAGGACAAACCTATCCACAATTCCGTCATGCCAGCGACCCGTCGCGCCGAAGCTGCGAAGCAGCGTAGGGGGAAGGCTGGCATCCCATTTTTCTTTTTGGGCTCCATTTATACAAGAACCCAAATGCGGCTGCCATGAACTCAAGGCCAGCAAGCACAATAATGAAAGTATTAAAAACGCATTCAGCCCCTCTTGTGTTAACCACAAAGAGTTTTTAGTCTCCAAAAGACTTACTGGAATAGATCGGACAAAATAGGGGAGAAATATGACAAAAACAAAAGTATTTAAAATGAAGCCGCTGACTGAAGGAGAACTTGTAAACAAACTGCAAACTCTCTCGAACCAGTTGTTTTGGGTCCCTCAAAAGGAATTATATTATGGATCTGAGGATGACATGCGTGTCGCTCAAAACCTTTCGACATTCATCCTCACCGCTAAGAAATTATTTAAATCTAATCCAGAAGCCGCCAAAACAGCCGTTACAACACTAGATAGCACTGTCCTGCAGCGCAGAAAATCTGCGGTGCGCCATCAGCTTTATCTGCTGCGCAGAGATTTTGGGTTAGTTGCTCCTAAAATGGGCTAACCCTCATAACTTTTTAAAATATTCTCTAAGAGCCTCTCCCTTAAAATTAAGGGAGAGGATGAGTTTGTGTTGTGACAACATGAACTGACTCTTGGGCAGCATTAGATTTCTTGCATAACTGGAGCCCAAAAAAGAAAAAGGGAACCCCAGCCTTCCCCCTACGCCAAGGCTTCTGCCTACGCTCCTTCGGAGCTTCGGCAAGACAAGTCGGCGTGACAGGTCGCTGGGGTGACGTTTGGGAGTAGAGGACAGACCTATCTACAATTCCGTCATGCCAGTACCCGCCTTCGCGAGCACAGGCTCCGGCTAGAGGCCCATTTTATATTTTTTCAAGAAGTTACTGCTGGTTATGCAAGAGGTCTATTAAAAGAAGAACATCAACTCATGACCAGCACATCCACAACCTTGTGCCCCAATAAGGCTAATACCCTTTCCCTTTCGACTCAAATTCAGTAAGATTCGGGACGTATTAATTTTTGTCCGAGTCTGTTAAATGTCGCCTCGTCCGCTTATTCGCGCCCCTAAACGCCGCGCCAAGGCATCCCGTTGGATGCCTGAGCAGCTTCGTCATGCCTTATCCTCTTTTCTTTCAAAGCTTTATGGCGGCGTTATCATTGCATTTGGACTCATTATCCTTTTGTCCTTAGTCAGCTATACCCCCACAGATAACTCCTTTAATGCAGCTTCCGCCAATCAAATCAGCAACATTTTTGGGACCAGCGGCAGCCTTTTTGCCGATATCCTTTGGCAGTATTTTGGTATGCCAAGCGTGTTATTAGCCCTCATTTTGATGAGTTGGGGCTGGCGCATTAGCGCTGGCCGCGGGATCGACTTTTTCTGGGGGCGCTGTTTAGCGGCCATTATTGCGGTTTTGGCCTCAGGCATGGTACTTGTCGCGCTTGCCCCAGAGGCGGCTCTAGGCCAAACGCACTTCTGGGGCGGTACATTTTCAAAAATGCTGGCCGCTCCCTTCCGTAGATGGTTACCTTCCGTATGGGGAGGCCGTGTTATCGCGTTCAGCATGGCCCTTTTGGCTCTGGGCACCCTCTATATGGCCTCAGCCCTCACCTTTGAGGAATGGCAAAATCTAGGCCGCTGGATCAAAGAACTGCTAGCCCGCCTCTCACACGATGCTCTGGCTTGGGCACAAGACAGATGGTGTAAAATACGCAACTGGCGCACGCAGGACGAAAACTATATTGATGAAGCTTCTGATGATGAAGACGAAGAACTAGACGAAGAGGAAGGGGACGAAAAAGAAGAAAAGGACACAGGAGAGGAGGAAAATGACGACGAGGAAGAACTTGAAGACGAACCCAGCGGCCTTGAAAAATTCTTTTCATCCTCCGAGAAAAAGCAACCTCGTACAATTGTTCAACTGCCCACGAAAACATCTAAACAGACGCGCCTATCCTTTGCTGCTTATGAAGAATATATAGCCCCTCCTTTGGATCTCCTTCAATGGCCTGATCCGAAGAAAAACAAAAACGACAACCTTTCAGAGTCGGCGCTCGAGAAAAACGCGCGCATGTTGGAATCTGTCCTTTCTGATTTTGGTGTCCATGGCGAAATCACCAAAGTCAGCCCCGGCCCCGTGGTCACGCTTTACGAGCTTGAACCCTCACCCGGAACACGCTCATCACGGATTATCTCTCTAGCCGACGACATCGCACGGAACATGAGCGCTACCTCTGTCCGCGTCGCTGTTGTACCGGGCCGCAATGTGATCGGTATTGAGCTGCCTAACAAAAATCGTGAGTTCGTTTTCTTACGCGAACTGATGTGCACCCCCGATTACAACGACCATAAAGGCATTTTGCCACTTGTTCTGGGAAAAGATATTTCCGGCGCTCCGATTATCACGGATCTCTCACGCATGCCTCACTTGCTGATCGCGGGAACGACTGGCTCGGGTAAATCTGTGGCCGTCAACACAATGATTTTGTCATTGATTTATCGTCTGCCGCCTCAGAAATGCCGCTTCATTATGATTGATCCCAAGGTGCTTGAGCTATCGGTTTATGAAGGCATCCCTCATCTTCTGGCTCCGGTAGTGACTGAGCCCAAAAAAGCAATTGTTGCCCTTAAATGGACCACCCGCGAGATGGAAGAACGTTATCGCGCTATGGCCAAGTTGGGCGTGCGCAACATTGATGGCTATAACATTCGCCTGCAACAAGCCGCCAAGAGTGGTGAAAACCTGACACGAACCATACAAACAGGCTATGACCGCGAAACAGGCAAACCCATCTATGAAGAACAACCATTGGACCTGACGCCGCTGCCTTACATCGTCGTTGTTGTGGACGAGATGGCCGATTTGATGATGACCGCAGGAAAAGAGATCGAAGCCTCGATCCAACGCTTGGCGCAAAAAGCGCGGGCGGCCGGAATCCATTTGATTATGGCCACACAACGACCTTCTGTGGACGTTATTACGGGTACAATTAAAGCCAACTTCCCCATTCGGATCAGTTTTCAGGTTATCTCCAAGATCGACAGTCGCACGATTTTAGGTGAACAAGGGGCCGAACAGCTTCTGGGTATGGGCGACATGCTCTATATGGCAGGCGGCGGACGTGTAACGCGGGTACATGGACCTTTTGTAACTGATGACGAAGTTGAAATGGTTGTCAAACACCTCAAAGAGCAGGGTGAACCGGAATATCTTGAGGAAATCACCGAAGAAGACGAAAGCGATGAAGAGCTGAGCGGCAATATGAATAGTGGCGATGAGCTCTACGATAAGGCCGTTGATATTGTGTTGCGTGAGCAAAAAGCTTCAATCAGCTTTGTCCAACGGCACCTAAAAATCGGCTATAACCGCGCGGCAACACTTATCGAACGCATGGAAAAAGAAGGCCTTATCGGCGAGGCCGACCGTGTTGGCCGCCGTCAGATTCTGGCCCGATCGGGCGGTGGAGACTGAAATTATATAAGAGCCTGCTCAAAATCTTGTTCCGGCTAAGAATTTTTGTTCGTTTTCGAGGATCGCAGCGTAAGCGTAGATTGGAGGCAGCGTAAGCGTAGATTGGGGTAGATGCGCAGCGAACCGCAGAAAACGGGCAAAAAGCCAACGTCGGAATCTAGATTATGAACGGACTCTAAGAAAAAGCTTGCAAAAGAAGCCCAGACCCCTCAAACAAGAAAAGTCTATTTAACGTTACGGAGTTACTGATGTCAGACGATAATAACACCCCTGATCAAGATCAGAATTTACCGATGTTCTATAAAACATCCCGCCCTTTGGATATTGAAAAAGATGCTGGCCTTCGCGTTTCATCACCTACAAATTTTTCATTTGCCGCAAAAACAAACGCCATTCCTGTTCTTATTGATGAATTTCCATTGGCTTCGTCCAATTATCCAATCGTATTCGCCCCTGGCGATAACCCTGTCCCGGCAGTTGTCGTTGGGCTTGAGGAAAGCACGAACCTCTTTATTGATCTGAACAACCAATGGCTCCCAGGGACCTACCTCCCCGCTTATGTGCGCCGCTATCCGTTCTTGTTGATGGATGATGAAGAACAAAAACAATATGTGCTCTGCATTGATGAGACCAGTGATATGCTCGGCACCACCGGTGAATATGAATTATTCAAAGATGGTAAGCCCAGCTCCTTTACACAAGGCGCGATGAATTTCTGTGCTCAACTTCGCCAACAAGGTGAAGCTACGGATGAGTTTGCCTCAGCCCTAAAAGAATATAATCTGCTGAAAGAAAATAATGCGGAGATTGATCTTCCTGCGGGGACAAAAATCCAACTAGCCGGTTTTAAAATCATCGACCCTAAGAAGTTCGATCTTCTGCCAGACAAAACATATCTTGAATGGCGCCGCAAGGGATGGATTGGTCTTATCTTCTCACATCTTTTGTCAACACATCGCTGGCAAAACCTTGTTGCCTTAAAGACCATGCGGGAAAATATGCAATAATGGGAAATAGAAAGGGAGAAAAGCCAATGCGCACTCGTTTTTACTGTTGCTTGGCTTTTCTCTTCCTTTTTTCTTCATCTGTGCTTGCTTCTCCTCAACATGGGTTGGCTTTACATGGCCATCCAAAATACAAAAGCAATTTCACACATCTCGATTATGCTGATCCTAATGCGCTCAAAGGTGGAACAGTACGGCTGGCCGCGCAAGGAACCTTTGACAATCTCAACCCCTTTATCCTCAAAGGCGTAGCCGCCGCAGGAACAGGGATGATCTTTGAGACACTGATGGAGAGCACGCTTGACGAGCCCTTCAGTCAATATGGATTAATTGCCAAAAGCGCCGATGTAGCCAGTGACAAAAGTCGCGTGACTTACGTGCTGCGGGAGAATGCCCGCTTTCAGGATAATAAGCCGATTACGGCAGATGACGTTGTTTTCTCATTTAAAACTTTACGCGAAAAAGGGCACCCCTTTTATCGGAGCTATTATAAAGATGTCGCGCGGGTTGAGAAAAACGACATCCATAAAGTCACCTTCGTTTTCAAACAAGCTGGGAATACAGAGCTACCTCTCATCATGGGGCAAATGCCGATTTTGCCCCAGCACTATTTCAAGGATAAAGATTTCGCCGCAACGACGCTGACCCCGCCCCTTGGCAGCGGACCCTATAAAATAGACACCTTCGTTCCCGGTCGATCCATTACCTATAAACGCGATCCGAATTGGTGGGGCAAGGATCTTCCAATTAATAAGGGACGCTATAATTTCGATGAGATTGTTTATGATTACTATCGCGACAGCACCGTTATGATCGAAGCCTTTTTGGCAGGACGTTATGATTTCAGATCAGAAAACACAGCCAAATACTGGGCGACTTCGTATGACACTCCAGCTGTTCAAAAAGGTGAAATTGTCCGCAAACTCGTTGACAATAAACTTCCCGCAGGCATGCAAGGGTTTGTCTTTAACCTGCGCCGCTCGGTGTTTCAGGACCCACGTGTAAGAGAGGCCATAACGCTGGCTTTTGATTTTGAGTGGGGCAATAAAAATATTGCCTTTGATGCCTATAAGCGCACCTCAAGTTATTTTGCAAATTCAGACCTCGCCGCAACAGAATTGCCCGACAGAGACGAGCTCACTTTATTGGCGCCCTTCAAGGACCAGCTCCCTAAGGAAGTTTTTGAAAAGGTTTATGAGCCCCCAAAAACAGATGGCTCAGGCAACCTTCGGCAGAATTTACGCCGCGCCATAGAGCTCCTTGAGCAAGCTGGTTGGCATTTAAAGAGTGGCACACTCACCGACAAAGAAGGCCATCCCCTCACCTTTACGATTGTTGACAACTCGCCCTTGTTTGAACGTTGGACTCTCCCCTTCCTACGTAATCTTGAGCGTCTTGGAATCAAAGCTCAATACCGTGTCGTAGATGCCGCGCAATATCAAAATCTGATGAATGATTTTAATTTTGATATGACCGTCAAAGTCTTTGGCCAATCTTTGTCTCCTGGAAATGAACAATATAACTATTGGAGTTCACAAAGCGCTGATCGGCAAGGCTCTCAAAATCTGATCGGAATCAAAAGCCCTGTTGTTGATGCATTGATTGATAAAATTGTAAAAGCTAAAGACAGAAAACAGCTCATCACCGCCTGTCATGCCCTAGACCGCGTCCTTTTATGGGGCCATTATGTTGTACCTCATTGGTATCTTGGCGGCTATCGCTTGGCTTATTGGAATAAATTTGGCCAACCAGAAATCACCCCTCCTTACGGATTTGACATGGTCTCTCTGTGGTGGGCGCAATCAAACAAACGGTAGGAAAAAATAGAGGTGTTAGAAGAACAATTTCCCCCTTACTTTCATAGAATTTTCTGGTAAACCTCTACCAACTCTGAACAAAAAGGGGCCCCTCCCATGGAATCATCCCAATTCAACGCCTTTGATGTTTTCGTCGCCTTAATCCTTGTCGCCAGCGGCATTTTTGCTTTTCGACGTGGCTTGGTTAAAGAAATAACCGCTCTTGGAACATGGATTCTAGCATCCCTCTTCGCCTTTGCGTTTTATCCCTTCGCTAAACCCTTTATGATGAATCACATTGAAAATGAGATGATCGCCGATGCCGCAACGGGTCTCGGGCTCTTCTCTCTAGCCGTGATTATCCTCGTACCCCTTGGCGATTACCTCAACAACTCTGTTCAATCGCCAGGATTAAGCTCGATAGATCGCTCCTTGGGGTTCGTATTCGGCCTTGTGAGAGGGTTCTTGATCGTTTGTTTGATCTTTCTTGGGATCACATTCATCTGGCCTGAAGAGCAAGAAGACGATCAACCCACATGGCTGGCTGAAGCCAAAACAAAACCGGCCCTCATTTATGGGGTTAACCTGATTAAAGCCTTTGTACCCGAAGATGCCGAAGCTGCAAAAGATGAAACGATAGAAAAAAGCCGCGAAGCCGCAGAAAAAGCGATTGAAGCCGCACGTCGTCTTGAAGATTTTTCAACGCCATCACCTAAAAATTATACTGATGATGAAGAAACAAAAGAGCCCTCCTCTTATGAAGATGACGCTCGCGATACTATGGATGACCTTATCGACAGGAATGAAACAGAATGAAACATCTATTTTCAGAAGACGACACGCTCCATGAAGAATGCGGCGTTTTTGGCATTATTGATAATGACTCGGCTACAGCCATGACAGCGCTCGGGCTTCACGCTCTCCAACATCGGGGGCAAGAAGCCGTTGGACTTGTAAGCTTTGATGGTACCCATTTTCACTCGAAACACGCCCTTGGCCATGTCGGCGCTAATTTTGGCAGCGAGAACACCATTGCACAGCTCAAAGGGTGTGCTGCAATCGGCCATGTGCGCTATGCCACAACCGGAGAAACCTCGCTGAGGAACGTCCAACCCTTCTTCGCTGATTTTGATTTTGGCGGCTTTGGCGTTGCCCATAACGGCAATTTGACAAACGCTTATAAACTACGGAAGGAGCTCGTCAAAAAAGGCGCGATCTTCCATTCAACAACGGATACCGAAGTCATCATCCATTTGGTCGCCGCATCAAAAGCGGGCAATCTCATTGATCGTTTCATCGACGCATTACAACAAATCACAGGAGCTTATTCTTTGGTGGGTATAGCCAAAGATATGCTCATCGGCGCACGCGATCCTGATGGTGTGCGTCCACTTGTGATTGGTAAGCTCGGGGATTCTTATGTCCTGACGAGTGAAACCTGCGCACTGGACATCATTGATGCAACCTTTGTCCGCGATGTAGAGCCTGGAGAAATTGTTACAATCGTCAATGGTGAGATCAAGAGCTACAAACCTTTTGAAACGACCTCATCCCGTTTTTGCATTTTTGAATATATCTATTTTGCGCGACCTGATTCATTCCTTAACAACTATTCTGTTTATGAAGCGCGTAAGAACATTGGGAAAGAACTTGCAAAAGAATCGCCTGTCGAAGCTGATATGGTCGTGCCGGTACCAGATTCCGGCGTTCCCGCAGCCATAGGCTATGCGCAAGAGAGCGGCCTTCCCTATGAAATGGGTATTATTCGTAACCACTATATCGGGCGAACCTTTATCGAGCCTACGGACAAAATCCGCCACATCGGCGTGAAGTTGAAGCATAATGCTAACCGTGAATTTATCAAAGGCAAGAGAATAGTCTTGCTTGATGATTCAATTGTGCGGGGAACGACTTCGGTTAAGATCGTCGAAATGATGCGGGCAGCGGGAGCCAAGGAAGTCCATATGCGCATTTCCAGCCCGCCGATTAATCATAGCTGTTTCTATGGAATCGACACTCCAGAGTCAGAACAACTTTTGGCGCATTCTCATTCGGTTGAAGAGATTTCTAAATTCATCGGCGTTGATTCACTCGCTTACATCTCAACAGATGGGCTTTATCGGGCATTGGGCCAAGCAGGACGAAATAACAATGCCCCCCAATACTGCGATGCATGCTTTACAGGGGACTACCCTATCCGTCTCACCGACTTCACCGACAACAACTGCAAGAATGAGCTGTCTCATCTGGAAAAGTGTGAATAGATAAATGACTCCCCCTTGGCGGCCGGATAAATATCAAAAGAGACGGCCTAACCTCATCAAGCGTCAACAGATCATTCGTACGGTCCGGCGCTATTTTGAAGCGCAAGGCTTTAACGAGGTCGATACACCCTGCCTTCAGATGTCGCCGGGGAATGAGGTTCATCTTCAAGCCTTTCAAACGGCCTTACGAGACTATCATGGCGGAGCAGATCAGACTCTTTATCTGCACACCAGTCCTGAATTCGCCATGAAAAAGCTGCTGGTTGCAGGCGAAGAAAAAATATTCCAAATCGCCCATGTCTTTCGCAATGGAGAACGCTCTAGCCGCCACCATCCTGAATTTTCTATGATGGAATGGTATCGCGCACACGAAACCCTTGAAGCGCTGATGGAGGATTGCACAGCCCTTACCCGCGCCGCCGCAAAAGAAGTAGGCATCAAAGAATTCTATGCCAACGGCATCTCTTGCGATCCCTTTGCTTCATGGGAAATTTTAAAAATACCGGATGCCTTTGCCCGCTATGCCGACATAGACATTCTCGCAACAGCCCCTAATCCACATGCTCCAGATGCGGAGCTGTTACGGAGCGCTATGGCGCATCTTGATATCCGCCATGATGCAGGCGACAGCTGGGATGATTTATTCTTCCGCATTATGGACGCAAAGATAGAGCCTCACTTAGGCAAAGGCCGCCCCACTTTTCTACGTGATTATCCTATCAGCATGGCAGCGCTGTCTAAAGCTAATCAGGATGATCCGCGCCTTGCACAGCGTTTCGAGCTTTATATATGTAATCTGGAGCTTGCCAACGCGTTTTACGAGCTGACCGATCCAAGGGAACAGCTCGCCCGCTTTCAGCATGATATGGATTTGAAAGAATCTTTACATGGCGAGCGCTATCCGATCGACATGGATTTCATCAAAGCACTAGAACACGGCATGCCTTCATCAACAGGAATTGCGCTTGGTATAGACCGTCTGATTATGCTCTGCTGCAGCACAGAAAATATCGAGGAAGTCTTATGGATGCCTGTTTGTACAGATGACGAAAAAGATTCCTAGCAATATGAATTTGTAAGTCGCTCCCAAAACAGGCTCCGACGATAATCCAATAAAGCTTGCACAGGCACCTCAGGATTGAGCAGTTTTCTAGACAAAACGAGTTCAACATCTTTCATCAAATCCGGTGCGGCACTCTTTTGTTTCTCTGAAAACCCATCTTGGATTTGTCGTGCAAATAAAGGATTAATACGCAAAGCAACCTGTAAATTTCTCTCCGCCGCTTTTTCTTGAGAAGCCTTCACCCCATCTTCAGAAGAAAGCGAAGATCCCGTTCCAATCAAAGACATATTGTAAGGCAACATCTTCTGACAAAGACGCTGTGAAGCAACCCTAAACAAAGTTTTCTCAACCAGCGTTCCAAACAACTTCTCAGAAGGAATATATTCTAAACAAGCGCGCACACAAGCGTCACTAACTGTAGATGCACAATATAGAACTCGATCT
>JBFXDW010000032.1:0-18876 GCA_050180745.1 Bdellovibrionales bacterium | reverse complement strand
CAGATGTCCGATTTCATCTTTTCTATTTATCGGGGGAATAGTTACAGACAAATCGTTCTGAGCCAAAGAATTCATAACATTTGTGATGTCCGCGATCGGTTTAACGACCGAACGGTTGATAACTACAATCATAACGAAAGAGGCCAAGAAGAAAAGAACGCTGATAAATAGAGATATGTAAATGGTTTCGCGGAAAGCGGACTCAAACGTGTCGATATCCTGAACAATCTCAATTGCCCCGATGGCCTTTCCGGCATAGTCCTTTATCGGCGCAACAAGCACTGCAACAGGCCTGTCTTCCAAAGAAGTTGTGGAATAAAGACGCTTGCCTGTCATGGCCTCGCTTATGTCCTGCGAACTTGCAAGGCCCGGCCCCTTAAGCGTGGAAGCGAACGATTTAATCGTGTTGTCTTTCTTGTTTTGAAGATAAAACGTAACATCGTACCCATAGGTCGCTTTGATTTTTTCAAAAAAGCTTGATCCGAAAGAGACGCCGAACTCGACGGACCCGAGATGCTCTTGACCATCCGCGATTGGCACGATTCCACGAATGCCGAGGCCCGAAACACCGTTTTCTAATCCCTTGATGGCTTTCTTGCTTGCGTTCGTTTCAACGACGGTGGAGCGAAAAGAAGAAAGATCATCGCCAAACTTGTCTTTTTTATTCACGCGCAAAAAGGAAGTGGCCGGAGGTTTATGAAAATGTATCACTTCAAGCGATAAAGGCTTCTCTGTATTGCTCCATACAGGCCCAAAGGAAGCATATAGCTTTTCTCTATCCGACAGTTTCATTGCCTCTACCGCCTGAGGAGAAGTGGCAACGATTCTGGCCATCGATTCAGCGCGGGTTGCCTCTGCGTCAAGGGCTATCTCAATAGCAGTCAAATTTTTATCGAGCGTTTCGTGAATAGACGATTCTTTTAATCCTGCCTGAATGACTATATTGCTGGCAGTAAACAGTCCCGAGGCAACCACTATCAATGCAATGATGTAGAAACCGATACGCTTTCCGATACCGAAGTTATTGAACATAGGTTCCACCGCCCGTGAACGTTTTTTTGATAGGACGTGCCGAATCGTCCTTGTTAACCATACTTAATGGGGGGGGGGTAAACAAGTGGTAAATTACGCAACATCATCTAAATGCCCTTGAATTGGACTAGGTAGGTCAATTTTGTGCAGTAAAGCTGGCTCTAACTTGCACATGTATGTGCTTGTTTTCCTGATCAGCCCCAGTAGCGGTAGCCAGCTTTCAACCACCCGCTTGTCGCGATAAAAATATATGGCGGCAATTATGCGGCGTCCAAGCCCCCCCAAAAAACTTGATGACTGTGTCCTTCAAGTTAACCACAAAAACGCCGATCCGAACACAACAGAAGTTGCTGGAACATTTTGTTGCAGGCACGACAGCGCGTGCCGCCGCCGCGCTGGTGGAGGTTCAGGGACGAACTGCCGTCATATTCTATCAGCGGCTTCGTCAGCTTATTGCCAGCAAGCAAGAGAGCTATGTGTTGTCGGGAGAGATCGAGGCCGACGAGAGTTATTTTGGCGGGATCCGCAAGGGTCGGCGCGGAAGGGGCGCTGGCGGTAAAGTGCCTGTATTTGGCTTGTTAAAACGAGGCGGCAAGGTTTATACAGCCATCATACCGAATGCCAAAGCGACGACGTTGATCCCCATCATTCGTGAGAAAGTTACGCCTGACAGCATCGTTTATACGGATAGTTTTATGGCATACGATGTTCTTGATGTTTCCGAGTTTCATCATCGGCGCGTGAACCACAGCAAGACTTTTGTCAGCAAGCGTGGTCATCACATCAACGGGATCGAAAACTTTTGGAACCAAGCGAAGCGGCATTTGCGCCGCTTCAACGGCATCCCAAAAGAGAGTTTTTATGGCTTTCTGAAAGAGTGCGAATGGTGCTTCAACGGCAGAAGTCATAACGCTTTGTTAAAACAACTAAAATCTTGGTATCTGTCCGAAACTAACCGTTCTTAGCTACATCAGCCCCAAAACATATTCAGGACGTGACCTATCCTTAACCAGCGCGTTTTTGCTTACGAACAAACTCCGCCATAACTTTATCATGTTTTCCAATATGGTCCTTCATCCAAAAAGCGACAAACTCAAAGAGCTCTTTTGTCGCTCCAGCCTTATTGGATTCAACGTTGGGACGAAGCCTGTTGTAAGTCCGCAATGCTTCCTCATGTTGTCTGCGATGCTCGGCTAGATCAGGATAACCGACCCGAGACATAAGGCCTTCTTCATGCTCAAAATGCTTCTTGAGCGAGGAACCCAACGTGTTCAACATCTGGACTGATCCAGAAAGCCCATCACCCTTCATCATTTTATCATAAAATGAATTGACCTGATTAATGATGTTCTTGTGATGGCCGTCAATTTCAGCGTCATTGACCGAAAGAGACTCATCCCATGATGCTAGCGTCATTTGTCCGTTTTCATCACGCACCGTGGAGAGGAACGTGTTCACCTCTTGCTTCAATTTGTTGGCTTGTACGGATAGTTCGCTAGCCGCTGAGCTAATTTGGTTGGCGGCGGCTCCCGTTTCTTGGGCGGCTTGTTCAACGGATCCGATATTTTTCGACACTTCCTGTGTACCAATCGCGGCTTGCTCAACGTTACGCGAAATCTCGCCGGTTGCGGAACCTTGCTGCTCAACAGCCGCTGCTACAGAACCACTAATGGAGCTCATTTCAGCTATAACACTGGTTATAGAGTTAATTGCTTCCACAGCTTCCGTTGTTCCACCTTGAATTTTTGATATTCTAGCGGCGACTTCTTCGGTTGCCTTTGCCGTTTGATTGGCCAAGTTCTTCACTTCGCTGGCCACCACAGCAAAGCCTTTGCCTGCATCCCCAGCACGAGCCGCCTCGATTGTGGCGTTGAGGGCCAGAAGATTGGTCTGGCTGGCAATATCATTAATCATTGTGATAATGCTGTTCACACTCGTCACGTCTTCTGAAAGAGCGTCCATTATCTCATTTGTGTGTTTAGCTTCAGTATCAGCCTTTAGAGCAACAGCCCTTGTGTGCTCCATCTGTGAGGCGATTTCCTTGATGGAGTTTGTCAACTCTTCCGTCGCCGAAGCAACAGACTGAACGTTGCTTGACGATTCCTCTGCCGAGCTGGCCACAACGGTGGCTTGCGTGCTGGTTTCAGTAGCCGTAGCCGCCATTTGTTTGGAGGACGCTTGCAGCTCAACGGTTGCTGCTGTAACGGCTTCGATGACACCGCCGACCTGTTTTTCAAACGAGTCAGCCATTTCACGCATAGCGGCCTTGCGCTCTTCCTCGGTGCGCCGTTTTTGCTCTGCCTGTTCAAGCTCAAGACGCTCCTTTTCAATAGCTTGTTGCTTGAACACAAGAACCGTTTTGGCCATGACGCCTACGGCATCCTTGTTCTCAAGACAGGGCACCTCAACGGTTTTGTCACCTTCAGACAAGCGATGCATGACATCCGTCATGCGATTGATGGGGGTTAATATCCCCTTGGATGTAACCCAAGCGAAGAAGAAACCAAACAGAAGGGCAATAATAGATGTCGTTAACCCGAATGTTTCGGCGCTGGCAATCTCGCCATCCGTTTTTTCCATTAACGTTTTTAGAGCTTCCTTTTGCGAATTCAACGTTTCTTCTGCAAGCGCCGAAAACTCGCTGCCCATCGTCGCCATGTCTTTATTGACGAGCTGATCCATTTCAGTAACGATAGCAACAACCACAACGAAACTGGTGTCATATTTTTCCGCCAAAGCCCCAGCCTCTGTTGCAAGTTGCTTGCGCACAGGGTTGTTCAGGCGTTTTGCGAGTTTATTCGCCTTTTCGATAAAAACGGGCAAACGCTCTTCAACCTGCTTTTTATATTCTTCATGGGGCTCGCCTATAAAACGCAACGCTGAGATGCGAATGAGCATTAAAGCTTCTTGAACACCGCCAGCTAGGGCAGCCGCCTCATTGTCGCCGTCAACTTCGGCTGTTTTCATAATTTCAGAATAGTTTGTACGCGCCTTAGCGGCATAAACATTCATTTCTTCCTTAATCGTCTTTTCCTTCTTGGCGTACAGATCGGGGATTTTTTCAAAGTCTTTGCTGTAGCTATCAAAAAGTTCTTGCATTCTCTTGAGATTCGCCAACCGCTTTGGGTCAGAAGTCGCTTTAATAGCATCAGGGATAAACTCGCTTAGCCCCTTTTGCATTTCACGGACGCGCGCTAAACTTTTTTCATCGCCCGTCTGTGCAAATTTCAGGACGTTGCGGCGCATTTCATTGACATTGCCCTCAATGTTCGCCACCCGAACAGCGTTGTCTGAAACAGATGAGTATCGATCAAAAGACTTATCGAAGGAGGACATTGAACTGGTGCTGACTCCAGCAACCAACAAAAGAAAAGCCAGAACAAGACCAAACCCAGCATAAATGCGTGTACTGATCTCGAAGCGATACATAAAGTTCATGGTTATCCCCAGGAAAGACGAGTGATTGTCGGTAAGTAATAATTGATTCGGCACACAAGGATACGCTTTCCGATACCGAAGTTATTGAACATGGGTTCCACCGCCCGTGAACGTTTTTTTGATAGGACGTACCGAGTCGTCCTTGTTAACCATATTTAATTGGGGGGGGGGGCAAGCAAGTGGTAAATTACACAACATCATCTAAATGCCCTAGAATTGAACTATAGCGCACTAAATTATGCGTGAATGCTGGCACATATTACTTATCCCTCGAACGGAACAAAAACTACAACAAGATAAATTTGTTGAATTCGATAACAACGCTAGTATCTAATTAGATTACTTGGTTGTGATGCCTCCTTCCTGCACGATAGAAAATGGAACCCGTCCTTCCTTTCCACAATTTGGCTACTGCAAACAACCTTGATTGTTGCGGAATCCATGTTCTGTTCTGTTAGTCTGGGATTTTGCAGCCATGGGAAGAATGAGAGAAACAAACACAGAAGTTGCAGATACAATCCTTACATCCAGTATCGCTTGGCAACAGTGGCGCAACATTAATGAGAAACATGGACTTAATATTGCTTTGCCGCCTAAAGAAATGACGGGGCTAAGAGCAAGGGCTCACAGCTTTCAAGGAAATGACCTTAAAATCTGTTTCTTTTCTAGCACGATTAAAAAAACAGCTGCGTCACCGGCAGAAACCGCAATCAAGCCGACACGGCAGCTTCAGTTAGCCCCCTATGAACTATGCTATACCGCCAAAGGATGCATCACAATCAAGACAGAGGGTGGAGAGTTTTTGCTAACTGAAGGAGCGGCAATCTTTTTAAACAAAACCTCGAAGATTTACATAAATCTACCAGCCAAAGATTGCGCATTGACCTTCGTACAGTTTTCGAAGGAAGTGATGCAGAACAGTTCTCTATCGAGCTCAAGCGTGCCCACACAAATAATTTTAGGCTCAAAACCATGTCGCGCCGCATTAATGCGGACATTGGAAATTTTGACGCCCTCAGCATTGCAAACCCTCCCCGTCTCTAGCCTAGCTTTTGCTGAATCTTTATGCAGCTTATTGATAATGAATCTTGAGAAAGGGCCCCATTGTCATAAAGATTCCAGCACCCTCTCTGAAAGAGTGAAGCGACAGATCCGCAATAACTACAAGAATCCCGACCTATCACCAGACTCTGTTTCAGCTAAATTGGGCATATCGCGAAGCACCCTATATGGCGCACTACATAACGATGGCCTCACTTTTTACGACTTCTTGTTTAAACTGCGCGTCAGAGCGGCCACAAAATTGTTGGAGAGTAAGTTTCATAAAGGCAAAAGAATATCAGAAGTAGCTTATCAGGTTGGCTTCACCAGTGCTCGCCACTTTTCTGCAGTTTTCAAAAAGAGTACTGGCAAAAGTCCGAAACAGCACCAAAACATCACGCCTATGGTTAGTGAATGAAGAAAACATCATGTGCAATATCAACGGTAACTGCGCCAACTCCCAGCATATTGAAAGGAATAATCGAGGACCTTAGATCGGCGTCTGGCGAGTATTCCTATAAAGTTTGGCCGACAACTCCATTCCACGCGACCGTCTCAAAGTTTGAGGAAGACAGCTTTACGGGAACGCTCATCAAAAATCGCTTTCAGGAGGCAGGCCCTGGCTGTGAGCAGCGCATCTTTTTTTCCCCGAACCAACGCGCTGCATTCTCTCTCGTACTGTCAGAGTCAGATCACTGCACCTATGAACAGAGAGGCGCAGAATTCAGCTTAAAGAAAAATGATATTATGCTTCTGAACAACCATGAAGCCTGTCTATACTCATCAAAATGTCAGAATATGAGACTAATCGGATTTAATACAGACGAACAAATTGCGAGCATGTGGTTGCCAAGAAGATTTTATGAAAACAGGCAAGTGTTAAATTCGTCTATTCCGTGGGCTTCTCCCTTGAAAGACTTGCTGCGTACGATTAGTGCCACCGATTTAACGGATATAGATGTCTCAGGTACAGAGTTAGCTAATACAATTTGTTGCTATCTATCTTTGTGTCTTGATGATCCGGCGGAAAAGATTTCTAGTTATAGAGAAACCCTATTGCGGCGCCTCAGAAAAGAGATTTATACAAACTTTAAAGATCCAAACTTGTCTGTCGCTCGTGTCGCAGCTAATGTTGGAATTTCACAACGCACATTACATGCGGCATTTCAATCGGTAGGAGCCAGCTTCCGAGAAGAACTCGTCGTTGCACGCCTAAACTATGCGCAGAGCCTTCTTCTTGAGCCAACATCAAAGCTTAAATCTATGCATGATATAGCCTTTCTTTCTGGATTCTCTCATCGCAATAATTTTCTAAATGCGTTCAAACGCTATTATGGGACAACTCCTGCCTTTTATAGAAAATCATTCTGCGATAAGTAGAGGAGCTCTCTTGGAACATATAATAGTTTTTAGAGCTACCCACATCAAGAATATCCTTTTTTTTGCCAAAGACCGTGTGGGGGTTAAGTTTGTCAGCACTAAGGCTACAAACCTACCAGCACATCAAAGATGCCTAACTTCGCGCCGCGCTGGACGCTCCTCGCACTCGCGCTGACCTTGTTGACCGCCGCGGGACGGCAAGTTCTAACCCTGCCTGCGTTTGTCCACCGATCAAGGGATACAGCCGGAAGTTTCAAAAGAAACTTGCAGATGAAGTAGAAGCGGCACCACAAGACGCAGCCTTTCCCATTTAATTGCAGGATTATGCCCTAGTTAGAATGCAATGTAAGTGCGGGAGATAGCTCTCTGAACTCTTTTACTGCTTCGACAATTAAGGTTGTGGCTCTAGCGATGTGCTCATCTGTATTTTGCAAGCCAAAACTAAAACGAAGTGCTTCGGCAGCGGCTGCCGAAGGAATACCAATTGCTCGCAGAACATAGGAAGGCTCCGGGGTTCCTGTTGTACAAGCCGACCCTGTTGATGCGGCGACATTCGGCTGTAGGGCCTGCAATAAACTGTGTGCATCTACTCCAGGAAAGCGAAGATTCAGATTCCCAGGATGACGCTTCGACGCATCCCCATTTAATATGGTGTCGGGCAGTTCTCCCGTTAATTTGCTTAGAAACATGTCGGACAATCGTTGTAGGTGTTCTCGGTTCTCGACCCGATGAGAAGCGGCCAAGGTGCATGCTTCCCCAAAGCCTACACAAAGCATGACAGGCAGGGTGCCAGATCTTAAGCCTGCCTCTTGTCCTCCGCCATAAATGATAGGCGCCATTTCTGATCGGCGATCGCGCCTTATGTAAAGGCATCCTATACCTTTGGGGCCATAGATTTTATGGCCCGACAAGCTCAACATATCGACCTCGGAATCAGTCACATCAATTTCAAGAAACACCCCCGCTTGTGCGGCGTCTGTATGAAATAATGCATTATGGCCGTGTGCAACCCGACATAAGTCTTTTATCGGCTGTATCGTTCCGATTTCGTTGTTGACAGTCATTATCGATACAAGACCAACCTCATCGTCGATTTGTGATGCAAGAACATCGGGATCGATCAATCCGTTTTGAGTTGGCTGTATAAACTCGACCTTCAAATTGTGAAGGTGAGCGGCAGCCTTTGCGCTCTCGAGCACGCATTTATGTTCGAAGGCACTGACAAGAACTTTTCTTTTCCCTTTTTTTTGAAGAGCCGCAGCATTACCCAAAATGGCTAGATTATTTGCTTCGGAGGCTCCTGAGGTAAAAACGATCTCATCGGCGTCTGCCTGAACGAATGAAGCGATTTTGTTGCGCGCATCATCGACGGCTTTCTTGGCCGTCCAACCGAAAAAATGATCATTGGAGTGCGGATTTCCAAAGAGTTCTCCGAGGAAGGGGAGCATCGCTTCTCGCACGTGGGGGAGAACGGGCGTTGAGGCTTGATTGTCTAAGTATATGGGATCATTCGCATTCATGCTTCACCACAACGTTGTCGAAATTGACGCACCCCAATAGATAACAAAAACTGGAGCACACTTCCAGTTGACTATAGGTCAATTGGTGGTAATTTGAAACTGGAACATGTCCCCAGTGAGAGAAAGAAAGGTTCGTTTATGCGCCGAGGGTTGCTTTATGAGGCCGAATATAAGCCTCAATTTTCAGGTCATGAAACTTTTCCATTAAGATACGGATGGTTAAAAAAAGTATTCGATGCCGTTTATTTTTGTGAACAACACAATAAAAACGACAAAACTAAAGACCTTTTCTTAAATGATGATTCGATTGCCCGCTTTGGTGTCGGGAAAAACATGGTTGCCTCAATGCGGCATTGGGCTACGGCTTCAAACGTCATCGCCGAAGATGAGAATCGCGATATCGCCACGACAACGCTTGCGCGCCTGCTGCTTCCGGACGACGGTCTTGACCCTTGGCTCGAAAATACCTCCTCCCTGTGGGCCTTCCATTGGAATATCGCTTCGAACTCGGCAAAAGCGACCTATATATGGCTTTTTAGCCATTACAATAACGCCGTTTTTGATCGGTCGACACTTGTCAAAATGATGGTCGAACTCTGTGGCGAACGGAGCGATTGGAAAAACATGGCCGAAGCGACCATCAAACGCGATGTGGAATGCCTCGTGCGGGCGTATGTCAACAAGCC
The DNA here is from genome assembly GCA_050180745.1 of Bdellovibrionales bacterium. GTDB lineage: Bacteria > Pseudomonadota > Alphaproteobacteria > UBA9219 > UBA9219 > JBFXDW01. The sequence continues at coordinate 9,779 of JBFXDW010000032.1, read as the reverse complement.
ATCGAAACAAGACAACTTCACAGAAGAACAGATCGAAAGCCCTCTTGCCGAACTCGGACTCATTCAGCCCGTTAACAAAAACGATACTTTTCAGATACGTCGTGGGCATCACGCTTCATTGGGGGATGGCGTCTTTCTTTATGCCTTGGTTGACTTTTGGCAACGCTATACGAAAGAGGCGCGCACGCTATCTCTTGAGACAATCGCTTACGAACCTTGCTCTCCTGGGCGGGTGCTGTGTCTCGATGAAGATGCGGTAGCCGAGCGCCTTTATACAATCGATGACACGTCGAATGGGGCGCTTGGGTGGTCGGAAACAGCAGGTCTTCGCCAAGTTATAGCCAACAAACCTCTATCAAGTCTTGATCCTCACAATTTCCTAAAGATGGATTTTCATCCTGTAAGTAAACGGCGGGCAGCATAATGATTACATTGTCGACAAAAGTTCAAGTCAGCGAACGATTTCAACGGTCAATTCGTATTGATACGGATATCGGCGACGAAGCTACCATAAACAGCTTTATATGCCCTCAATCCTCCATTGAGGTTCTTCTCGGCATGGCGCGTGGGCGGCAACAGGCCGGTGAAGCGGCGTTCACTTGGACGGGGCCTTTCGGTTCTGGAAAATCAAGTCTCGTGGTTATGCTCAGCGCTTTGCTCGGCAAGGGCACGCGCCTTCGCAATCGGGCGATGACAACTTTAGGCGACAAAAATGCCCAGCAAGTCCTGAGAAGTTTCAACGCTTCTGGAAAAAAAGGATGGACGTTTGTCCCAGTCGTAGGCAGCCGTGGGAACATTGTCGATGCCTTAATGAATGCCATTAGAAGCAGCACGGGAACCAAGAGAAAGCTGACGGCAGATACATTCATTGACGCAATTTCCGATATTGCCAAGAATGAAGAGTGCGGCCTTTTCATTGTTATCGATGAAATGGGCAAGTTTCTCGAAGGTGCAGCTGAAGGCAACAGCGACATCTATGTCCTCCAACAACTCGCCGAGATTGCCACGCGCAGCAAAGGAAAGATTGTCGTTTTAGGCATTCTTCATCAGGCTTTTGCCGAATATGCGCGACGCTTAACCCGGGATGTCCGGGATGAGTGGTCGAAGATTCAGGGGCGCTTCATCGATCTTCCATTGAATGTTGCAGGAGAAGAGCTTGTAGATTTAATCAGCCGCGCCGTAAAAAGCGATAAAAAGCCACCCAAAACAACCGATTTAGCCAGAAGCACGGCAAAGCATATCGCTTCATGGCGTCGCGTTCATGTCGATAGCCTTGCCAAGTCTCTCACCAATTGTTGGCCGCTTCATCCTGTTGTTGCTTCCTTGCTGGGGCCTATCTCGCGGCGGCGCTTTGGTCAGAATCAAAGAAGCGTTTTTGGCTTTTTGAATTCCGCCGAGCCAAATGGTTTCCAAGAATTCCTGAAAACGACGCCGCTATCGAACGATGCTCTCTATGAACCGGCTAGATTGTGGGATTATTTGAAGGCCAATCTTGAGCCTTCCATTATGGCGTCTCCGGACGGGCACAAATGGTCTTTGGCAGTTGATGCGCTTTTCCGCGTCGAGGCGGCCTACAATCACAAAGATACGTTGGATGTTCTTAAATGCATCGCTCTCATGGACTTGTTTCAAGAGCGTTCGGGGCTTGCTCCTGAAAAAGAATTGCTGGCGCTGTGCCTCCCCAAGATCAAGCCGTCGGAACTCGGCGACATTCTTAGCAAACTCTGCACACAATCCATCATTTGTTACCGAAAGCACAAAAAGGCCTATTCACTGCATCAAGGCAGCGATTTTGACATTGATGCCGCAACGGAAGAAGCCTACGGACAGGTACCGGTTCTCGATTTTGACAGGATCCGAAAGGCCGCACGGTTCCAGCCTGTCGTCGCCAAAAAGCATTACCATGAGACCGGTGCTCTTCGTTGGTTTGACGTGGATCTTGTGCCTGCCGAACAGGCCTTGAAACTTGCAGAAGCGTATGTGCCGACTGACGGGGCCATTGGTCTCGTGATGATCGTGTTAGGCTCCACGGAAGACAAAGACATCGACAAAATCTGCAGAGCAGCCTCCAAGGCAAATACGAAATGGCCCGTTTTTGTCAGCAGCGCCCAGAATGCATGGCTTATTCGAAGCCATGCCAAAGAGCTACAGGCCTTGGAGTGGATCCGAAACAACAATCCGGCTTTAGGCGGGGATACGGTTGCGCGCCGCGAAGTCGAATCCAGATTGGCTAAAGTCAAAGACAGCCTGGAAGAGCATTTGATGAACTGCCTTTCAAACGGGAAATGGTTTATTTCGGGCGAGTCCGCAAAAAATCTGACCTTTAGGGAGCTTAACGCGTTGGCCTCCGAGAAGGCCGACGAGTTGTTTCCTGAATCCCCCAAAATCAACTCCGAACTCATCAATCGCATTAAACCTTCTAGCAACTCTGTTGCCGCTCTGAAGGCTCTTCTCAAGGCCATGACGGAGAAACAGGGCCAAGAGCGCCTCGGAATTGAAGGATTTCCTGCCGAAGGTGGGTTGTTTGAGACCTTGCTTTTCTCCACTGGCTTGTACGGGACAAACGATAACGGTGTTGGCCTCAAAGAACCGTCAGCTAGGCGGGACGTAGCGCGCCTGAAGCCTTTATGGGCCGCTGCAGACCGTTTCTTCAAAAAGAATCCTAACAGAGCCGTTCCTATCACGGCTCTGTATAAGGTGTGGCTGTTGCCGCCTTACGGCGTAAAGGATGGGTTGCTGCCGTTTTTTGCCTTGGCCTATTTGCTAACGCGTCAGCACGACTATGCTGTCTATCACGCCAATGTATATCGCCCCAGCATTGATGATTTGCTGATCGATTACCTGACCAAAGTGCCGGATGAAATCTCTCTCCGCCCCATGAACTTCTCGGACATCGGACAAAAGATACTTGCTGGCATTTCGGAGAGTCTGAACCGCTTGCATCCTAATCTCCCCGGCCTGTCCGAAACCTCGGAGCCTCTGGAAATCGCGCGGCGTCTTGTTATGACGGTTATGGAACTTCCGTCTTGGGTTCTCAGAACGCGAGAACTGTCGCCCAATACCATCCGTTTGAGAGAGCTTATCAAGAACGCCAATGACCCCAACAAGGTTCTTTTCGACGATCTACCCACCTTGTTCAAAGAGTATGAACCAAACCTTAATCGAGGCGATGTTCAACCGATCATTCAGGAACTCGATAAAAGCCTTAATGAATTGGTCGCGGCATATCCCAAACTCATCGCTGGGCTGAAAAAACAGCTGCTGGATGAGCTTCAGATTGATGGCAAGGGCAAGTTTGCGTTGGAAGAAATCAACCTGCGCGCAAAAAACATCATGCATGTGTCAGGTGATTTTAAGCTTGATGCTTTCGCAGCACGCCTGTCTTCCTTCAAAGGAGATGATAGTGGGGTGGAGGGGTTGGCTAGTTTGGCCGCAGATAAGCCGTCAAGGGATTGGATTGATCTGGATGTCAGCCGTGCGCGTCTTCGGCTTGCGGAACTTTCACAGCAATTTAACCATGCGGAGGCCTTCGGACGCGTCCACAACAGGGAGGACTATCGGCAAGCTATCGCCTTCATGGTTGGGCTGAACGGCAAGCCTAAGACCTTTGTCCATGAATTCACAGTGAAACAAACACAGCAGAAAGTAGTGAAGGAAATTGAGGATAGGGTTCTCAAGCTACTGTCGAAAGAGGTGAAAACCAGCAGCGATATCATCTTGGCTGCATTAGCCAACATAGGGGCGCGGCTCTTGGAAGATGAAGAGGCAACAGAAAACAAAAGAGCCCGAGCATGACAGATAAGGCTAACGAAACGCGTCATGTTTTAGGGCTTTCTGGCGGGCGCGACAGCGCTGCCTTGGCTGTTTATATGCGCCAAAACCATCCAGAATTGGAGCTGGATTACTTTTTCACTGACACCGGAAAAGAATTGCCTGAAGTTTATGAATTTCTCGGACGGCTAGAAGGTTTTTTGGGCAAGCCTATTTGTCGCCTCAACCCTGATCGTGACTTCGATTTTTGGCTCAAGCAGTACAACAATTTTCTTCCTTCTCCGCAGACTCGGTGGTGCACGCGCCAACTTAAACTCCGTCCCTTTGAACAATGGATCAAACCAGAGCTAGAAGCGGGAAAATCGGTCTTAAGCTATGTAGCCATTCGGTCGGATGAAGAATATCGTGAGGCCTATCGTGGCAATCACCCCAACATGAAGACCATACTTCCCTTCAGAGAGGATGGCATTGACAAGCAGGGAGTCATCGAAATTTTGAAGGCCTCTGGACTTGGTCTGCCCAAATATTATGAATGGCGATCAAGAAGCGGCTGCACATTCTGTTTTTTCCAGCAGAAGATCGAATGGATTAGGCTTAAAGAACGTCACCCGGAAGCTTTTGACGAGGCGCGGGGGTATGAAAAGAACGCAATGGATCATGGCTCTCCGTTTACATGGACGCAGGGAGAAACCTTGGATCAACTGACTAGCCCTGAACGGGCGGAGCAAATAAAGAAGGATTATGAAGGGCGAATTCGCAGGGCTCAAGAGAAGCATCAACCAAACCCGCTCCGTAGGGGGGCCTGCGAAGTCGATTTAGATGAGCTATATGGCCAGCCCAAGGTTTGTCTGGCTTGTCACAAGTGAGGCTCGCAGAGGAGTTGTCAAGGCCGGAGCCTTACCACGAAGCTGTCGGGGGCAACTTCAAATTTATCCTGAAAAAAAGTCTGAATCCAATCACGGATTATATACCACTGGCGTCGCGCATCTTCATCGGAAAAATCTGGCCGTGTCTCTTTAACAAAAGTAATGCCTGATGCATCTGTGATCCTGCGCGGGATTTCATGAATAATCCTCGCAAAGGCGGGCATTAACAGCAGCGCTTCCGATATTTTGTTGTTAAATGTCGATTGTTCTAGCTCGAGGGGCACGCCTAACGCTCGAATATCTGAGAGCCCATCATGCCTTGTTCCCTCTGCGACAGAGGTTGGGTTCTTATATATTGTGTATAGCTTATTAGGGGCGGCACAGCATGGAAGCCAGGGATTTTTGTGCGTATAAAGATACGCGATGCCGGAAGCGGCGGGATCATCATCTAGCTTCATAACATCTCCGAGTGAAACAACCTCATCGCGTATTTTCGCTTTCAGTTCTTCTGTTGCGGCTTCTGCATACTGAAGCTGATTAATAAGCCTCAGAACGTTTTCTTCCTTGATCGAAACTGGAACAAGTATCTCAATGTTGCTGTCCTCCTTCCATCCAAGTGCAGCAGCAGTTAAATTTGCTGAACCGACATAGGCGGCTTCATCGGTCGAATAAAGTTTGGCGTGTAGGTTGTCTAATACGTAAAGTGACGCTCCATCTCGCTCCTTCACTATATCATAAACTTCAAGGTCGCTTACTCCAGCGGCGACTTCTTTGGCTCTCCAACGGGTATATACCTGTATCTGAACGCCGGACGGGATCACCGCGAATATTGTACGAAGAACCTCTGCTTTGATAAAAGGGGCGCAGAGTAACGTTTTTTTCCTGCTCACCGAAAGCAGTGCCTTCAGTTTTTCTCCGTCAACTATCATGGTATCCACTCAGCTACAAAACGAGGTCATCTTCGGGGTCAAGAAATTTAGCGGCTATCTGCCCCCACTCAAATCTCACCCGTTGAAGGGCTTTTGAGCGATCAATGCCAGCTTCGCGTTCATATCGAGCCCAGGCGGCAAATATGATCTTGAACGCATTTATAGCTCTCATAAGCCTTTCTCTTAATTCAAGAGCTGAGAGATCATCGAAATCCTCATCTACAGTATTTATGGTGCCAAAGGTGTCATCAAATGCAGGGTGTCTTCTATTAAAAACGATCTCTGTGACGTTTCCTTTTATGTCCACATTAAACAACTGATATGGATCTGGAAAATCTGCTTTAGAGAAAAACACCTTTAGGTCGCTGTCTTGTATCAACCTAATCAGCGCCTCAACATCTTCCGCAGCATATCCTTTATTGTCAGTAAGATCGACGCGGATGTTTTCAAGGTCTGTTTCTGTCGTCGGCTCATCTTCACCTGCTATGGGTTGTTCTTTCGACCGTTCTTTCCATCGCTCGTTAACAACACCCGTAACTTCATCCGGCTCTTCGTGTCGATTTTTCCTGCTTACACCCAAACCTTCCCCTTGGGCCTTGATCGTTTCACGAAGTTGTTTAATGTTTCTTTTGATAGTTTCACTCAAGGTTAAGAGCCATCCCCGAGGGTCTCCATCGGCCTTCAACCTTTCAACAACGTCCATGAACACCTCTCCTTCATCAGCGAGTTGTGTCCATTCGACGGTAGCAAGCTCTGAAAAATGTGTGGCAGCTTGTTTGTTATTTGTGACGCCAAAAAGCTCATCAAGTGCTGGCGGAAATTCTACTTCTGCACCCCACCATCTTTCACGTGGGTCGTAGCCGATACACCAGCCTGGATCGAGCATAAGCTCTCTGTCTGCACGAACGACTGAAACGCCAATGTTGTTGCGGGCAAGCTTTCCATAATAGGTGTCGCCGCGTTTTTTATTACCCGCCTCTTGAACTGTATCAGGGGTCGCAACAGAAAAACGCATTTTAACATTATAAGGCTTTCCCTCGTAAACAATCTCACAATCGTCATCGAAAGCTTTATCAAACATCGGTTTTTGATTAAAGGGGGCTGGCATTAATGGCGATGGAGACAAATACAACGGATCGTCAAAGACAGCCTCTTGATCAAAGACAACGCCATTTCCTTCCTCTTTGGCAAAAAGTCTGATGGATAGAGCGTTGGATATAATAAAGCGGCGGTATACTCGGCCAACAATTTTTTCGGCGTTCTGTAACGTTGACTTGGCACTTTTCCACGTAAGCCTATTAATGTCGAGATCGCTCCAAACAACCAAGGTACCGGTTAGCCCGATTCCATTAGATAATTCACGCCATTCGTCTGGAACCGGTAAATGGTCTGGAAACGGCACCGTTTGCATTTTGTTTTCTTCAATTTCCCTGACATCAATATACGTATGCAACGCATTGTCAGGTCCGTTTCTCCAACTCCACACATCAACGCGTGCGGCTTGAGATATGGAGGCATTTGGTAAACCCATGCCGAAACGACCTATGCCGCTTCTATCGCCTAAGCGAGTTCCGTTTCCAAATTGCAACGACTTTCTCAAAGTAAGGATGTCCATACCCTCACCATCATCAAGAACGGCAATTTTGGACAACCTCCGCCGCTCTCTGGCCTGCACAACCTCGCGTTTTTCTAGGCAGAAAACTTCGATTTTCTTTGCTTTCGCTTGCTGGGAGTTGTCGATCAACTCTGCCAGTGCGTATGCTGTATTCTTATATCCGGAATCTCTCATTGCCGTAATGGCAAGGCGAGAAGGAATGACGGATGCTTCCATTGCTTCTGGCTCTGTCACAGCAGGATCAATCATATGTTCAGCAGTATTAGTTGGAGACATTCCAAACATCCTCCCAGTTAGTGAAGGCTTCAGCCACATCGCCGAAGCCCGGCAAGTCAACATCGACTACCGTAGAGATTTCACAAGTTTCATTGCCCCCAGCCTTGGGGCCGCGTGTGGCACGTCCAACCATCTGACTATACAAAACGAGTGATTTTGTTGGTCTAGCAATTACAGCGGCACTTGTTCTGGGGGCATCGAACCCAGTCGTCAAAACACCAAAATTACATAAGACCATCGCGGGCCCTGTCTCAGCTTTGAAAGCATTGATTATCCGTGATCTATTCGTTTTGTTTGTTTCGCCAGTGACGCAGGCCGAGTCAATTTTGAGGGCGAGGAGTACAGCGGATAAAATTTCCGCATGTCTGACAGAGGAACCAAAAAGGATAATTCGTCGATGACCAGCCGCTAATAGTCGCTGGATTTCCTCAATGATAATAAGATTCCGAGCGACACTTTCACCAAGCAACTCCAATGCGTCACTTTCAAAATCATCCGTCTGTAAACTTACATTCTTTAATCGCTCAGCAAGATAGGGGGCGGGAGTGTAGTTCAGTCGCCTAAAAGATGGTTTTGCTAGATATCCTTCATCCATCAAATAAGAAACGGGATCATCCCAGCCGGAAATCTCCAGCATAATTTTCTTTCCATCAAAGAAATCAGACAACTTTTCATCCTCTGCTATCTTTGACCAAGTCCTGCCGGGCGTAGCCGTCAGTCCAAGCAAGGCGTTGTGAGAACCAGTTTGAGAGAGCGTTTCAATCAGGGATTTATATGTGGGGGCAACTGCTTGGTGCGCTTCATCAACAACGACGAGCGCGGTCGCCTGGGCCAATTTTAGAAGAGCAAGGGAATCTTTACATTTATAAGCGTTTAATTTTTGCAGCCCAGCGACAACGAGGCCGTCTTTCATCGACAGCATGTCTGGAGATCTATCTCCCCAAAAACGAACGATACTGAGCTTTCGATTGCCTAGCTTGGCCCAGGCACTTTGGAAGGCATCAGCTGCTTGGTCGAGAAGTTCAGCGCTAGAGGCAAGCCAAATAATTACTGTAGGCCCCAGTTCGGTCAAAAACCGACATATGATATGCATAGCCGTGCGAGTTTTTCCTGCCCCCGTCGGCATATGGAGTATTGCGCGTCCATACCCGCCTTTTATTGCTGCACAAACTTGATCTGCTGCACGGGCTTGATGGGGAAACAACCCGAACTCAGGCATAACGTCTTCTTGATCTGGGTCTAGGCTAAAGGGAATGATGGTCTTGGCGTCAACACCAAAAAAGCCAAGCATCTTGCTCCATCTATCTTTATCTTCGGAAGAATTAAGCCTTTTTAATTTTTCAATACTCGAGATTTCTAATCTTTTAACTAATTCATCTTTCTTTTCCACGGACATCGAATCGAAAAGGATATTCCGAAAATCTCGATTAGAAAAAATCTCGTCTGCTTTGTTTCTGATATAGGTTGCTGCTATGCTTTTCAGAGTCTCTTCTTTTTTGATCGGAAATAGTGAGGTGATAATTGCCGTAATATCATCACCAAGAATATTGCTTAGTTCATTCACAGATAGGCAGGCCACCAATTGATCAATTGATTGACCGGGCCCTGTGTAGCTGGATGGAATGAGATCGCCCATCGTTGTCCTAACTTCCAATGTTTTTTGATTAGATTCTGCCCCGCTGATTTTGGACAAAAAACCCTACAACTTCAATCACGATAATCTCTTTTAACCATATTTGTTAATCCACCTGTTGCGCTGTCAAGAACATTGCCTTTTCAAGGGCAGCGAAGAATTGTTGATATGGCTGCGGATCCTCAATGGCGGTGATGTTGTACTGAGCGTTAGCGCGGACGATAGTCTGGGTGGTGCCGCGATCACGGACGCTGACAGTCATACGCATGGCGTAACCGTTTAATTTTGTTCCACTTACTGTGCCGAGAGTGGCGTCGGCCTTGTCGATCACAAAGCCCAGATCTTGAAGCGTGGCGATGATGGTGCGCAGGGTCTTGGCCTTGTCGGTCGTATCGAAGGCCCGGCTTTGCATGTTGCGGAGCGCCACTTGGCTCTCGGAGGTCTGCAGAACCTGATTGCGGCTATCTGTCTGACAGGCGGTCAGAAGCAAAAGGGCCATAAAGGGAACTGCTACGGTCTTGATTGGCTGGCGGGACATTGGCTTTCCTTTTGTTTCAATGCGTTAGATTTCGTTGGCCGTCAGGAAGACCGACTGCGAGAGCTTGTCGAAGAACTCCTGGTACAGCTTGGGATCGTTAAGCGGCTCGGTCGTCGAGACTTGCCCTTGGTTGTTCCAAACCACGCGCTGG
>JBFXDW010000031.1:0-19301 GCA_050180745.1 Bdellovibrionales bacterium | reverse complement strand
CGTTATGGCTCATAATTGCTTATCTGTTTCGAAACAATAACGTTTTTCAGCCCCTTAGCGCGGCGCTTTTGACGTTTTTTCTGGGATTTAATGCGGCACAAATAGAAAGCTGGTTTGTCCGTGCGCCGCTCTTGACGCATCCTATGGACGCAACCTCCGTTACGGGTCGTCTTATGCATGCGGATGTTTTGCCTGATAATAAGACAAGGATTCTTTTAAAAGATCCTTATATTAGAGGTGTCTCTAAAGCCGAAACGCCGCGTTATATCAGGGTGAAAACGAAGATGCCGTTGGCTGACCTGCCTCCTGCGGGAGCGATCGTGAATGTTTGGGGGCCTTTATGGCCTCCTGGAGAAAGCGTGGCACCTCGCACTTACGATTTCAGACGGTACAGTTACTTTAAGCAACTTGGCGGAACGGCTGTGGCTTATGCGGGGCCTCGTTTGCGGAAAACAGACGAGCCGCCTTTCTTTTGGGACGGATTTAGTCTCGTTTTTGAGAAGATGAGGCGGACACTTCTGGATAAAAGCTATCAGCACTTGAGCGGTCCAGAAGCTGATATGACGGCCACGCTTTTGTCCGGTAGCCAATCGAGTATTGATGCGGATGTCATGAAAGCTATGCGGGCCTCTGGTCTGTCGCACTTGCTGTCGATCTCGGGCATTCATGTCAGCATGTTTGCGCTTTTGGTTTATATCCCTCTTCGGTTTTTGCTGGCGCTTGTCCCGATGGTAGCTTTACGATTTCATACGAAAAAAATTGCAGCTTTTGCCGCTATTTTCAGTACAGCAGCCTACGTAATGTTGGTGGGGCCAGAGACGCCGACGGTTCGTTCGGCATTAATGACCGGAATAGTTCTGTTTGCCGTTATTGCGGATCGTAAGGCTATGAGCATGCGCCTTGTGGCCTTGGCGGCGATGGTGATTATGCTGCTGGCTCCTAGCGCTGTGGTTGGCCCCAGTTTCCAGATGTCTTTTGCGGCTGTTCTGGCAATGGTTGCTTTTTATGAAAAGCGCTTCGATCAGGCTATTAAAGAGGGGGCAAGTCAGGCGTTTCCTCGGTGGCTTAGAAAAATAGGACGAAGCGGGTTGGATATTATAGTGACCTCGTTGCTCGCAACAGCAGCAACCACCCCTTTTGCACTTTTTCATTTTCAAAGCTTCAGCTTTTACGGCGTGATTGCCAATATGATTGCCCTTCCTTTGACCAGTTTTTGGGTTATGCCTACGCTTTTGTTGACATATCTCACGACACCCTTTGGGCTAGAGGCTCCTTTTGTCAAAGCGACGGGGCAAGGTGTTGCGGTTATTATTGATGTGGCGCGTGAGGTATCAAGCTGGCCTTATGCACAGATTAATATGCCATTGATGCCTTATGCGGCCTTTTTTATGGCTGTGGGAGGCGGTTTTTGGGTGTGTTTATGGCAGAAGAAATGGAGGTTTTTGGGTTTAATTTCTTTTTTTATCGCATGTTTTTATCCCCTTTATAGCCAAACGCCGGATATTTTTGTTGCGGCTGAAAAAGGCGTTTGGGCGGTGCGGACACAGGATCATAAACTGCTTCTTTATGGCAAAAAGAAAATGGGCTTTTTACCAGCGCAGTGGAAACAGCTCGCCAACGCGCGGTGGGTCACGTTTTTAAAACCACCTAAGGATAAGGTATTTTGGTTTGGAAAAGAGGGACTTAAAACCGCGTTTCTTATGGATAAAGCTTCTTTTCAGACAATTTCAGATTCATGCCAAAACGCAGATATCGTTGTTGCGCCCTTTGCTCTTCAGAAATGCGAGGCTAAATATATCATTGATGAAAAGGCGTTAGCTCAGAAAGGCGGGCACAGTCTTTTTCTGTCTGAAGATGACATAATGATCAAAACGGTTCGAACAGGCAGGCGACCATGGACTCTTTAGAGTTTTTTCTTTTTGTGATAGAGTGAGCCAATTGCGCATCTTACAGATGAAGGAGGATCAAGGATGAGTTATCTCGATTTGATTTATGGTCAAAGACCCCCCCAATTTTATGCGCCGTTAAAGATATTTTCTTTTATGGACCCCCTGCTTCGTACTGGTAATGCCAGCGCGCCGAAATTTTGGGTTGATCCTTCGTTAGAAAATAAACGTAAAGATTACCAACCAACAAAGCACTGGTACCGCAAAACAGCTCACTTTAAAAAGACGCAACCCCTAAATCCAACGCAAGCGGCGGCTGTGCCTAATGTGGCTACGGGGACAAAGGGTCCTGCATCTCAGGTAGGGTCGAATCTGAAGGCTCTTCTCCACAGCTTCTTTTCTGAGCCAGCTCCTAAAAAACCACATTATACGCCCGGATGGTGGGCGATCCATAGATCGCCTGAGGAATTGAATCTAGATTGATGTCTTTTCTTTCTTCTTTTGAGGGCGGCGTGCGCGTTACGGTCAAGGCAAAGCCAAACAGCAAGCATGCGCGAGGTTGGTGCGTAGTTGATATTGGCGAGGGCAAACAGGCGCTTGAAATTGCTGTAGCATCCAGGGCAGAAGGCGGCAAGGCCAATCAAGAAATCTGTCAGCAAATCGCGAAGAAACTCGGTCTTTCTAAGGCAGAGGTTCTTTTAAAGGCAGGGCAAACAGGTAGGATCAAGATCGTTGAGATTCACGGGGTGAAGGAAGCAGACATAAAAAAAGCCGCTGCTTTATAAAAAACAGCGGCCTTTCTTTATTATAAGCGAAGCTTATTGCATAACTACCGTAACAGAGCGGCGGTTTTGTGCCCAAGCTGCTTCGTTGCCACCTAGAACAGCAGGACGCTCTTTGCCATAGCTCACAGTCGTCAAGCGGTCTTCGCCAACGCCCGTTGCAACCAGATAGTTCTTGACGGCCATAGCACGACGTTCGCCAAGAGCAAGGTTGTACTCACGCGTGCCACGCTCGTCGCAATGGCCTTCGATTGTAACAGAAACGTTTGGATATTTGCGAAGCCATGACGCTTGGCGATCCAATGTTGAGCGAGCTTCTTGAGTCAAGTTTGATTGATCAAAGTTGAAGAAGACGCGATCGCCAACATTGACGACCATATCTTCTTGTGTACCTGGATTAGCTACACCCATGCCTCCTTGCAAAGATGAGCCGCCGTTGGGTGTGTTCATGGTTCCGTCCATGGATCCCATGCCGCCATCATTTCCTGTTGAGCCGCAAGCTGAGAGCAGGACCAGAGCTGCTGCCAGAGATAAAAATTTATTCATTGTTGTCCCCCTTTGTCTCAAGATGTGGCCGGAGTGACTACGCATTGTCCGGTTAGTTCCAGAGCATTTTGGTAAATCTGAAAAGATCAAGGTTTAAGAGGAATCCTTCCGCCCCATGCGAGAAAGCCCTCAACCCTACACCAAGGAGACTAGCTCGACTTGCGTTACGAATCAAGGGGACAAAAACAAACAAACAAAAAAAAGAGCCGCAAAAAAACAGGCGGCTCTTTGTATGTTTTCTTCTGGCACTAAAGTTAGTGGGGAATGTTCGACATGATCACTTTGTTTTGGGTACGCAAGCGAGCATGGTTGTCTGCTATCTTCCGTCCGTCTTTATTATGGTTGTTTGGATTTGACAAAGTTGTGATTGGAGTCATAACGCCACCATCAATCATTTTTGTGCTGGACGCTCTTGTTGCGTCCTTATGGCGGTTTCTTTTCGGCCCCGATGGTTCTTCTGGCTTTCCTGATAGAATCAAGCCAAGAAGTCCTACTCCAGTTAAAACAGCACCCCCAGCAAGCTGCATTAAATCTTGTCCTGCTAAGGGGTCCGCAGAAAGACATGCGATTAAAATTCCGCTCAAGCACGCTACTGCTGAAACACAATGAATAATGCTTCGTACCGTGAGGCTACGCCCTGCTTTTTGCGATTCCGTAGGGGCGCTCATTCTAACGCGATGAGTGTTCTGTTTCATAACCCTATTCCTTTTAAAAAAAGTTTTTAATGAATATGTGCCCGCCCAGTATAGCACAAAATTCATGAAACGAGTTCTTCAAAAGAATACTTTCGCATTATATTTTGGAATATCAAGGGATTAAGGGAGACCAAGCGGGGTCAGAGGCATCCAACGGAGTAGAAATCTCACGCTCATTAAAGCCCGTCAGATCAATGCTATAGAGCCTGGCCTTCCTTTGTCTGCCTCCATAGCCTGACGGTAAGTCCTTGAAATACATCAAAACACGGCCGTTCGGGGCCCATGTTGGCCCTTCGACGTGATAATCTTCTGTTAAAAGCCGCTCACCAGACCCATCAGGGCGCATCACACCGATATAAAAGCGCCCTTTTAATTGTTTTGTGAAGGCAATCAAATCTCCCCGTGGTGACCAGACAGGTGTTGCGTAGCGTCCTTGGCCAAAGCTGATACGGTTGACGTTATTGCCGTTCTTATCCATGACGTAGATTTGTTGGGAGCCGCCACGGTCCGATTCAAAGGTGATTTTTTTGCCATCAGGCGCATAGCTCGGCCCTGTATTAATCGAAGGATGTTTCGTCAAGCGTTGTGTGTTTCTTGTTCTTAGATCCATAGCATAAATGTCCGAATTGCCGTTCTTTGAAAGAGAAAAGACAACACTTTTGCCATCAGGAGCAAAGCGTGGTGCGAACGTCATGTTGGGGAAATCGCCCAAAACTTCTTGAGCGCCTGTATCAATGTTGAACAAATAAACGCGGGGCCTGTTTTTGTAATAGGCCATATAAGTGATTTGTTGCATTGTTGGTGAAAAGCGCGGGGTCAGGACAAGTGCGCTGCCATCACTGAGGATGCGGTGGTTTTCACCATCTTGATCCATAATAGCCAAACGTTTGATGCGTGTATTGGCGGGGCCTCTTTCCGAGATATAAACGATACGAGTATCAAAATAACCATCTTCCCCTGTGATTCGTTTGTAGATTGCGTCTGCGACAATATGTGCAACGCGGCGCCAATTGTTAGGGACGGTGAAATAGGCTAGACCGGTCATTTGTTTTTCGCCAAATACATCCCACAAGCGGAATTCGACCTTGAGTCGCCCATCGCTTTGTCGTTGTACGCGCCCGACAACGAGCGCTTGTGTATTCAGTACACGCCAATCGGCGAAGCGAGGCGCAACCAAAAGCGAGGCATGATCTTGAATGAAGGAATTAGGATCAACCAGACTAAACAATCCCGAGCGCAGTAAATCCTGTCCAACGACTCGCGCAATATCACTACCGAATTTGGATTCGATATGATCATCACCATGAAATGAAGGTAAAGCAACGGGGATAGGTTCAACGACACCACGCGTAATATCGACATTAACCTCGGCGTGTGCGGATGCAGACATTAGAAAACAAAGGGCAGAAAACAGAAGGCAGAAAGTTCTCTGAATTCGTGCTAATTCCTGATGGCGGTTGACTGATACCTGTCTCATATCATATCCCTTGGGTCAAAATTGAAACGTATGGTTTTCCATTGCTCGTACTGGTCTTCTGGTAGCTCCAGCGGTGTGCAGCGTGGATGGCGCAAGGCTCTTAGCGCTGCTTCTGCCGCTGCGCGGAAATAGGGATCCGAGGCATAGCGGAGTTGATCGACGACTTGTGCCGAGCGCACAGTGCGATCTTCATTTACTTCAATCAAAACTTCAACAATTAAATCTTCGGCATAGCGAGCCCCTACGGGCATATTCCAGCAGCTTCCGATTTGACGGCGAAGAGAATCTTCTTGTGAAATTGTCAGACGATCTGAAAGGGCGGGGCCAAAGCCTTTGCCTTCACCTTCTGCCGAGTCTCCATTGTTGAAGGCCTTGTCAATCTTGGCATCAGGAATGGGAGGGGCTTCTTTTTTGATATCAGCCAAGTTTTTCAATACGCTGGCTAAGGGATCAGCATCTTGTTCTGACTCTGTTTCCTTTTTTGGGTCAGTCTCTGGCTGGGGTTTGGGCTCAGGCTTTTTCTTAGGTTTTTCTTTGCTCGGCAAAAGAACTTCGTCCTTAATAGGTGTGCTTTCAACCTTCTTTGTCTCTTCTTGTTTTTTTACAGGAGGCAAGGGGGCTGGTTTAGGTTCCGGCTTTGATTCTTGTTTTGATTCTTGCTTGGGGGGCGCGGTTTTTTGAGTCGGTTTTGTTTGGCTGCGCAGGCGTGTGTTGGTAATGGCTCCAATCTCCACAATATCGACGGGAACAGGTTTCCACGGTAAGGGTGGCGGCGCTTTGGAGAGGCTGGGCATACCGAAAACAAGAAAAAACATCCCGCCTGCATGCAGCAGAGCAGATGTGATAAAGCTGCCAGTCAGATTTTCCCGAGAGTTGTTCATAAAAAAGATAAAAGCTCAGGTTTGTTGTTGCGAGGGAGGGTTATATTGTTCCATTTATCCCGTTCCTATTTTTCTTCCGAGTCAGGCAACTCCGTTACAAGGGCGACTTTGCGATATCCTGCGGCGTTGATGATGCCCATAATTTCCATAACCTTGCCGTAAGAAATGTTCTTGTCACCCCGTACAAAAACTCGTGCGTCAGCATTGGCTTTTGTCAGAGCCTTGAGTTTTTTTACAAGATTATGCGGCGAGGTCTGCGTTTCTTGAATATAGATATTGCCCTTAGAATTGAGGCTGATGATCAACGGCTCTTCTTCTTGTTTGGCAGGGGAGGATTGAGACGCTTTCGTCTTTGGCAGATCAACAGGCACCGAGACAGTCAGCAACGGTGCTGTGACCATGAAGACGATCAAAAGCACTAGCATAACGTCAACCAAAGGCGTGACATTAATATCGGCAACGGGACGGTACCCGCCGCGTCGTCCACGGCGATTGCCGCCACTAGAAGACATCAAAGCGCCAGCCATTACCTATCCCCTTCCATGTTGCGGGAAAGCGTTGCGACAAAATCATTGGCGAAGTTATCAAGGCGAGCTCCATAACGGCCTAATTCAGTTGTGAATTTATTGTAAGCAGCTGTTGCGGGGATTGCGGCGACGAGGCCCATAGCGGTAGCTAGAAGTGCCTCGGCAATACCTGGGGCAACAACAGTCAGACTTGTGTTTTGGGCTTGGGCAATACCGATGAAGGCGCGCATAATGCCCCATACCGTACCGAAAAGGCCAATAAACGGAGCCACAGAACTGACCGATGCCAAAAAAGTCATCCATGTTTCGATCAGCGCCATTTCACGACCTACGGTAACTTGCAGTACGCGATCAATGTGATCTAAAAGGTGTTGTTTGCTTTGAGCCGTTCCAAGAAGGCCCTTTTCATGGGCGCTTTTCCATTCTTTCATGCCTGCCACAAAAACAGACTGCATAGGGTCGGTTGGGCGACGGATTTTGTTGAAGAGCGTGTCTAATGATCCCGTTGACCAAAATTTTTCCTCAAAAAACGCAGCTCGCCGCTTAAGATTTGAAATACGCCCTGCTTTGTTGAAAATAAGAGCCCATGTAAAAACAGAGATTAATAACAAGCCAACCATAATGCCCTTCCCGATGAGATCGGCATGGCTGAAGAGGCCTAAAAGAGACATGTCCGTAGCGGCAGAGCCTGCAAGCTGAACTTGATCGACGATTTGTGGTGTTGCCATAAGAGATTAAACTCCTTCTTGAAGATGAGGCTCTATTTTTTCACGCCACGAGGCGGGGATTCGCAAGACTTTACCTTTACGGCTGATGCAAACAAGAGATATTTTAATGTCCGTCAATATTTCTTTATCGCGATAAAAAGTTTGGTGCAGTTTAAAGGAGGCACTACCCAGATGGGTAAGGCGTGTTTCGATTGAAATTATATCTTCAAGCTTAGCCGATGCTAGGTAGTCTATCTCCAAGTGGCGTACAACGACTAAAGGCCCATCCTCAGGCCAAAGGACATCATTTTCGGGTTCCAAACAACTGCGGAGCCACTCGCTGCGGGCACGCTCGGCCAGTCGCAGATAGTTGGCGTGATAGACGACTCCTTGCGCGTCCGTGTCTTCAAAGAAAATGCGGAGTGTAAGAGTATGGGGTGACACGAAATTAATCCTCAGGAAAAAGAGAGTTTTCTGTTTGTTTGTCCTCTGGCACAGGCAACCCCATGTGCCGATAGGCTGAATCAGTTAAAATGCGGCCTCGTGGTGTGCGTTGGAGCAATCCTTGTTGAATCAGATAAGGTTCAATCACTTCTTCTAACACATCTCTCTGTTCAGACAAGGCGGCTGCCAAAGTTTCAACGCCTACCGGACCTCCCGCATAATGCTCGGCAATCATGGCCATATAACGGCGGTCCATGGCATCAAAGCCTTTTTTATCAACTTCAAGGCGAACTAGGGCGCTGTCGGCCATTATGGCATCTATTGTGTCTTTATGGGCTACGGCAGCAAAGTCCCGTACGCGCCGTAAAAGACGGCCCGCTACGCGCGGCGTGCCGCGAGCCCGTTGGGCGATTTCAAACGCGCCATCTTCTTGCAGAGGCGTATTCTGAAGTCGTGCCGCACGCGTGACAATCTTTTGCAGTTCTTGCGGCGAATAAAAATCAAGCCGCAGAGGAATCCCAAAACGTTCGCGCAAAGGACGGGTAATCAGGCCGCTGCGTGTTGTCGCGCCGATCAGCGTAAAGGGAGGCAGATCAATTTTGACCGAACGTGCTGCAGGGCCTTCGCCGATGAGGAGATCAAGTTGAAAATCCTCCATAGCGGGGTAAAGAATCTCTTCTACTGCAGGATTAAGCCTATGAATCTCATCAATAAATAAAACGTCGAAGGGTTGAAGGTTTGTCAAAAGTGCCGCCAGATCGCCTGCGCGAGCAATCACGGGGCCGGACGTGCTACGAAAGCCAACACCTAACTCTTTAGCAACGATTTGGGCTAGGGTTGTTTTCCCTAGACCGGGGGGGCCGAAAAAAAGCGTGTGGTCCAGCGCTTGCTTGCGGCTTTTGGCGGCCTCGATAAAAATTTTCAGATTTTCCCGTAATGTATTTTGGCCAATAAAATCAGCCAGCTTTTCGGGGCGCAGGGCCACATCGGGATTTTCATTCGGCATTTCTTGGGGTGTGACAAGGCGAAGATCGGCCATATTTTTTATCCTTTCTGCGCCTGACTTAATCGGACCAAAGAGAGCCTAATTAGGTCGTCTATTTTTATATCCTCTTGATGTTGTTCTCTTATTGCTGTGGCAGCGGCAAAAGCCTCCATGCGACGATAGCCCAGATGAGTCAGTGCCGAAATGGTATCCTCAATCAAATGGTCTCCCGCAAAAGCAACAGAAGGGGTGCTGTTTGAATGTGTACTGAAATGGGCCACTTTGTCCTTGAGCTCAGTTACAATGCGCGTGGCAATTTTTGGTCCTATTCCATCGGCGGCGGTGAAAGCCTTTTTGTCTTGAGCCGCTATAGCTGCAGAAAGAGTCTCGGGTGATTGTACGCCCAAAATAGATAGGGCAGCTTTGGCTCCAACGCCCTGAACGGTTGTGAGTAATTTGAACCAGTCTCGTTCTGTTTCTTCCATAAAGCCATAGAGGCTGATCGCATCCTCACGCACAATCGTTTCGATCCATAAGGCTAAAGAATCGCCAGTGTTACCAGCTAGGCGCAACGTGTGGGCTGAGCAAGAGACCAAATACCCCACGCCGCCAACGTCCAAGATCAGTTGGTTGCCGTGGCTTGAGTCGAGTATGCCTCTTAATTTTCCGATCATAAGCAAGGTCCATGATGTGCGTGGCAAATGGCCACGGCTAGCGCGTCGGCGGCATCTTCGCTTAATTTGCCAGAAGAGGGAAGCAAAACAGAAATCATGCTCTGAATTTGCCCTTTATCAGCATGACCATATCCTGTTACGCACTGTTTGATTTTATTGGCAGAGTATTCCGTAACACTGTACCCCTGATTGGCGGCTGCCAGCATGACTACGCCGCGCGCTTGGCCCAGTTTCAGAGCGGATGCTGCATTTTTATTAACGAACGTTTCTTCAAGAGCGGCCTCATCGGGGGCGTATTGCCTGATAATTTCATCAAGTTTGGTGTACAGGGTTGATAAACGCTCGGCCATGGGCAGATCGGGGGGAGGATTGATGCGCCCAGCACCTAAAAAAGAGAGGCGATTATCTTCCTGACGAATAACGCCCCAGCCTGTATGGCGGAGGCCTGGGTCCAATCCCAAAATAATGCGAATCACTTTCATAACCGGAGCTTAGCTCTTTTTGTTGTGGGGTAAAAGGAGAACATTTCTATGCCTCGCAAAAGAAGTAAGAATATGCCATATGAACAGGGTTATGACCTATATCCTTGGAATTGAAAGCAGTTGTGATGAAACGGCCGTCGCGGTGGTGTGTGATGATGCAGATCCCTCGCGTCGGATCTGCGGCCATGCGCTGGCTACGCAGCTTGAGGCTCATCGGCCCTATGGAGGCGTGGTGCCTGAAGTAGCGGCACGTGCGCATTTGGATAAAATCGAAGAGCTTGTCCGCGCGGCACTTGATGAAGCGGAAATGACGTTGGATCAAATGGATGCCATTGCGGCAACCTGTGGTCCAGGGCTCATCGGTGGAGTAATGGTGGGTGCGATGATGGGAAAGGCTTTGGCGCTAGTCGCAGATAAGCCTTTTATCGCCATTAATCACCTTGAGGCTCATGCGCTCGTGGCTCGTCTTCAAGACGATATTGCGTTTCCCTATTTATTGCTGCTTGTTTCCGGCGGGCACTGTCAGCTTGTCTTGGCCGAAGGCGTGGGGCGCTATCGTTGTTTGGGGACAACACGTGATGATGCGGCCGGAGAATGTTTTGACAAAAGTGCTAAGCTTTTGGGGTTGGGCTATCCGGGAGGGCCTGCGCTCGAAAAAGCCGCACAGGAAGGTGATGCTTCACGCTTTACTTTGCCGCTCTCTATGAGGGGCCGTCAGGGTTGCGATTTTTCTTTTTCTGGTCTTAAAACCGCAGTGCGGCAAGAGGTTATAAAACAGGATCAGCCTTTGGAGTCCCCGTTTGTGGCTGATATGGCGGCCTCTTTACAAATGACGATCGCAAGCATTCTTGAAGAGCGGACATCTCATGCGATTCAAATGGCGCCTGAAGTCAAAGCGCTTGTTGTTGCAGGAGGCGTTGCAGCGAACAAAGCGATACGAGAAAAATTATTGAGCCTTGCCAGCGCTCATGGTCTTGCGTTTCACGTGCCGCCTGTTAGTTTCTGTACAGACAATGGCGTGATGATTGCGTGGGCGGGGTTAGAGCGTTTTCGCCTTGGCATGAAGGATGATTTAAGCGTAAGGGCGCGGCCTCGTTGGCCGTTGGAGGAATTAGTAGGATGAATCAATTTCAAAAATTCGGAGTCATAGGCGGCGGCGCATGGGGAACAGCGTTAGCCGCAGCGCTTATCCGTGCGGGACGAGATGTCCTTTTGTGGGCGCGTGAGGAAAATGTTGTTGAATCAATCAACATCTCTCATGAAAACAAAGTTTTTCTGAAAGGCGTTGCGCTTGATCCTGCCTTGCGGGCTACAAATGTTTTGAAGGATATGGCTGCGTGTGATGCCTATCTTTGGGTTGCGCCTGTTCAGTATAGCGCCAGCCTTTGTCAGCAGCTCAAAGACGCCATTAAAGACGGCCAAAAAGCGCCCGTTATCTTATGTTCCAAGGGGATTGAGCGCGGCAGCTTCCGTTTTCCCTTTGAGATTATCGAAGAGGCTCTGCCGGATCATCCTGTTGCGGTTTTGTCGGGACCAAGTTTTGCTATAGAAGTGGCGCGGAATCAGCCTACAGCTGTGACTCTGGCGGCGCGGGATGAGGCTTTGGCTATGGCGCTTTGTCGGGCTATTGGGAGCGTGACCTTCCGCCCTTATATGAGCGGCGATGTTGTCGGTGTTTCCTTAGGCGGTGCGATTAAAAACGTGTTGGCTGTGGCAACAGGCATTGCAACGGGATGCGGCATGGGCGAAAACGCGCGCGCGGCTTTGATCACGCGTGGGCTTGTTGAGATGATGCGCTTTGGCCAAGCTTTGGGAGCGAAACGAGAAACACTGATGGGCCTTTCGGGGCAGGGCGATTTAGTTTTGACCTGTTCCAGCACACAGTCGCGGAATATGTCGCTTGGTGTTGCGTTGGGGCAAGGCAAGTCTTTGGACGAGATTTTAGCATCACGCAACTCTGTGGCTGAAGGTGTGCCAACAGCTGCGGCTGCGGCCCAAGTGGCGAGAGATAAAGGCGTTGAAATGCCGATTGTTGAGGCTGTTGACGCGGTGTTGAATCAGGGTGCCAAGGTAGAAGATTCTATCGCGGCTCTCCTTTCTCGGCCCTTTAAAGCAGAGTAGCTTTTAGAACCAGTTCAGAATCTTACGGCAGTTTCTGTTTCAGCCGCCCGCCAAGACGGACCGAATCAATATGCGTGGCACGACCTGTTTTATCATCGACATCAATATAGGTAGCGCAGATTGTTGCCTCGCCTTCCGCAGGCGGTAAACGACCATTTTGCATTTTCTTGATATAGCGAAAGAGAGAAGCTTCGGGCTTGCTTCCAATGACGCTATTGAAATCGCCGCACATACCCGCATCGGCTTGGAAGGCTGTGCCGCCCTCAAGAATCTGAAGATCAGCGGTAGGAATATGCGTGTGCGTACCAATGAGTGCCGAGACAGACCCATCCATATAATGGGCCAACGCCATTTTCTCAGCCGTGGATTCGGCATGAAAATCAACGAATATGGCATTAACCGCAGCCCCTAAAGGATAGGCGGCAAGAGCCTCTTTCAAAACCACAAAAGGATCATTGAGTATTGGTACCATAAAGCCTTGCCCCATTAAACAGACGATCAGAAGCTTTCGCTCATCGGGGAGCCTATGAAGATAAAGGCCTTTTCCTGCGGTGCCCTCAGGATAATTAAGGGGGCGCAGGATACGCGGCTCTTGATCTATTGCGCCGAGCAGCTCTTTTTGGGCCCAGACATGATTGCCTGTTGTGATAGCATCTACGCCAAGATCAAAAAACTCATGCGCAATTTTCATTGTGAGTCCATGGCCAGCGGCGGCATTTTCGCCATTGACAAGAATAACGTCTGGCTCCAACTTTTCCTTAAGAAAAGGCATGTATTGTTTGACTGCGTCACGGCCTGTGCGGCCCATAATGTCAGAAAAGAAAAGAATTCGCATAAAGTGAGATC
This sequence comes from Bdellovibrionales bacterium, assembly GCA_050180745.1. Taxonomy (GTDB): domain Bacteria; phylum Pseudomonadota; class Alphaproteobacteria; order UBA9219; family UBA9219; genus JBFXDW01. Next base: position 6,248 of record JBFXDW010000031.1, on the reverse strand, counting down.
TTTGGTTTAAGGAAAACAGAAGGCTTCACTTTGCCATAAAATAAAGGGAAAAACATGTTAAAAATCGCTTTTATGCCATCAGAGCCCTCAAAAAAAGAGGCTATGGCTATTTTTGTCTCTCAAGGGAACGTTATAACGTCCGAGGTTAAGGCGTTAGACAAAAGTCTTTCTGGGGCTTTGTTGCCCTTGATAAAGAAGGATAAAATTTTTAAGGGAAAGACAGGGCAGGTGCTTTCTTTGAACACTCTTTTTAAGAAAGAGCCGTTGCGTGTGCTGGTTGTCGGCGTTGGCAAGGAAGCCGACCTTGATGAGATTGCGGCGCGAAAAGTTGGGGCCAAAATGGCTGCGGCTTTGAATGGAATGGGGGTAGAGGCTGCTGTTCCGCACATGAGCAAGATTCAAAAAGCAAAAATGAGCGCCCCAGAATTGGCTTCTTATATTGCTCAAGGTGCCCAGCTTCGTCTTTATGAATTTGATAAATATAAGGGCAAGGATAAAGAGGCTGCTCCAAAGCTTCAAAAACTTACCTTTGTTATGAGTGAAGCAAACAAGGCCAAAACTATCTTTAAGTCTTTAGAGAAAGTAAGCGAAGGCGTTGCTTTTGCGCGGGATTTGGCTTCCGAGCCTGCTAATGAGCTTTATCCAGAAACTTTTGCTAAGGAAACGCGGCAGCTTAAAAAGCTGGGCGTTAGCGTGCAGATTCTTACCCAAGCACAAATGGAAAAGCTTGGCATGGGGTCTTTGCTCAGTGTATCGCAAGGCAGCGACAAGCCGCCTCGTCTTGTCATCATGAAATGGCAAGGGGCTGGACGTGGTGCCAAAGACAAGCGCCCTGTTGCGCTTGTTGGTAAGGGCGTGACGTTTGATTCAGGGGGGATTTCTCTAAAGCCTTCCGCAGGTATGGGGGACATGAAATATGATATGTCCGGTGCTGCTGCGGTAACAGGGGCTATGATGGCTTTGGCAGGACGAAAAGCTAAGGCCAATGTTGTGGGGCTTATAGGGTTGGTTGAAAATATGCCTTCGGGCAAGGCAACAAGGCCCGGAGACATTGTGCGGAGCGCGTCCGGAAAAACGATCGAAATTTTAAATACGGATGCCGAAGGGCGCCGTGTTTTGGCTGATGTTGTGTGGTATGCGCAAAAATACATTAAGCCGCGCTGTATCGTTGATCTAGCGACATTAACGGGGGCGATGCCTATTGCGCTCGGACAGGAATATGCAGGCCTTTTCAGCAATGCTGATAAATTGGCTCAAGTTCTTGATGAAGCAGGAAATATGGTGGGCGAAAAACTATGGCGTATGCCGTTGTGCGCCAATTTTAATAAGCTTCTCGATTCTCAAGTAGCAGATATGAAGGATGTCGGTGGGCGATATGCCGGAAGTGCGACAGGTGCGCATTTTATTGGCCGCTTTATTGAAGAGGGCATGGATTGGGCGCATATTGATATTGCGGGCGTAGCCTATGACAATAAAGATAATGTGTTTGCGCCACAGGGCCCAACGGGCTTTGGGGTTAAGATGCTGGATCGTTTTGTGTCTCTTTATGCAGAAAAATGACAGAGGTTCGCTTCTATCATCTAACGCGGTCTACGCTTGAGCAAGCCTTACCCACGCTTCTTGAAAAAACGATAGAGCGTGGGTGGCATGCTGTCGTGATGACGGATTCAGATGAAAGAGCCGAGCATCTTACGCAATTTTTATGGACCTATCGCAGCGATAACTTTTTACCTCATGGATGTAAAAAAGACGGACGCGCCGAAAAACAGCCTCTTTGGATTACGGGGGCCGATGAAAACCCGAATGATGCGTCTGTGCTGTTTTTAATTCATGGCGCGGCTTCGGATCATGTGGGTGATTATGATCTGGTGTGCGAGGTCTTTGATGGCCAGCAGGATCAAGCCGTTGAAGAAGCGCGGCGACGCTGGAAAGTCTATAAGGAACAGGGCTATAAAATCAGCTATTGGCAGCAAGGCCCAAAGGGATGGGAATCCGTGGGTGGGTGAAAAAAAGGGGGGGGGGAAGAGAAGTTTTTTCTCGTTTCCTATTTTCTTCAAACGAGCTATCTATGAGGAGACTCAAAACAGGTTTATTCTCCCATGTCTTTGGTTTCCTTATCTCTTTCTGATACGTCGTTGCGTCAGGTAACAGCACGAGCAAGTGTGGCTGTGGCAGCAACACTTATTGTCGCAAAATTACTCGCTTTTTGGCAGACGGGCTCAGTAGCGCTCTTGTCGTCTTTGGTCGATTCAGGCGTTGATCTTTTGGCCTCCTTAATCACCGCCTATGGGGTTGCTAAAGCGGCCAAGCCGCCGGATGCAGACCATCGTTTCGGACACGGTAAAGCAGAGGCTCTGGCGGCACTGGTTCAGGCTTTGTTTATTGTCGGGTCTTCCTTGTTTCTTGTGATAGAGGCTGTCGATCGTTTTACAAATCTGCAATCTTTGGCTCATGAAACCACAGGCTATCTTGTCATGGGGTTTGCGATTTTGCTGACCGCTCTTTTATTGCTGCTTCAGACCCATACAATTCGCAGGACTAAATCGCTGGCGATTGCATCGGACAGGTTGCACTATATGGGCGATATTCTGATCAATGCGGCGGTTATCGCAACGCTTTATCTGCAAAAGAAATTCAACATTTTCTGGATTGATCCTCTTTTTGCAACTTTTATCGCTGGTGGCATGGTCCTTGGCGCTTTCACAATCACCCGTAAGGTTCTCGATGTCCTGATGGATGCAGAGCGTCCGCAGAAGGAGAGAAAAAAGATTGTAGAATTGGCTTCTGCCATAGAAGGCGTTCTGGGCGTTCATGATTTACGCACACGATTTGATGGCGAGCGCCGTTTTATTGACATGCATGTGGAGATGGCTCCGCAAACAACGTTAGAACAAGCGCAAAAAATCTGTGACCTTATCGTGAAAAAAATAAGAACGACCTATAAAAATGCGGATATAGATATTCATCCGGATCCAGCAGGCTTGTCAGAGCTTCGCCTTGATGAGCTGGTACAAGAAGAGGATAGGACGGAAGAAGATGTTTGATTTTGGTATGATTGGCGCCTCCCTTGTTCACGCTCTTTTTTTGATTGGTAGTATAGGTTTCTTTTGTTGGCGTTGGAGGCTGCCCAAGCATGAATGGCCTTTTGTTGTTTTGTTGCTTTTATGGGTGACTCTTGTTTTTACAAGTCAGGCTGCGAGCCTGACCAAGACTCTTGGCAGTTTATCTTCCTATGTTTTCTGGTCTTTGCCTTCTTTGGGGACGGTACTTGTCTTTTTCCGTTTGGCTTACAAACGGGCGCTTAAGCCAGCGCTTATGGCTCCTGTTAAGCTTGAGCTTGATATCCTTCAAAACCCCAAAACAAGACAAAAACTATTTTGGTTTCTGGCGTTAACGCTCGGGCTTTTTACAATTATCTCTCTTGTTCTGGGGATGAGCGTTTATCCTGACAATGCGGATTCTATTATCTATCGCTTGCCGCGCGCGTTTTGGTATGTCTCGAAGGGCAGTTTTATGCATCCCTTTGATGTGCTTGATAAGCGCCTTGTTTTTTATCCGCTTGATGGGGTGGCGCTTTATATTCCTTTTGTCCTTTATGGATTGCCAGGAACGTTTCATGTCATTCCGTCTCTTTTTGCATGGGGGATGGTGGTTTATACCAGCTATGTTTTTGCACGTGAGCTTGGCGGAGATAAGCTTTTGGCTCTTTTTTCCGCATGGCTTGTTGGTCTTACGCCAAGCATTTTGGCTCAGGCTATTTCGACGAATGATGAGATACTAGCGGCAGCAACTATTTTGTGTTGCCTTTATATGGCCTATCGTTGGTTGATAACGGGGCGTCCCTTTTATTTCTTTTTGGCGGCGGTAGCCATAGCGCTAAGCGCAGGAACCAAACTTCATATCGTTTTTCTTTTACCTGTTGTGGTGCTTTTGTTTGTGCTGCTTCTAAAGGCTGTTTTGAAAGAAAGAGCGTTGCTGGGGCGCATCAGAGATTCTCTGGATGGGAGGGTCGTTTTTTTAAGTATTGTTATGGTTATCGTTCTGTTTACGCCGTTCCTTTTTTATAATTATGCGTCCGTAGGGCGATTTTATTTCTTTGATGATTTTAAAAAGGACGTATTTAATTTATCGGCCCAGATGCAGGTCGGGTGGCAGAATTTGTTGATTTATTTTTCTCAGATGATGTTTTCGCCTATTGCGGATATGAATTTTTGGCCGGATACACCAACAAGGCAGGTCTTTAATTATAAGCTTAATGAAATTTTCACGCCGCTGATTAAGCCGTTGATTGATGAAAACCCGAATTTTTTCCATCTTGGCTATCGCTTTGTTGGAGTGACAATTCCTGTTTCAGTCAAGTTTGTCGAATTTAGCCTGTGGTCGGCTTTTGTGTGGCTATTGTGGCCATGGCAAGCTGCTTTGGCTCTTCAACAAAAAACGACAATGCGACATGTGTTGTTGATCATTGCTTTGACTCCTTTAATTTGGCTTGTGTGCTGGTCCTTTCTGACGCTCTATATGGAAGGGACGGCGACTTACTTTACGTTTTATCTTATTTGTGCGGCACCTGTGGCTGTGCTTATTTTCTCTCAAATCAAAAGCGATTTTTGGTGCGATATGCGGTGGCTCGTTGTGGGGTTTGTGGCCCTCTCAAACCTTCTTATCTCGCACAATTTAGTGATGTATAGCGGCTTTCGAGCTTTGCCTGATCTCGTTTATGCTAAAGGGCTTCCTTATGATTGGCTGCATCTAACAAAGCCGATTATTGATGAGATCCGTATGGCCGAACGGTTACGCGTTGTGTTGACTCATGAAAAGATGCCGTTTTTTGGCTATATGCATTGGAATCCGAAAGCTAAGCATCTTTCCCCCTATGAGCCAGACAAAACAGCAGATGAATATGAAGAAAAAAAGACGTTAAATCTTTTACCTGTATCGAGCTTGAATGCTTATGGGCAAATGCCTGTGAAGGTTCCTGGAAAATTAGATATAGGCGCGACGTTTCTTGGGATTATTCGAGCCATTGGGCCAGAGGCTATGTTTGCCATGGGGAATGGGGTTGAGAAACGTTATCCAAGCGAATCTGACTATTTGATTTTCCGTTCCGAGCAAGTGCCAACGGATAAAGGCGTGCATCTTGTGATTGGGCGCGATGTTATAGGTTTTTCCCAACATGATCGGCTGCTTTTTGCTTATGAAATCACTCAAGGGGGGCGGCTGCTTTACAAGAGGGCTCCGGCTAAGACACCTCTATATGAGGTTGCCTTACAGCCTTTGGCCTCTTCTGAGCCATTGGCTTTGACGATTATCATAAGCTCAAGCTGGAATCTTAAAGAAATCACACGCATGACCTATCAGCTGGGAGGGCCTAGGACGTGGCTTCCCGAAGCAGGAGAATATTAGGGTCAAGAGATAAAATTTCTTAACAAGAGAATTTTTCTCCATTGTGCCCTTCTTGTCGGGGGAGCTGTTTTCTTTCGCAGCGCAAAAAGTCTTTTTGTTACGAGCCTTATGGCTCAAAAAAGGCGCGTCAAAAAAAGAGCTATATCTGCCAATAAGTTCCCGCTTTGCACACAAAAGAAAAGAATTTGAAGGCTTTGTTTTTTTCAAAAGGAAAAGCTTTTTTGTACCGCACTGCAAGGCAAAGTAGGACAAATAAATATCTGTTAACCATTTGTATTTTTTGTGTTTTTTGATAAAAATTTGCTTGTCGAGAACGTAGAAATAGGGCTAAGCCAGAGAACCGCACTGTAATTTTACAACTCTTAAGGGAGCTCTAGCATGGCAAATGTTCAATCTATGATGAGAACGAATCACTCAGGAAACACGTGTGATCTTTTCCGTTATGAAAAAGACTTGTTAGGACAAGGCCAAGTGCCATCAAATGCGCTTTACGGGATTCATACGGTGCGTGCTGTTGAGAATTTCTCATTAACGGGACGCAAAACACATCCTTCTTTGGCACATGCTTTTGGGTATGTAAAACTGGCTGCGGCGAAAATGAACCGGACGCTTGATTTTTGGAATGATGATCGTGCCAAAGGCGATGCGATCGAGCAAGCCTGTCAGGAAATGGCCGCAGGGAAGTTAGACGATCACATCGTTGTTGATCCTTTGCAAGGAGGTGCGGGGACAAGCATGAACATGAACGCAAACGAGGTTATTGCTAACCGTGCGTTGCAGCTTCTTGGGGAGCCTCTTGGAAATTATAAACGTATCTCTCCTTTGGATGATGTCAACCTGCATCA
>JBFXDW010000030.1:0-19925 GCA_050180745.1 Bdellovibrionales bacterium | reverse complement strand
CGCTTGGAAAGATGCGTTGGCGTTTCAACCGCCAGTTCAATATACAAATCCCCCCGCGAGGAAGACCGCAAAACGCTCATCCCTTGCGAACGCTGGCGGAGTTGATTCCCGCTTTGAGAGCCAGCCTTTACCTCGACATCTATTTGCGAGCCATCAATTGTCGGTACTGTAATTTTTCCGCCAAGCGCGGCCGTTGTCATCGGAATCGGCACGCGGCAATAAAGGTTCGAGCCATCCCGTTTAAAGATCACATGGGGATTAACAGATAAAACAACGTAAAGATCGCCCGCATGCCCCCCGAAGGTACCCGCCTCGCCTTCTCCTGAAAGACGAATACGCGTGCCGTCTTCAATCCCTGCCGGAATCGTCACGGCCAGAGTCCGCTCCTTATGCACGCGGCCTTTGCCATAACAAGCTTTGCAAGGGTCCTTGATAACCTGCCCTCGCCCTTGGCATGTCGGACAAGGCCGCTCAATCGTGAAAAAGCCTTGCTGCACACGAACGCGTCCATGTCCTTTGCAGGCCTCGCATGTCGTAGGAGAAGACCCTTCCGCAGCGCCGCTGCCATGGCATTCCTCGCACATCACGAGGGAAGATACCTTGATTTTTTTCTCAGCTCCCTTAAAGGCCTCTTCAAGCGTGATGGTCATGTCATAACGCAAATCCGCGCCACGCTGCCCTCCGCCAGAAGCACCGCCGCGACGGCCTCCGCCCATCACATCGCCAAACATTTCCTCGAAAATATCGCCAAGGCCTCCGGCAAAATCAAAACCGCCGAATCCGCCGCCAAAGCCGCCGCCCCCAAAGCCACCATTCTGCTCGAATGCCGCATGGCCATAGCGATCATAGGCCGCCCGTTTTTGTTCATCGCGCAGGACATCATAGGCCTCGCTGATTTCTTTAAATTTATGCTCTGCCTCTTTATCGCCGGGATTGCGATCAGGATGATATTTCATCGCTTGTTTGCGATAGGCCTTTTTGAGCTCATCCGCTGACGCCGTTTTAGCAACACCCAGCAACTCGTAATAATCGGCATCAGACATTGGTTTTCTTCCTTTAGGGGGTTCGGGGTTCGGGGATCAGGGATCAGGAGTCAGGGAAGGCTTTCTTCACATCTCTCTCCCCAGTTCACCGTCCCTTCCACCGTCATCCCTGCGAAGGCAGGGATCCCATTTTTTTATTTCCCGAATTTGCAAGAAAAGTAAGCATGGCAAGTTTTTAAATTACTAAAATGGGATTCCCGCATGCGCGGGAATGACGGAGAAGAGACAAAGGTTCAGGAGAGAAATGTAAAAGAAATCTCTCCCCCAATCCCCGATCCCTGCCCCCCGATCCCTATTCCTTCACTTCGCTGAACTCAGCATCAACAACGCCTTCTTCATCTTTTGATTCCGCTGCCTTGTTGCCGCCTTGAGCTTCAGATTCTTGCTGCGCCTTATAAAGAGCCTCGCCAATCTTCATCGCTTTTTGGGTTAATTCATCCGTCTTGGCTTTGATCTCATCAGCACCAGCCGACTCATTCTCAAGCACCGCCTTTAAGCTCGCAATCGCGTCTTCAACAGCCTTTTTATCGCCGCTTGCAACCTTGTTTCCAGCTTCTTCCAAAGATTTTTCTGTCGAATGAATAAGCGCATCAGCATGATTGCGCGCATCAACAGCCTCACGGCGTTTTTTGTCTTCTTCAGCGTTGGCCTCGGCATCCTTGACCATTCGATCAATATCCGCATCAGACAAACCACCCGAAGCTTGGATCTTGATTTGCTGCTCTTTGCCTGTCGCTTTGTCTTTAGCCGTCACATGCACGATGCCGTTAGCGTCAATATCAAACGTCACCTCAATCTGAGGCATGCCACGCGGTGCCGAAGGAATCCCCACAAGATCAAACTGCCCTAACAGCTTGTTGCTCGCCGCCATTTCACGCTCGCCTTGGAAAACACGGATCGTCACCGCTTGCTGGTTGTCTTCTGCCGTCGAAAAGACTTGGCTTTTCTTCGTTGGAATTGTCGTATTACGTTCGATAAGGCGCGTAAAAATGCCTCCCAACGTTTCAATCCCCAGCGACAGCGGCGTAACATCAAGAAGCAGAACATCCTTCACATCACCCTTCAAGACGCCGCCCTGAATAGCAGCCCCTACCGCCACAACCTCATCCGGATTCACACCACGGTGAGGATCACGACCAAAGAAGTTTTTCACCTCTTCAATAATTTTAGGCATACGAGTCATGCCTCCAACAAGAATGACTTCGTCAATCTCATTCGCCTTCAACCCCGCATCCGCCAAAGCTTTTTTACAAGGATCTATGGTGCGCTTCACAAGATCTTCAACCAGAGATTCAAGCTTCGCCCGCGTCAAACTGATGCTAAGATGCTTCGGCCCAGCTTGGTCTGCGGTAATGAAAGGCAGGTTGACTTCCGTTTGCGTTGAAGAAGAAAGCTCGATCTTCGCTTTTTCTGCCGCTTCTTTAAGACGCTGCAACGCCAGCTTGTCGCCACGCAAGTCAACGCCTTGGTCTTTTTTGAACTCGTTGCACAAGAAATCAATGATGCGCGCATCAAAATCCTCGCCTCCCAAGAAGGTATCGCCATTTGTGGATTTAACTTCAAAAACGCCGTCACCGATTTCAAGAATAGAGACGTCAAACGTACCGCCGCCAAGATCGTAGATCGCAACCGTCCCGCTCTTCTTCTTCTCAAGCCCATAAGCCAGCGCAGCAGCCGTTGGCTCGTTGATAATCCGCAGCACTTCAAGCCCTGCGATTTTACCAGCATCTTTCGTTGCTTGGCGTTGGCTATCATTAAAGTAAGCTGGAACCGTGATAACTGCTTGCTCGACTTTTTCGCCAAGATACGCTTCAGCCGTTTCCTTCATCTTGATCAGCGTAAAGGCTGAAATCTCACTGGGGCTGTGCTTTTTGTCACCAACTTCCACCCATGCATCGCCGTTGCCTGTCTTGATAATTTTATAAGGCACAAGATTAATATCCTTTTGTACCATAGGATCATCAAAGTTACGCCCGATCAGGCGCTTGATGGCAAAAAGAGTGTTTTCTGGATTTGTCACAGCCTGCCGCTTGGCACTTTGACCTACGAGGCGCTCCCCGCTCTTAGCAAAAGCCACGATCGAAGGGGTTGTATTCCCGCCTTCCGCATTAGGGATAACCTTAGCATTGCCGCCTTCCATCACAGCAACACAAGAGTTGGTGGTACCAAGATCAATTCCGATCACTTTAGACATGACATTTCCCTTTATTCTCAAGACATTAACTGAGTCGCCCCCAAGACCCACTCAAGGGCGACCCCAAAAGCTTGATTGTTATATAGGGATCATGCCGCGCCCGCACAAGGTATAGACGACAGTTTTTTTAGAGCCTGTTCAGAATCTTAGGCTTTTAGCTTTTTTTCCAAAGCCTCTTTATAAGCCTCAAGATCCTTGATTGGTTTTTGAGCAACCCCCGTCTCCATAGCAGCCGTAGCCACCGCCACAGGCACACGCGTGATCAACCGCGGATCAAAAGGCGTTGGGATAATATATTCTCTCCCAAATTCGATTTTGCCGCGTCCCAATAATGCTTGAACCTCTTCTGGTACGGGCTCTTGCGCCAACTCCGCCAGAGCATGCGCCGCCGCCACCTTCATTTCCTGATTCATTTCTTTTGCCCGCACATCCAAAGCGCCACGGAAGATATAAGGGAAGCCCAAAACATTGTTGATCTGGTTAGGATAATCCGAACGGCCCGTTGCCATAATCACATCATCGCGAACCGCAGCAACTTCTTCGGGCGTGATTTCAGGATCGGGATTAGCCATAGCAAAGATCATAGGATTGGGTGCCATTTTCTTTACATATTCTTGCGGCAAAGCGTTTTTCGCTGACAAGCCAACAAAAACATCCGCACCATCAATGGCTTCCTCAAGTGTATTCGCCTTATGATCTGCAGCAAAAAAGGCTTGATACTCATTAAGGTTCGTACAACGCGCGTTAATCACGCCCTTACTGTTCAACATGATGATGTTTTCTTTGGGCAGCCCCATAGCCACAAACATCCGCCCGCACGCAAGCGCCGCAGCGCCAGCGCCCATAACAACCATACGCGTCTTTTTGATATCACGGCCCGTTAATTTAAGACCATTCATCAATCCTGCACTGGCAATGATAGCCGTACCATGTTGGTCGTCATGAAAAACAGGAATGTCCATCAATGCAGACAGTTTTTTCTCAATCTCAAAACATTCTGGCGCTTTGATATCTTCAAGATTAATGCCGCCAAAAGACGCGCCCAATAGCTTAACACAGTTAATGAACTCTTCTGGATTTTCTGTTGCAACTTCTAGATCAATGCCATCAATATCCGCAAACCGCTTAAAGAGAACAGCCTTGCCTTCCATCACAGGCTTAGCGCCTTTAGGCCCCAGATTGCCGAGTCCCAGCACAGCCGTACCGTTTGAAATCACAGCCACAACATTGCTTTTGTTGGTGTAATCATAGATCAGATCAGGATTCTCATAAATCTTCTTGCAAGGAGCCGCCACACCCGGGGAATAAGCCAAAGACAAATCACGCGCATCACGAAGAGGTTTCGTCAACTTAATTTCAAATTTCCCAGGCCGCCCAGAGGCATGCAAATCCAATGCTTCCTGATCAGTAATACGTTTGCGATTGTCAGTCATGAGGATATCCTTTTCTATAAAAGCGAATCAAACGGTCCTGACCCTAACAAAAGCTGCGAGGAAAAGGAAAAATAAAAGATGCTGCACCGCAATGTAGAATGACTTTCTTTATTGGCAGAATTCTCTTATAGGTTAAGAAATGGTCTTAGAGACAAGAAAGGCAAAAGATGCAACAGCACCCCACTTACCCTCATTTCTTTATCGTCGATCACCCGCTGATTCAGCATAAACTCACCCAAATGCGGGAAAAACATGTTGAAGCTTTTGGTTTTCGCACTCTGTTGCGAGAAATATCTATGCTGATTGGCTATGAAATTACACGCGGGATGGAGGTTCAAAATCGCACCATCGAGACTCCTCTTGCGCGTATGGCTGCACCGTCTCTTGTAGGCCCCTCTCCTTGCATCGTCCCGATCCTACGCGCAGGGCTTGGCATGGCAGATGGACTCTTAGACCTAATCCCCACCGCTCAAGTTGGGCATTTAGGCGTTTATCGTGATGAAACGACCAAGCGGCCCGTTCAATATCTCCACCGCCTTCCCACCAACAAAGGCCAATGGTTTTTTATTGTGGACCCCATGCTTGCCACAGGAAACTCGTTAGCTTATTGCTGCGACCTTCTTATCAAACACGGCATTGAGCCTCATAAAATTCGCGCCATGAGTCTTGTTGCCGCACCAGAAGGTCTTGCCACATTCTTCAACAAACATCCCAACATCAAAGTCTATTGTGCAGCTTTGGATGAGCGGCTCAACGACACTGCCTATATTGTCCCAGGGTTAGGAGACGCGGGCGATCGCATGTTTGGGACAGTGGAATAGGTTTCAGGGATCGGGGATAGGAAGGGCGGGGAAGTCTTCGCCCCCCTCTGTGAATCCTCGCTACCCCCCAACAACCTCTCCGCCTAAACTGTTGGGCGCGGTATGAACCATCTTGACGTTGCGTTCCTGTCCGATCAAAGACAAATCCCCATCAGCACGAACAGCCTGCATAAACACCGTACGTCCAAACATTTTACCAGCGACATCGCTTTGGCTATCAAATAATACGGGCATTATCTTTCCCGCACACGCATCGTTAAATTCCGTTTGTTGCTGACGCAGCAAAGCTTGAAGCTGTACCAGACGCTCTTCTTTAACAGCTTCCTCAACCTGCTCGGACATCGCGGCCGCTGGCGTTCCCGGACGGCGGCTATATTTAAACGAAAAAGCCTGCGCATAAGTCACGTTACGCACCATTTTCATAGTATCTTCAAAATCCTGATCCGTCTCACCAGGAAACCCAACGATAAAATCAGAAGAAAAAGCAAGCGCCGGTTGCGCTGTACGCAAACGGTCTATGGTTTTCAAATAATCCGCGCTGGTATGTTTGCGATTCATGGCCTCCAGAATTTTATTAGACCCGCTTTGCAAAGGCAAATGCAGATATGGCATCAGCTTTTCAACAGAAGCATGCGCCTCAAGCAAATCCTCGCGCACATCAAGCGGATGCGAGGTTGTATAGCGAATGCGCAAAAGCCCATCCAACGCCGCCAACTTCATGATGACATCGCCAAGACCCGCGCCCGTATCCTCATCGCAATAGGCATTCACATTCTGGCCTAAAAGCGTGATCTCTTTAACGCCCTGTTCAACAAGAAGGCGTGCCTCATTTTCAATATCTTTCAAAGGCCGAGAATACTCAACACCACGCGTATAAGGCACAACGCAATAACTGCAAAAACGGTTACAACCCTCTTGCACAGAAAGGAAAACGCTTACGCCATTTTCGCCGCGCTCATCAGGAAGATAATCAAATTTAGGCTCCGCAGGAAACTCTGTATCCAACACGATCTCACCGGCTCGAGCAGCCCGCGCCAGCATCTCTGGCAACCGATGATAAGTTTGAGGGCCAAAGATCATGCTCACATAAGGCGCACGGCGCTTAATTTCCTCAGCCCCCGCTTGTGCCACACAGCCAGCTACCGCCAGCATCAGCGTCTTTCCCTCTTTTTCACGAGCCTCCTGTAAGGCTCGCAAACGCCCTAATTCCGAAAAAAGTTTTTCGCTCGCCTTCTCGCGAATGTGGCAAGTGTTCAAGATAATCAGATTAGCTTCAGTTTGATCTTCTGTTGCTTCATACCCAAGAGGCCGCAACAAATCAGCCATACGAGATGAATCATAGAGGTTCATCTGACAGCCCCAGCTTTTAATAAGAAATTTCGGTTTATTGGTCATCTATCTTTTCTAATGTCTTCCCGCCACAGACTTGCTTACGCCACGCGCGACCTGCTTGTGGCAATGATGGGACAGCCTTTTACGGTCACCGCCAAAATCATCCATCACAACAGGCTCATGAAACGTCACCTCCGCCGTGAAAGAGCCTATTTTAAAAACATCCCACAGATGCCCAACCAGCGTCATATCCCCATACCACGCATAGTAAGGCCGCCACAGATGGCCCATCGGCATGCCCGCAACACGCGTACAAACAATGGAAACAGGCTGAACAAAAACCTTGCGCCCGCCATCCAGATCTTTTTCAAGAGTCCCAAAGAGGCTGCTCTTAAAAGGCAATGTGTGCTGTCCATCCGAAGACGTGCCTTCTGGGAAAAGGATCAAATTATCGCCCTTATTCAAACGATCATAAAGGATCTTGCCCTGCAGCCCAGCACGTACGGCGCGGCGCTCAATAAAAACGGTGTCCTGAAGCCGCGAAAGAAACCCAAAAAAGGGCCAGCTATTTACTTCTGACTTGGCGACAAAACTCCCCGGAATGATAGAGCCTAAAACAGGAATATCTAAATAAGATGAATGGTTGGAGACAAAGACGGTTGGTTTTTTATCTGATACTTGCCCCCTCACAACAATCTTAAACCCAAGAATCTGCGAAAGAATCTTATGGAAAAAACGCGGCCAGCTATAAACAATCTGCGGACGAAAGCGCCTTATAAGAAGAAAGGAAGGAACAAAAGCCAGAACCAGCCCAAAAAAACCTAAAAGCCGCAGCCCCCCTTTAAAGGTTGCTTCTTTGCCTGAAGTTAAGTCCGTACCCATATGCTATTTCTTATCCTCAAACGTCAGCGTGTAATCTTTCTTGTACATGCCAACATCAATCTCGTGGAACCCTTGTGTTCGATAATCCCGCGCCTCGCAATTACCGTCACCCTCAATTTTAAACGCCTTTTTATCTACACAGAACTGGTATTTTCCATCCCAAACTCGAGGCGGCTTACCATGAGGCTTGGGAGGCGTTAAGGCTCGCGCATAATAAAAATAAAAACGCCCCGAAACAGGTTTGTCATAAACCCGCGCACAATCCCCTGGCGCGATCCGCCACCACCCCTGAGACAACCAGCGGCCCTCATTCCGCTGCCCAAAAGCAGCCTCAATCGGCGTAGAGGTCTGGTTGCAATACAAAAAAGCGGCCCGCACAGGGAAACTACAGAACAGCCCCACAAACAACACAAAACCAGAAAAAGTGACCCCTCGTTTCAAAAAACTACACCCTATCATCTATAGTCATCTTGAATTTTTAGTGAAAACTCATCATGATTCCAAAATCAAGACAAGATCCCCCTCTTTGCTGCTTTGTTTTGCCCTTTTCCACCCTCTTCGACAAGTCTTAATTGAAACATGCCCCCATCACCGCCTTCTTCCGACCAAAGCTCTTTTGAGTGCCTCAAGCACATGAACATTGGGGAGAATAGCTATAGTTATCATAGCCTTCGCGCTGCTGAAGAAAACATAGGCAGCCTTGAGAAACTGCCTTTTTGCATCCGAATCTTCCTTGAAAATGTGCTTCAGCATCGCAAAATACAAAGCACCTCTCTTGAGGACATCCAAAGCCTTTGTACCTTCCATGCGCTGAAAAAGCGCCCTCCGGCTCTATCCTTCATCCCTTCCCATCTTATTTTGAGCGAAAATGATGCCGTTTCAGCCTTAACGGATATGGCCTCGCTCCAAAATGAAATTGAACGCCAAAGCCCCACCCCCTTAGGGCTAACCTTAGGTGCAAAGCTTGATATCGTCACAGACCGATCAAAATTCCCCTTGCCTGTCAGCAAAGAAAGATTGCGCCTCTTACGCTGGAGCCAAAAACGTCACGAACAAATCCGCCTTGTCCCTCCTGAAAAAGGGGCTCTGGAAGCCATCGCTCTGCATTATCTGTGTGATGTTGTTCACATCGAACCATCTTTTCTGGATGCCCCACCGCATTTGTCTTCCGATATTTTGCTGGGTGCAGACCCTTCCGTCACCGCGCTAGGGGCCTTAGGATGCCTGACCTGTAAGGGGGATGTTCTTGATGTAGAAACCATTATGCTGGATGGTGCGCTTAAGGTGCGTATCCCCAGCGTCATCGGGATTCGCCTTGAAGCTGTGCCCCATCCCGACACAAGCATAATGGATATTGGCCTAACACTTCTTGCCTCTTTGTTAAAAGAAAACCTCAAAGGATCTTTTGTTGAATTTTATGGCCCCGGCCTCGATTCTTTGTCTATTCCTGACCGCGCAATCATTGCCAGCTTGTTAGGACAAACGGACGCTTTAGGAATCTTTTTCCCGCTTGATGACACCGTTACGCGTTATATGACCCGCATTGGGAAAAGTGCCGCAACAATCAATCTGATCGAGCATTACGCCAGAGAACAAGGATTGTGGCGAGAAAGCGGAAATGAGAATGAGCAAAGCCATGTTATCTATTCACAAAAACTAATTTTTTCTCTGGATAAACCACGCCCCTGTTTGGCACGTCTTGAAAACCCAAAAACAGTGACGGCTCTGCCTGATGTAGCTACTTACCTCGAAGACAAAGCTCCGGTAGGAACCATAACCTCGCCCCTAGACGATTTTCGCTTTGGCGATATTGTCTTGGCTGAAATATCGGCCATAAGCAGCCTCCATCTTGAGAATATTCTAACTGTTGGATTAGCCGCCAAAAAAGCACATGAAAAAGGCCTTACCCTTAAACCTTGGGTTTGCGGACGAATTAAACTAGGTGCGCCCCATATTAAAGAATTTCTTCAAAAAACGGCCTGTTATGAAGCGCTTAAAGCAATTGGTTTTTCTTTTGACAATAAAGAGCTGTCGGAAAAAGCTCAAAAAGCTCTTAGCGATGAAAAGATGAAACTCGCAACTATTCGCTCTGGCCCCACGAAAAGAAGAGAAGAAGCAAACGCCTATACTGTTCAGGCCTCTCCTCTTTTAGTCCTTGCCTATGGATTAGCGGGCAATCTAGCTCATGATTTTACGGCTAAGGCCCTTGATCCTACAGCAAAGAATGCACCAACTTTCTTCAAAGATATATGGCCCTCACGAATAGAAATCGAGGAGTGTCTATCAGGGCTCTCCTTCCCCACCATCTTCCACAAAAACCAAACGGCCCTTTTTGAATCAACCTCAGAATGGGACGCGCTTTGCACCGCTCAAACTGAGTCTCGTTTTGATTGGGCGGAGGGATCAGCTTACGTACAACATCAGCCTCTCGTCATCCTCCCTCCGATTAAGCAACGAAACCGCGACATGCAACATGCGCAAATACTGGCCGTTTATGGAGATCATGTCCGCGCCGATGCTCTCGTTCCCCATGGCCTTATAGAGCCCTTAAGCCATGCCGGTCGCTATTTACAAGAATTAGGCGTCCCTCCTGAATCATTAGGTTTTTATGAAGATTACACAGGCAATTACGAGGTCCTTCTGCGCGGGGCCTTTGCCGACAAAACGCTCCTTAACAAACTTGTCCCACATGCTCCCCAAGGAGAAACTATCTTCATTGAAAATGGTCTCTATTCTCCATTCTTTAATGTTGCCAAACGTTATGCCAACAAGAAAACGCCGCTTTTAATTGCAGGCGGCCAAAATTTCGGATGTGGCACAGGCACAGATGGGGGCGCCAAAATGATCGCTCTTGCAGGCATCAAAGCCGTCCTTGCCGACAGCTTTGCCCCAGCCTTCCGCAGAGCGCTGGTTCGCGTAGGCGTGTTGCCTCTTTCCATGAAGCAGGGCGCAGAGATAGCCTCTCTTGACATAAAGCCAAGCGATCAGATCAACATTATAGGCTTCGATCAAACCAATCTTCTGCCTATGGAACTTCTTGTCACTTTTGAACAAAAAGATAATATCACACGTTATATGGCCGTGTGCGATATTCGATATGAGAGGGAACTTGATATGATGAAAAAAGGCAATCTATGGAACGCTTACGTGGTATCCAAAATATAAAAAAAAGCGTCTATACTATGTTGCGTTCGACCGTTTCTTCTTCCTACACCCTCCACCGCTCGTCGCGACGAAAGCGCTCTGTGGCATTGGATGTTAAAGCCGATGGCTCTTTGCATGTATCGGCCCCGATGCGTACGAGCGTAAAATGGATCGAGGCTTTTATTTTAGAAAAAGAGCCTTGGATTGCCCACCGTCGGCAGGAAGTACGACTTATCCAAAACAGAAAAAAAACACCGTTAAAAGAAGGAGACATTGTCGATTTTATGGGCAAAAAGAAAAAAATAACGCTAACCCCCCGTAAAGATGACAACACAATTCTTCTTACCGTTCACACTCCTTCCTCTGATGAAATCGCACTTGCACTCACGCTTTGGTACAAAAAACAGGCTCGCTACATCCTACCAAAACGTTGTGCGAGTTGGGCAAAAAGAATGGAGCTGATGCCCCAGAGTGTAAAGGTTACCTCCCCCAAACGGCAATGGGGGAGCTGCTCAGCAGATAATGTTGTTCGCCTCAACTGGCGGCTGATCATCATGCCAGAAGCAATTATTGATTATGTAATCGTGCACGAGCTTGCCCATATAAAACACAAAAATCATGGAAGCCGTTTCTGGAATTTAGTTGAAGCTTATATCCCCAACCATAAAGAAAAACGCGCAACCTTACGAACGTGGGAAAAACTATATCCTGCGGACGAGAATTAACAAAACAAGGTATGTTTTTAATGGACAGGTCATGAAAACAGTCAAAAAACATATAACTTTATTATTGCTTGCTCTCATTGTTTTAAGCGGCAGCCTTTTTGTAATCAGCCAAACCTATGAACAGGCGTACCTGCTCAAATACAAGCATGATGCGACTCTTTTGCTCCTCAAAGAGCGCGAACACATAAAACCACAAAGCTACTTTTTCTTTCCCGATGGACGTGTGTTTCAGATCACTGACATAAGTCACCAAAAAAGGTACATAAAAATCCATATCCAACGCACCGAAGACAAGAAAACGCTGACAATTCTTTTGCCCTGCCGGTAATTACACCCCAATAGAGACACATTCCCGCATGCTCATATTCTGTTAAGAAAATCAGGCTAGTTTCTCTTACGTGAACCCTAATCTAACAAAGGGATTTTTCTGTGAGTCACAACAAAATTCGTATTGGCCTTTATCCAGGCACTTTTGATCCGATTACACATGGTCATTACGAGATCATTTGTCGTGCGGCAAAGCTCGTGGACAAGCTCGTCATCGGTGTCGCTAAAAACCCAGGCAAAAAGCCTCTGTTTGATACACGTACACGTGTACGTTTTGTCAAAGCAGAGATATCCCCCCTTATTGAAGAAAAGGGACTCAACATCGAAGTTAAAGCCTTCGATAATTTGCTGTTGCATTATGCGGCTGAGATTGGTGCCGATACAATCATTCGAGGCCTAAGAGCCGTATCTGATTTTGAATATGAATTTCAGATGGCTGGAATGAATCATCGTATGAATAAAGATGTTGAAACGATCTTTTTAATGGCCTCGGACCGACACCAGTTTATCTCGTCCCGTTTTGTCAAAGAAATCGCTGTACTGGGAGGGGATGTCAGCTCTTTTGTTAGCCCCAAAATTGTTGATGAGCTCAAAAAGCGTTTTGACACAGCCCAAGGCCGCAACAAAGTAAAACATGAAATAAGAGACTAGGCCTCAATCAAAGGCAACGAATTTTCACGTGCCTCCGCACATAACGTTTCTTGCAATTTTTCAAAGGCACGAACCTCAATCTGACGAACTCGTTCACGGCTTACGCCATATTTTTGAGAAAGATCCTCAAGCGTAACCACAGGGTCGCTCAAGCGCCGCGCATAAATAATATCCCGCTCACGCTCATTCAGAGTCATCATCGCATCAGACAACAATCTTTGCCGCTGAGTCATCTCTTGCAAATCACCCAGCTTTTCTTCGTGATTGCTTGTCTCATCCTCAAGCCAATCCTGCCACTCCGCCGCAACCTCACCATCACGCGAAACAGGCGCATTAAGCGACTGATCCCCGCCAATCAAGCGACGGTTCATAGAGATGACTTCTTCCTCAGAAACAACCAAATGCTCGGCAATATATTTGACCTGATCGGGAGACAGCTCCCCATCATCAATAGCACTCATATCACGCTTGAGCCTTTTCAGGTTGAAAAACAGTTTCTTCTGCGCCGCTGTGGTGCCCATCTTCACGAGCGACCAAGAGTGCAACACATATTCCTGAATAGCGGCTTTAATCCACCACATGGCATAAGTTGCCAAACGAAATCCGCGATCAGGATCAAAGCGCTTGACCGCCTGCATCATACCGACGCTGCCTTCTGAAATCAGCTCAGCCACAGGCAAACCATAACCGCGATACCCCATAGCAATCTTGACCACGAGCCGTAAATGGCTGGTCACAAGCTTATGCGCAGCCTGAACATCTCCTTCGTCACGCCACGCCTTGGCCAGAGCATATTCCTCTTGGGGCTCGAGCATAGGATATTTGCGAATCTCCTGTAGGTAAAAGCCAAGGCCTCCCTCATTTCTTACAACAGGCAATTGTGCAGCGGACATAGACAAAGTGTGAATTCTCCCTTCGCTTAACTGAGTTGAACTCTAGCACAAAGCAGGCCTCTTTTTCAAAAGGCAATCTTGTGGCAACAACGCCTTTTTCAGGTAGGGATTATTTGTGCAAGTTCAAGGCCCTTAGAACCTGTTCAGAATCTTGTTCCGGCTAAGGATTTTTGTTCGTTTTCGAGGATCGCAGCGAACCGCAGAAAACGGGCAAAAAGCCAACGCCGGAATCTAGATTATGAACAGGCTCTTATTAACGCAGCCATATCATCAGATAAAGGCGCTGTAAAATGCATCTTTTTATGCGTTCGCGGATGCTGAAAACGAATCTCCCCTGCATGCAGAGCTTGGCGTGGAAATTCCTGCACAATTCCTATAACACCTTGTTTTCCCGACACTTTTACACGCCCCTGCCGTCCACAATAAAGGGGGTCCCCCACCACAGGATGTCCTATATGCGCCATATGAACTCTGATCTGGTGAGTCCGCCCCGTGGCAAGCTTACAAGAAACAAGGGATAAAGCACCGCCTACAAAAACCTCTAAAACCTTATAATCCGTAAGAGCTTCCTTGCCCCCATGAGGCAAAACAGCCATTTTTTGCCGATGTCGCGGATGGCGACCAATGTTTCCCTCAATCTCGCCAGCCAAAGGCGAAGGCAATCCCCAAACCAAAGCTGTATAAACTCGGCTCAAGGTGCGGTCCGTAAATTGCGCCGTAAGCCCATGATGAGAAAAATCATTCTTAGCCACAACCATCAAGCCGCTGGTATCTTTATCGAGCCGATGAACAATTCCTGGTCGTGCAACGCCCCCTATCCCGCTTAGACTTTCCCCACAATGGTAGAGCAATGCGTTCACAAGCGTTCCCTCCCAATGCCCTGCTGCCGGATGCACCACCAACCCCGCAGGCTTATTCAGGACTAAAAGATCCTCATCCTCAAAAAGAATAGAAAGAGGAATATTCTCTGCTTGAGGCGCAGCCTCTTCCGGCGGAGGCACCATGATATGACAACAAACACCTGATTCTACTTTAAATTTAGCCTCTTTAACGGGCTGGCCTTCTATCTGAACAGCGCCCTCTTTTAACAGCTGCTGAACCCGTACACGAGACAAACCAAGCTCTGGCGTTTGCGCGCTTGCCGCCTCAGCTAACGCCTTATCCAAGCGATTTTCGTGGATTATTGTCAAAATAATTGGTTTGTTAGGCATTTTTAAAGGGAATCCTTGCACTCTTACGGGTAACCAGTTCTAGGGCGTGTCGTCAAATAAAAGAAAGGGATGGCGCGATGAGAAAAAAGCTGTCCAACTATGAAAAAAGCGAAGCTCGTATGAACATACTTGCAAGCTTTTTGAAGACGTTGGCGACTTTTTTCGCCGCGTCCTACGGATTAACGATAAAGTATTCATCTGGAGCGTCAAGCCGCTTGGCAATATGTTTATATAGCCTGCGCGTCTTTCCTTCCAGCTAAATACTTTATCGTTAACCCTCCGTTCCTTTTATTTGACGACACGCCCTAATATACATAGCCTTTTCCGCCCAAGCATAGGGAGCTCTTTCATGCGGCACATGTCTTTTGCAATTCTATTTCTCGCTTTTTTTACCTTTTCTCTCCAAAGCAAAGCAAGTGAGCTTGGTCGGAATTTTGGCTCAGCCGATTGCGGTATTTCCATAGGATGTCCCACAAGCGTAGATGCTAGCTATTTCTCTGGTTATGTTTCTGATCTCTTATCACAAGCAAACCGCTGTGTCGGCCGTTATTTCGGCAAATCTACAAGTGGCGGCTATTTTGAGCAAACATATCCAGGCTCTGATGGATGTCTTGAAACAAAAGCACTCCCCCCCAATCCCAACGGTGGCGCAACCTTGGCCCCTCATTGCTGTGTTGTTGAAGACAGCAAAAACCCTAATGGTGCACGTTGTCGGTTGATGTGTTCGATTCACACATCACGATAGAACGCTTTGCATACGGCCTCATTTATAGTTTTTTGCTGATTCTTTTTGTTACCCGTTCGCGACGACCTTAGAGCCAGTTCAGAATCTTGTTCCGGCTAAGGATTTTTGTTTGTTTTCGAGGATCGCAGCGTAAGCGTACATTATTGGGGTACGTGCGCAGCGAACCGCAGAAAACGGGCAAAAAGCCAACGCCGGAATCTAGATTATGAACAGGCTCTAACCTTTCTATAGCACAGAATGTCATAGTATGCGTGTGTAGCGCAGAAAAAGGGAGGCTTCATCCAACTTGAAGCCTCTCTCCCTCCCGCTTTATCCCCGCTTTCATCCCCACCTTTTCGCATCTTGGGGATCCTTAGCCGATTTCTTTCCAAGAGCATTTGTGATATTAATTATATTCTGTTCAATACGAATCCGTATCAGTTGGCAATCCACTTGAGTCTCTATCATTTCGTGACAAATAAGAGGAAAATTTGCCTGTGATTCATTAACGGAAGATTTTATTGGCACTTGATTTGTGTCAAGCGCATGTACTACATTTTGTGGTCTAATGGCTTTACTGCTTCAGTATCTGGTAGGAGCTCCTGTTCCTGTTGGGGTTTTTGTTTCGAAAGAGATAACGTCTAAGCAGATCCACAAGATGACGCAATATCACAGGCGCGGCGGCGCTTCTTTTTGAAGTTTAGGGGAGGTCTTAAGTATGCTCGAAAAGTCTACAGCAGAAGTTATTTTACTGGATACACGGCGATCCACATCACCAGACTGCAAGCAACGCAATCCAGGCACTGAGATCAATTGCTCTGATTCCGTCAGCGAGTACCTCTCCAAAGCAGACTGGCGCATTAACGCGAATGCCAATGTAGGCTACAGCCATGCAGGCCTCGTCAATAATCTGGCGGGGAAAGTCATTGCCAATTTCTGGCTCGATGAAGTTTACACTGCCGAAGAAGGAGCCGCCCACCGCGAAGGCGATTATCACATCCATGATTTGGACAGCCTGGCTGGCTATTGCGCAGGATGGAGCCTCCGCCAACTCCTCAGCGAAGGCTTCAACGGCGTGCTTGGTCGCGTATCCAGTCGCCCTCCCCGTCATTTCCGCGAAGCCTTAGGACAAATGGCCAACTTCCTTGGCATTTTGCAATCCGAATGGGCTGGCGCGCAGGCTTTTTCCTCTTTCGACACGTATCTTGCGCCTTACGTCTTCCGTGATCAATTAAGCGATCGGGAAATCGGTAAGGCCATCCGCCAATTCGTTTACAATCTGAATGTTCCGGCTCGCTGGGGACAATCGCCCTTCACAAACGTCACGCTCGACATCACGGTGCCGACGGATTTGCAAAGCCAAATGCCAATGGCAGATGGCGAGCATCTGTTTGCCAATTTAAAAGAAGACGAAGCCGCCGAGCTTTTGGCTCTGGCACAAAAGCGTCGTCCTTCGATCAAGTCTCTGTCAGAGATGACCTATGCCGACTTTGTGCCTGAGATGGAACGCATTGTTCTATCCTACTACAGTGTCATGACGAAAGGGGACAAAGGCGGGCAACCTTTCACCTTCCCTATTCCAACGGTCAACATCACAGAAGATTTTGATTGGGATAATCGCATTGCCGACGCTATTTTTGAAAATGCAGCAAAGGTCGGAAGCTCCTATTTCCAAAACTTTATCGGCAGCCAATATAAGCGCGACGAAAATGGCAAGCTGGTTGAGAATCCTGAAGCTTATAAGCCGGGAGCCGTTCGTTCCATGTGCTGCCGCTTGCAACTTGATTTGCGCGAACTTCAAAAGCGCGGCAACGGTCTGTTTGGTTCTGCCGAAATGACAGGGTCAATCGGCGTTGTCACCATCAACATGGCGCGGCTTGGCTATAAGTTCAAAGGCAATGAGCCAAAATTGATGGCTGAAATTGATCGCCTGATGGATATGGCACGCAGCACACTCGAGAAAAAACGCGTTTTCGTGAATGAAATGTTCGAGCGCGGCCTTTATCCCTACACGCGGCGCTATTTGTCTTCCTTCCGCAATCACTTCAGCACCATTGGAGTCAATGGTATGAATGAGATGATCCGGAATTTCACAGGCAACAAACACGATGTTTCCTCACAAGAAGGCATTGATATGTCGCTACGGATTCTCGATCATATCCGTGCGCGGCTTCGTGTCTATCAAGAAGAATCCGGAAATCTTTACAACCTAGAAGCATCTCCGGCAGAAGGCGCGACCTATCGCTTTGCGCGCGAGGACCGCAAGCGCTTCCCAGACATGATCCAATCAGGCGAAGGTGATAATTACTATTACACCAACAGCTCACAGCTTCCCGCAAACCACACGGAAGATCCTTTTGAAGCTTTGGACTTACAAAACAAACTGCAATGCAAATATACGGGCGGCACCGTTTTGCATATGTATATGAGTGAACGTCTTGATACGGCAGATTCATGCCGTCGCTTTATCAAATCGGTGCTCACGAACTATCAACTGCCCTATATCACGATTACGCCTGTTTTCTCGGTTTGTGATACGCATGGCTACTTAAAGGGCGAACATCCTACCTGTCCTCATTGCGGTGAACGCACACAAGTTTGGACACGGGTTATGGGATACTTCCGCCCTGTTGATAGCTTCAACATTGGCAAGAAGGGCGAGCACAGAGAGCGCAAGCATTTCACCGAAACCGCAATTAACGCGCGGCTCAGCGGATGCGATGATGCGTGCGGGTGTTGCTGAAGGCAGGATTTAGGGGAGATTGGTTTTTGTGTTTCTCTTCCAAACTTCCAAAAAACGCCGTCATCACGAGGAACAAACTTTTTGTAAAACAAAAAGGGGGTGACGTGGTGATCCAGACCGAGAGATATAACCGTTCATAAACATTGCAAGCAAGGGACTGGATCGCCACACTCCGCCGCATTTTGTAAAAGCAAGATGCGCTCCGTTCGCGATGACGGAATAATTTTGAGAATTGGGAGAGAAAGAAGCAAGAAGATTCCCTAAATGCCAAATGCTAAATCCTAAATGCTTTTTTCTTCTCCCCCCCACCCCCTGCCCCCTCCGACTCATGCCCAAACTTTATGACATAACGCCCTTTACACTCCTCGATTTTCCTGGAGAGATGGCCTGCATTGCGTGGTTTGCGGGCTGCAATATGCGCTGTGTGTTTTGCCACAACCCCAACATTGTTCAAGGCAAAGCTAATCGCGATGAGTCTGAGCTCATTGATTTTCTTGAAACACGAAAAGGGAAATTAAGCGGCGTTGTCTTCTCTGGAGGCGAACCAACCCTGTACCAAGACCTGCCAGAGCTTATCCAAAAAGTACGAGAGATGGGCTTTAAAACCAAGCTTGATACAAACGGAACAAGACCGGAAGTCTTACGCATCCTTCTGCGGGACAAGCTGCTTGATTACGTCGCAATGGATTATAAGTGCGTACCTGAAAAAACCGAACAACTCATCGGCAACAACACATATTGGGATGATTTTAAGCTTAGCTTACAAATCATGATTGCTGCAGCAAAAGCAAAAGAATTGTCTTTTGAAGTCCGTACAACATATCATCCCGACCTCATGAGCGAAAATGACCTCAACCGCATCATAGATGATCTTGATGCGCTTGGATATGAAGGCACTTACTATATTCAGAAAATCGTTTCCACGGGCGAGAAAACATTGGGCAAAATAGCCGAACCATCCCGCACATTTGACGAATCTCTGGTAAAAACGCCCTCTTCCTTCACTGTGGCGTATAGGAATTTTAATTAGGCCGTATCTTGAAACACGAATCGACATCCCTCTCTACCTTCATCCGCACCACACAAGACAAGTTTGCTGATGTCGGAATCGAAACGGCAACTCTGGATACACGGCTTTTGATTGCTCATGCGCTTGGCCTGACACGTCTTGATCTTCTCACACAAAAGGACCGCGTGTTGACGGAAGAGGATATTGAGAAAATCGCACCTCTTATCGAGCGCCGCCTTGTTCATGAATCCGTGGCACGAATCCTGAATTGCCGCGAGTTCTGGGGGCTACCATTCCAGATGAATGAAGCTACGCTAGAGCCTCGCCCCGACAGTGAAACACTCATCGAAGCTGCACTTCGCATCACGCCCACACCTTCAAAAACCCTTGACCTAGGCACAGGAACGGGGTGCTTGTTGTTAGCTCTCCTTCATGAATGGCCGGAAACTATTGGCGTTGGAATTGATATTGCACCTCGTGCCATAGAACAGGCCACAGCAAATGCGGAACGGCTCGGGTTAAGTGATCGCGCTACATTCCAACAAGGAAATTGGCTCGATGGAATTAAAGAACGATTCGACCTTATTATCAGCAACCCGCCCTATATCAGAAAAGACGAAATCCTAACATTAGATAACGAGGTCAAAAACTACGACCCCCTTACCGCATTAGATGGAGGCGAAGATGGACTCACCCCCTATCGCCTGCTTATTCCTCAGCTAAAGAATTTCCTAACACCACAGGGAACTGTCCTGTTTGAGGTCGGCCACACGCAAGGCCAAGCGGTTGAGAC
>JBFXDW010000029.1:0-20546 GCA_050180745.1 Bdellovibrionales bacterium | reverse complement strand
CAACGTCGATCCGAGTGTAGAGATAGCCATAGCTGACGATGCACTTATAGCTACAGCTCTTGTTACGATGGCTACAACTGGTGGTGTTTTATGGGATGTTATGCAGAGAAGTAAGATTGATTATCAGAGCACAAGTTATCAGTTTTCTAAATTCTCTGACTATCTTACGAAAACGGATAAAACAAACCTTTGTGATCCGCCAGAAGGAACCACGTGTACTGGAGATGTTCATGACTGGCATCCTCATTGGCCTTACAACGATCATTATCATCTCTATCAAATGCAGCGCGTTAGAAGGGACAACACGTGCAAGTGGAAAATTATTCCTGACAAATCAGGAGGTGTAACGGATGTTCCTCCAACAGGGATACCGAATTGCCAGTCCTTTTCAAATTTCAAACCGTAGTAAGGGAAAGAAAAATATATGTGGACACCCAAAACTTTAAAAGCGGATTATGATCGTTGTCTTTATGGATATGATGTCCGAATTGAGCCGCCCTTTACGATTGAAAGACAGGAATATCTTCTTAAACACGGAGATATATATGAGGGTAGGATGGTAATGCTCTCTGTACAACTCAGTTTTTGGCCCAATCTGGGTATTCTTGAGGGAGATTTAGATGGGATAAATTTGTATCAAACACCCCCTCAAAATTTATTGAAGGAAAGTTGTTGTCTTGTGGCCCTTGATGTTCCCAGAGCTTATATAACAGATTATGAAAAAATAAGTTCAAAAAATGTACACAAACTTCTTGATGAATCTGTTTTGAAAGAAGAATACAAGTTTTATGGTTTTGATGTTGTGGATTCCTGTTTAGCGTACAGTTATCTTTATGGCTTTGAGTGGGATAAAGAATCTTTTAGAAGAAAAATGGATGCTTGTAGTGTAAAAACAAACTGTTACGATTTAATTGATAGTCAAGAAAAAGCCCTTTCTTTGGCGATTCAAGCTACAAACGAAATTCCGGAACATGCTCCTTTCCTTCCCTGTGGAGTTTGGATCGAAAAAAGGTTTAATAAGGAACCTGAAGCAAGAGGAAAGTTAGACGTCTTTGATAGAAATCCGGAAATACTGAGAATGGTGTAAGTATAATCGAGCGCGACGATAGAGAGCTCTACGGAGACGATTTACATGCCGAATGTGGCGGATTATGGAAGCCGAGACGGGTATATGCCGATAGGGGTTCTGAAGGATGGAGAGCTGTACTATGTGGCCTGTGGTCTTCAGGGAGAGCCGCGGTACATAGTGGACAGCACGAACAAGCCTGTGTGGCGTTGGCGGCATGATGCGTTTGGGCGCGGAGCGCCTGACCAGCGGCCGAGTGGCTCGAGCCATGATTTTGTGTACAACCACCGCTTCCCCGGGCAGACTTATGATGCGGAGACAGGGTTCTTCTATAACCTGAACCGGTATTACGATCCGAGCACAGGGCGTTATACCCGCCCCGACCCGATCGGCCTAGCCGGAGGCATGAACCCTTACGCCTACGTCGGGGGTGATCCAGTCACCAACGTCGATCCGAGTGGGTTGATACCTCTTTTGAATATAACATTTACTGAGGCTAAGGCTTTGTCATTGCAGCAAGGGTATAATAATCAGGCAAGTCAAATGAAGGTATCGGATTTGCCTTTCCAATGGTATGGAAACTGGGGTGGTCCATATTGGACAGGTGGGCAATGGGGGACTTGGAACACAATTGATCGTACAGCTGCTCTTACTCCTATTGACCTCCAAGACGAGTGTTACAGACAGCATGATATGTGTTTTGGGGATACTCGGGAGAATAATGTGTGTGATTTAGACGCACGTAGTGCGAGTTTTACAAAGTGTGATAGAAATCTCGCTTTATGTTTGGATAATCTGAAAGGGAATGCGAGCTATAATCTTCAGGCATGGTTGGCCAAACTGTACTTTCAAAAAAGCACGCATAAGAACGAACGATGAATATTTTTAAAGAAGCGAGTCATGGTAGCTATAAAATCGGCTGGGTAATGGCTGCTGTCCATTTAGCGATTTCTTGGTGTGTTATACTGACTTTAGGAAGGGGGGAGCCTGATGCGCAGTGGCAACTTGTGTGGATTCTCTTTTTGCCTATAGATTTTCCATTCTCATTATTGGTTTTATTTTCGGGATATCTATTTCCTTCATGGGAATTTGAGTTTTTAAAATATCCTATTAGTAGTTTTCACGGTTTTATTTTTCCATCTATTATCCATGGTATAATTGGTCCTTTGTGGTATTTCTTGATCCCTGTTTTTATTAGTGGGACTTTTAATAAATTTAGAAAGAAATAAAGAAGTTAGAGCCATGGGATTGTAACATGGGTCTGGATTTTTTTTGTTTGGAGGAGGATGTTATGCTAGAAACCTTAGATTTGCGCGTAGCATTTGATACTTTTGTTACAGATTATCCTGTTTTTAGCGGGTTTATTTTTAGTGTATTTTTGATCTTGATAGGGTTTGGAGAGCGGGCTTTAGAAGGAAAAAATCCAAATTTTCCTATCTTTTGGGTGTTTGGAGGTGGGTTTTTTATAGTGGTTTTAATTCGTTTTGTGACGGGTTGGTCTTTTCAATAAAGCCATCGTTTCTCTCGCATCAAAAGATGTTGATGGAATTGAACAGGAATTAGCAATATGAAAATTCTGATTATATTATTTGGTGCTTATATCGTCCTGTATTTTTTATTTTCTTATCAGGCTGATATGATGCCAGTTAAGCCTGATCATCTTTGTATATCTTTAATTGGAAAAGAGTTTAAGACCAAAGAGGAAGTATGGGCGATTGGGATTTCCGACGTGAAGAAGAACAAATCTCTTAAATATGTGACATTAGTATCTGGTGTTGGTTTTTCTGGACCTGAAGTTTTTAGTCGCCAAAGACTAGCGCCCAATACACTTTTTCGTGTTAAAACGGTCTTAGCATCATATCCTGTCTTTCATATGGTGGACTACGTTGTTGAAGAAGTGGATAGTACGTCTTTAAAGGGTGTTGAAACAAGGATTAGTGTTAAGGGGGAGTGTAATGACACAAACATTGGGCTCAATCCAAAAGTGTATAAAATTCTAAACTAAAATTCGACTAATCTCTTTCCAATCTCCTACGCCTATGTCGGCGGGAATCCCGTCACCAACGTCGATCCGAGTGGGTTGGTTGAGATTGATTTCTTTAATCGAACTGGAGGAAGAAATCCGTTTAGTTTAACAACTGGTCCTACATACGGCAATTGGTGTGGTGGGAAGTGGAGTGGAAGACAATATACTCCTTTGCCACATCAAACAGGAACGGAGAAGCCAGTTGATAGCTTAGATAATTTGTGTCAAGCACATGACGATTGTTATCTATATACCAGTAAGATTTCTATAGAGGAAGTTCGCTCTATCGGTATGAAGTCTTGTGACCAAACTCTTGTGAAGGGTTTGGAAGGGTTAAGCAGTGATCCTCGTGAGTGGCCTGTTCCTCCTGTTACGGGGACGGAGATACCTGCTTTCCTTTATAAGGGTGCTGCAAAACTTTTATTTGGAGGGTAGGGGAAAGAGATGAATCAGATGAACCAAAAGAAAATTAAAAAGCTTCTTTTTCTTTGGACTCCTTTTGTGGGTATGTCAGCTCTTACTGAGCTCGTATTTTCTATATATCTTGGGTCATATGCACTTGCCATATACCTTTCTTTATCCTTATTAAGTGTATTATGTGCAGCAAGAATTATCCGTTATTATGGATTCTTCTCACGATATACGTTGCTGGTTTTAGGATGCTTAATGATTGTCTTACGGTATGCCTTTATGGTTTTGGCTCTTATGTTCTTCTGGCAGAATGGGTTTCCTGTATAATCGGGTGCTGCGATAGAGAGCTCTACGGAGACGATTTACATGCCGAATGTGGCGGATTATGGAAGCCGAGACGGGTATATGCCGATAGGGGTTCTGAAGGATGGAGAGCTGTACTATGTGGCCTGTGGTCTTCAGGGAGAGCCGCGGTACATAGTGGACGGCACGAACAAGCCTGTGTGGCGTTGGCGGCATGATGCGTTTGGGCGAGGCGCGCCTGACCAGCGGCCGAGTGGCTCGAGCCATGATTTTGTGTACAACACTCGCTTTCCGGGTCAGACTTACGATGCGGAGACAGGGTTCTTCTATAACCTGAACCGGTATTACGACCCCGCGACGGGGAGATATACCCGCCCCGACCCGATCGGCCTAGCCGGAGGCATGAACCCCTACGCCTACGTCGGCGGTATGAAAAATCGATTTATTTTGGAGCGGTTAGAGCCGCTTCAAAACCAATTGAATCGACTATAAAAAAAGCCGCCTTTTGCGAGAGCAGAAGGCGGCTTCTTTATGGGTTATTCTTGCCGTTTTTAAAAGAACTGACCACCGAAGAATTTAAGGCCAACGAAGATATGGCAAATCACCATGGTTGCTAGCATCAGCGGGAAGCCGATCACAAAGAAACGCATGAATGATATGCGGTGACCTGCGCGACCAGCAAAGCTAGCAACCATTACATTGGCGCTGGCACCGATCAATGAGCCATTTCCACCAAGGCAAGCTCCCAAAGACAATGCCCACCAAAGTGGCTTAATTGCTTCTGGACCGCCCAGTTGATCTGCTGTTGATTGCAGCAGGGGGATCATGGTCGCGACGAACGGAATGTTATCGACAATTGCGGACAAGATTGCCGATGACCACAAGACGACATAGCCTGTTTTGATCATGTTGCCGCCAGTTAGGCTCAGAAGCTCTTCGCCCAACAGTTTCAACACGCCAGCATGTTCAACACCATAGACCAGAATGAACAGGCCGATGAAGAAGAAGATTGTCTCCCATTCTACATTGCTGAAAGCTTTGTGTACGGCATGAGTTTGGTCTTCAGCATCTTTACCAATAACATCCAGCAGGATCAGGAAAGCTGCACCTGATAGGGCGATTGATCCTGGTTCCAACCCTTGGTCATGTCCAAAGATAAAGCCGCCGATAACAAGCGCTAGGGTGACCAAAGACTTTACCAACAACTTTTTGTTTTTAATGGCTTCCTTAGCGTTATAGCTCAACAAATGAGCTTTCGCATGATCTGACGTTGTCATCTTGCGACCCCAAACAAAGTCGAAGAAGATCAGGAGGAAGATCAGGGTTACAACGCAAGCCTCGCCGACATTATAGACGAAGTCCATAAAGCTGAATCCCAAGGCGGAGCCGATCAGAATGTTCGGTGGATCGCCGATCAATGTTGCTGCACCACCTGCGTTTGAGAAGAAGATTTGTGCAATCAAGAATGGGAAGGGGTTCAGTTTTAATTGCTCGGTCAAAAGCAATGTAATCGGCACGATTAACATCACCGTCGTGACGTTATCAAGAAATGCCGAGAAAATTGCTGTAACAAGGCTCAGTACCGCTAACAAAGCGCGTGGATTAGCCTTAACGGCTTTGGCTGACATAATGGCGACATATTGGAAAACGCCTGTTTCTTTGGTGATTCCGACGATAACCATCATGCCGATCAACAAAGCAATCGTATTGAAGTCAACGCCTTGGATGGCGAGCTTTTGGTTTAGGACTCCTAAGAAAATCATAAGCGCTGCACCTAAGAGGGCGACAACGGCACGGTTGATTTTCTCACTGATAATGAAAACATAGGCTAGGCCGATGATACTCGACGAGACGACCACGGGGCTTAGGCCTCCTAAAAAGGCTGGCATAGCCATGGCTGCATGCTCTGCTTGCATTGTTTTCTCCTGTTTTTTTGTATAAACGAAGGGTTTTCGGTTTAAGCGTTCTTAGCTTCTTCCTTTTCCACTTTTCTCAGGACTTTTTGGAGTCTCTTCAAAAGGGATTGGGTTGTGATCATGCCCAAGAGCTTTTGATTACCATCAACAACCATAACGGGGCTGCCGAACTGAGCCATCAGGCGCACAGATTCCCACGCTGTCGTTTCTGGTCCAACCAGCGGCGGGTTTTTTTCCATAACCTCACTGATCGGGGTGGCACACAATTTACGTAATTTCTTAGCAACCCCCGGTTCGCTTTCGGCCAGAAAGCCAAGAGAATCCAATCCGCCTTCAATTTTAACTGCGTTAGGAAGAAGATTGTTAAACAAGGCATGCATCGAAAACATACCAACAACTTTGTCGTCTTTATCAACAACAGGGACGCTGTTGAAACGGCGCGTTTCAAATACATCCATGATGTCTTGTACGGTTTGTGACGGCGTAGCTCTGGCGATATCCGTCAGCATTGCATCTTTACAGGACATTGTTTTACCTCAAGTTTAACTGGAACTCGGTTTTGCTTAAACGAAATGTGCTGTTGGCGCAATAGTGTTTCTGTTTCTTTTTGATTGTGATACGAAGAGTCTTTCGTAACAGGTCGTTTTTATATGTGTGTGGGCTTTTTTATCACAGTTTATTTCTCTCAAAAGCGTCTTGGTTAGAAGTTTTCCTTGAGTTTCTCAAGATTTCGTCGCACTCTTGCTGGGATTCCTCGTGAAAGAGGGCTTCGATGTCTTTTTATGGAAATATATACGCCATGAGCAAAATGTTTCTCGTCTTTTTGTTTGTTTTTGGGCTGTTGGCCTTTCTCGTCTGGTTTCGTTGGGATATGTTCTCCGGATTTTTTCCTAAGGCTGCTCAGGAAGAACAAGCCTCGGTGGTTGATGTTGCTACGATTGAGCCAGCAGAACTTGCTGCAAAGATTGCGGGCGGTGATGATTTTATTCTGCTTGATGTGCGGACACGGCGCGAGTACGAGGCTGAGCATATTGAAGGTGCTGTCCTTATCCCACTGGATCAATTAGACGCTCGCTACACAGAGCTTCCTTTGGATGAAGAGATTATCCTTTATTGTCGTTCGGGGCGACGTAGCTTGTTGGCTGGAACGCTGTTATGGGAAAAGGGTTTTCGGAAGCTTAAGAATCTTGAGGGAGGCATGCGGCAGTGGTGTGCGGCACAACCAGAAGAAACGTGTCGCGTTTGCTGTAAATAAAAAGAGAGGGCAATTATCTGTCACTTGTCATCAGTCATTTGAATGATAATTGGTACATGGTCACTTGGCTTTGGTTGCCAGCCGCGTGCTGTTCGTAAGATTTCGGCACTTTTCAGCTTCTTCTTAAGATCCTTTGTGATCCATATGTGGTCTAAACGGCGGCCCTTGTCTGATGCGTCCCAATCGCGCGCACGATAGCTCCACCAAGAATACAGCTTTTCATCTTCTGGGACAAAATGGCGGACCGCATCTATAAAATCATGCGCAGCTTGCATCTTCTTTAGTTTTTCGACTTCTATGGGGGTGTGTGAGACGACATCCAAAAGTTGTTTATGTGACCAGACATCATGCTCAAGCGGTGCGATATTCATGTCTCCAAGCACAATTTTAGGGGCAGGGTGCTTTGCCTGTTCTTTCCACCATGAAGCCATTTCATCAAGAAATTGCAGTTTATGTGCAAATTTTGGGTTTTCATCAGGGTTTGGAATGTCGCCGCCCGCTGGCACATAGACGCAGTGTATTTCGGTTCCATTCTTTAATGTCACATAGATATGGCGACAATCCTCTTGGTTTGCCCAGTTTTTGATTCCGTGTTCAACAAAAGGCAGGCGTGACAGGATGGCAACGCCATTGTAGCTTTTCATGCCGTTGAAATGCTGATGAAGATAGCCCATTTCCGCAAGCGCTTTTTGAGGAAATACATCATTCATCGCCTTTGTTTCTTGCAGACACAGAATGTCTGGGTTTTCTTGCTTAGTAAATTGTTCGATTAATTCCAAACGGAGGCGAACGGAATTAATGTTCCAAGTTGCAATACGCACGATAAAATTCCTGTTTTAATTACGAGTTGATTTCCCAAATTTAGGGGAAACAAAGGTAAATGTTCCATCGGGGAAATCTACATCTTCCTGAGTATTCTCAAGATTAATGCCTGTTGTACTGCCTTGTTGGTCAAGGACGCGCCATTGACGTAAGCGCAAGGGCTTATCTGTAAAGACTAGGGTAAGCTCGCCTTCCTCTGGAGTCTCTTTAGCGACCAGATCCACTTCAATCTTGGCTGGATAGCGCACAAAGCGTGTGACGATAAGGTCTTTGTTAGACAGCTCTATGTGGTCCCTTAGTATAAGTGAAGCAATTCCCTCGTTGATGGGGACGCTGGTTTGCTGGGCAAGCTCGCCATCCCACATATGGAGGAAGCTTCCATCTGCAACAAGAAAATCCTCGCTGGGAGGATCGTACGTTACACGCATTTTGCCGGGACGTTTGATGGCAATGCGCCCATGGCGCATGGAACCCGTATCATTCATCTGAAGGAAATCGGCAGATACGCTTTTGAGCTTGTTGAGATAGAGCTCGATACGGCGAATGTCGTGCTTTTCCTGCAGGCTTAACGTAGCGGCCTGAGGTGCTGTGTCTGAGGCGTGGGCGCTTAGAGGTAGGGCTAGCCCTAACAGCACCAATAAAAAAAGATAGAGTGTGTAGTTTTTCATGCCGCGCAGCATGGCTGAGAAATGAGGCAAAGAAAAGGTAAAATTTGAAGACACGCCCTAAATTGATGGCGTGTCTTTCTTCTTTTTATCGCTACAGGAGAGTGGGGAGGGCGTGCTTGTTTAGGCTATATTATTTGTTCCTCATACATTCTCATGATAAGCCATTTATGATACACTCACGTTATATCATTTTTGTTCCGAAAGAGTTGCGCTTATCCGCATATGCTGATAAGCGCAACTCTTTGCTTAAGGGAATAAAACACGCTTTAGATTCTGAACAGGCTCTAAGATTCTGAACGGGCCTTAAGTGCATTATGTTTTGTTTCAAGCATAACATTCGGACTCTATGAAGAAGCGGTGGGATAATACGTATGTACTCTATCTACTTGATGCATATAAGAAAGTCTCTCTTCTTTACGATATGGTAAGAGAACACATCATAAAATCGCGGGGCTACTTTCTTTTTCGTCTCTTGTTTCAAGAGGGCCCTTTTTTATGAAAAGCCTCTCGCTCAATCGGCCTGTGACCGAACTTGATTCGGCCCTTGATGAGGTCGTGGCTATGAAGCCTTCGATAGTTATGGTTTTTGCAGCGCCTAGTTTTTTCGAAAACGAAGATGCGCAGCAGAAAGTCAAGGACCGTCTTTCGTGGATTCCTTTGATAGGGACATCTACCGCAGGGGAGATTGTGCCGCAGGGCGTGTTAAAAGACACGGTTACTTTTTTTGCAATTCGCTTTGAACGCTCTGTTGTTAAGACTGTGGCTTTTCCTCTCAAAGACTGCACCAAGTCAAAGCAGGCTGGTCAGAATATAGGCGAGGCCTTGCGTGCTGCAGATCTCAGGGCCGTGATTTTATTTGCACCGGGAATGGGAACTAATGGGAGCGCTCTTGTAGAGGGGCTCTCTTCCCAGATTAATAGTCACGTTTTGGTGACAGGTGGATTGGCCGCGGATGAGATGAATTTTGCGCGCACTCATACGATGTACGGCAATGGGGAGAGGGTAGAGGTTTATGTAGATCATGCTGTTGCGGTTGGTTTTTATGGTGACTCGTTGGTTGTCGGGTGTGGTTCGGAAGGAGGGTGGCGACCCTTCGGTCCAGCGCGGCGTGTGACGAAAGCCTATCACAACATTCTTTATGAAATTGATGGCAAGCCTGCCTTGCGGCTTTATCAGCAATATCTGGGAGAAAAAGCGCGCCAACTTCCCGCCAGCGGTTTGCCTTATCCCTTTGCTGTGTTACGGGAAGACAGGACGACCTCGGGAATTATCCGTACAGCGCTAGCTATTGATCATGAGAAAGAAGCCCTTATTCTTGCTGGCGACATGCCTGAGAATGCGCGCGTGTGTTTGATGCATGCTGATACAGGAGCTTTGACGCAAGGTGCTGCACAAGCAGCGGCGGAGGCGTTGCGTACTCACGGGGGTGCTGAAGAAAATGGCTGCGCGCTTGTTGTGAGCTGTGTTGGGCGGCGAGCTATTTACGGCATTGATGCCGAGGAGGAAATTGAAGCGATAGAAGATTCCTTCCTGCCACGGACTCCTTTTGCGGGTTTCTATTCCTATGGTGAGATTTGTTCTTACCGTAAAACGGGCGAGATTAAATTTCATAATCAAACTATGTGCGTTACTTATTTCACAGAGAAGAACCCAGAGGGCGAATGATCAGATCTCGTAAGATTCTGCGTCAATTCCGAAAATTCCTTGGTTTTGAGGATGCGGAAAAGCGGATGACTGAACTTGAAGTACTGCTGTATGAAAAAAGTCCTGTCTTAGCAGATTTATACGGGCCACTTCTGCGAGATATCCCCCAATTTTTGGATAGTGTTGATATCACTTACAAGGAATATGAAGATCGTATCAAGATGGCCTTACGGAATCTGGAGCTGAGTTCGGGTGAGCTGAACGATGCCAATATGGAGCTGGAGGACCTTAACCTCTCTATTAATGCTATGTTAGATAGTTTAGGGCAGGGCTTGTTGTTCTTTGATGAAACGGGGAAATGTTCGAACGTTTATTCGCAAGCCTGTCGTGTGCTCTTGGAGACGAATCCAGCGGGGAAAAATATAGCCGATATTTTGCGGCTTGAGAGGGATAACCGCAGCATGTTTCTTGAGCTGTTATCTATGCTTTTTACGCGTAGAAGCCAGCTCAGTTTTAACGAGGTTATGGCGTTGGCTCCGTCCTCTTATCCTCACAGCAAGGGGCTTTATGTCTCGATTGGCTTCCAGCCTGTTTATGATACAGACAATAATCTCAGCAAAATTGTTTTAATTGCGACTGATATTACAAACGAAAAAGAAGCCATGCAAAAATTGATGGAGGGAACTCAAGCGCAAGAGGCTCTGCGGGCCGCTAAGGAAGTGGCCGAGCGTGCAACGATGGCAAAGAGCGATTTCCTTGCCAATATGAGCCATGAAATACGTACGCCTATGAATGGCGTTTTGGGTATGACTGATTTGTTGCTGGATACGGATTTGACGATGGATCAACAAGGGTGGGTTCAGGCCATCAAACACTCCGGTGAGCATCTTTTAGAAATTATCAATGACATTCTTGATTTTTCAAAAATCGAAAGCGGCAACATTAAGCTTGAAAAAATAGATTTTGACCTTCTTCTTTTAGTTTCTGAAGTGACCGATTTGATTACAATACGGGTTCAGGAAAAAGGAATATATCTCTTAACTGATATGCCGCTTGAATCTCATACGGCTATGAGGGGAGATCCAGGCCGCTTGCGTCAAATCCTCCTTAATCTTGTCAGCAATGCTGTTAAATTCACTGCGGAAGGGCATGTTCTTATTCGTCTTTTGATAGAGCAAGAAACACCCGAACGGTACAGGGTGCGTTTTGAGGTTGAAGACACAGGGATAGGAATTCCAGAAGACAAACAGGATTATATCTTCAATAAATTCTCTCAGGCCGAAGAAGCGACAACGCGCAAGTTCGGAGGTAGCGGCTTGGGATTGGCTATTTCCAGAGGTCTAATCACTCTTATGGGAGGCGAGATCGGCGTTCGCAGTCAACTTGGAAAAGGAACTACATTTTATTTCGAGCTTTCATTACCTGTCGCTCAAAGTGGCAAGGAAATGATTAAGTCTATTTCTAATGTTTCGTTGGCAGGCGTTAAGGTGCTTCTTGCCGAAGACAATCCAACGGCACGAGCTATTCTGGAGCGTTATTTGAAAATTTGGGAACTTGATGTGACGGTTGTTTCCAGCATAGACGATATAAAAGAAAAATTGTTAGCGGCGCAAAAAGAAGGGTCTCCCTATCGTTTTATTATTGGGGATCATAAGATTTATGATGTAGATGCCGTGAACTTGTTGAAATGGTGCTATGCGCAAGAGGAAATGAAGGTCCCAGATTATCTTGTTCTGACTTCTTCGGGGCAGATTTTGACGATGGAAGATGTCTCTCGCATGGGATTTGCGGGCTATTTTATACAGCCTGTTTCGCCCTATCGTTTTAAGGGCGCGCTTCAGATTATGATTGAAGCAGAAAAAGAAGGCGAAAAATTGCCGCTTGTTACACGGACGCTTGTGGACAGTATGGCGGAATCTGGCAAGGGCATGAAACGTGTGCGGGCCGATATGTTCCCCGGCGTGCATGTGTTGGTTGTTGAGGATATGAAAATCAACATGATGCTCATCAGCAAGATTTTGGAGAAACATGGTTGTATTGTTTCCACGGCAACAGATGGCAAAGAAGCGTTTGAGCTGACTCATAAAGAAGATTTTGCAATCATCTTTATGGATTGCCAAATGCCTGTGATGGATGGATTTGAGGCGACCAGAGCTATTCGTAGCGATGAAAAGAGTAGAGGAAAAAAGAACATTATTATCGCTCTGACAGCAGATGCGATGATCGGTGACCGCGAAAAATGCCTTGCTGCGGGTATGGATGACTATCTGAATAAGCCTTTGCGGCAGGAGCAAATCACGAAAATTCTGACCCAATGGTTGAGGTGAGTTAGGGGGCAGGATTCAGCATTCAGGATTCAGGGAGGGGCTAAGAAAGCATTTAGCATT
This sequence comes from Bdellovibrionales bacterium, assembly GCA_050180745.1. Lineage (GTDB taxonomy): Bacteria > Pseudomonadota > Alphaproteobacteria > UBA9219 > UBA9219 > JBFXDW01. The sequence goes on along the minus strand of JBFXDW010000029.1, from coordinate 8,048 downwards.
TGGCATTTAGCATTTAGGAAATTTTCCTGTTTCTGTCTCTCCCAATTCTCAAAATTATTCCGTCATGCCAGCGCAGGCTGGCATCCCATTTTCTTCTTTCCTAAAAAAGCAAGGAAAGCGAACACTGCTAGTTTCGGAACTACCAAAATGGGATTCCGGCACTCATCCTTCGCTACGCTCGGATGGGCCGGAATGACGGTGTTTTTATTGAGAATTGAAGAGAGAAACGCAAAGGAAGCCCCTCCCTGAATCCTGAATACTGAATCCTGACCACTGAATCCTGTTGAAAGTATTTTACTTTCTTTTTTCTTCTGCTAACATACCCTTCATGCACAGCGATATGACACATCTTTTCAGCGATATGGGAACGGCTTCTAACGCCGCTTCTTCTGCTGTGCGCATGAATGCCATTATTATTCGCGGCATTATTATTCCTGCATAAGCAGGAATAGATCAGACGACTCATCTTACATCTTCGTTTCTACAGTTTCGCTTTTCAGCTCGAAAAGCGGAGTTGTGCGTAATTTTCTTAAAAATAAGATAGGTTCCTTATGATGACTACAAATAAACGTGTTTTTCTTTATGATACAACTTTAAGAGACGGGGCGCAGACGCGCGGTGTTGATTTCTCGGTGAAGGACAAACGTCAGATTGCTGGGTGGCTGGACGATTTTGGCCTTGATTATATTGAGTGTGGGTGGCCTGGGGCAAATCCTACGGACAGTGAATTTTTTGCTAATTTGCCCGCGTTAGAAAATGCGCGCGCGGCGGCTTTCGGTATGACAGCGCGTGTAGGTGTGGCTCCAGCGGAAGATAGTGGGCTTAACACTGTTTTAGATAATGCGGCATCTTGTGTTTGCCTTGTCGGAAAGACGTGGGGCTTTCATGTTGAAACGGCGTTGCGGGTTTCGTTGGAGGATAACTTAGAACTTATTTCTTCTTCTGTAGCTCATGTGGTAGATCAAGGGAAAGAGGCCCTTTTTGATGCCGAGCATTTCTTTGATGGCTATAAGGCCAATCCTGAATACGCTTTAAAATGTTTGCGTGCTGCGCATGAGGCTGGCGCACGCTGGCTTGTCTTATGCGATACGAATGGCGGGACCTTGCCACACGAGGTAGATGAGATCGTTTCCGTTGTCTCTAAGGAGTTTCCTAAAGAAGTCTTAGGTTTCCATGGTCATAATGATACTGGCAACGCCATTGCGTGCAGTTTGGCGGCTGTACGAGCTGGATGCCGCATGGTGCAGGGGACTCTGTCTGGTTTAGGGGAACGTTGCGGAAATGCTGATCTTTTAGCGTTGATGCCAACCTTGCGCTATAAAATGGGGTACGATATCGGAGTAAGTGACGCAAAACTTTGCGAGTTGGGGGCTTTGGGAAAAAAACTTGATAAGTTGCTTGACCGTCAGTCCGATACGCATGCGCCTTATGTGGGGGATGCGGCCTTCGCGCATAAGGGAGGCTTACATGCCTCAGCAGTTGCAAGGAACCCCGCTCTTTATGAGCATCTCACTCCAGAACTAGTAGGGAACCGCCGTGAGATCTTGATGTCTAATCAGGCGGGGCAGGCAAACCTTTTGATGAAGCTGGAGGCTCTTGATATCAAGGTTGAATTCAAGGATCCTCGATTGTCTTGTTTGCTGGAGATGGTCAAAGAGCGTGAGCATGAAGGCTATGCGTTCGATCGTGCAGAGGGCAGTTTTGCTGTGCTGGCCTTACGGCAGTTAGGGCGGCTTGATTCACCTTTTGAGCTACAGGAATTCAACGTCAATAATAGGGGTGTCATGACTCCTGATGGGCGAAGTCATATCAGCGTGCAGGCACAGCTTCGCATGAAAGTTGGGGATGTCGAAACGCAGGCTACCGCGAAGGGAAATGGCCCTGTAAATGCGCTTGATAATGCGTTGCGTAAAGCGTTGGTTAAACATTTTCCAGAGCTTGAGACCGTAAGTTTGACCGATTATCGGGTACGGATTTTGGATACTGGAACAGCTACGGGGGCTACAACGCGTGTTCTTCTGGAGTCACACGACACTCGCACCAACACGAGTTGGACAACAATAGGGGTCTCAACAGATGTCGTTGGTGCCTCGTTAGAGGCTCTGGTTGATTCGTATCTGTTTAAGCTTAATGCTAAGGCAGAACATAATTGTAGCGTTTCTTGTGATAAGGGGACAGAGCCTGTTCATTCTAAGGATCGGAGGATGGTTGAGGTCCCTAAGGTCCCTGTACCTACTCGTTCACAGAGAAATAGACGGAAAATGGTTTGTTTGTTGGGCTAAGAGCCTGTTCATAATCTAGATTCCGAACAGGCTCTAAGAAAGATTCACATATCAGGTTATGCTTCCTTTTTGCTTTCCCAGCGCGGCATTCCCTGATACCTAATCTGTCATGATGAATCTTTCAAATAGTGACCGTATGGGTCTCTTTGATAAGCTCTTAATGATTAATTGGGGGTTGGTGCTGGTCATTGTGCTTCTCGGTGGCGTGGGGGTGGCGCTGCTCTATTCAGCGGGGGGGAAGAGCTGGGACCCTTGGGCTAAGCCGCAGCTTATACGCTTGGTGCCTGGGCTCTTTATGATGCTCTTCATTGCTCTTATTGACATAAGAGTCTGGCTGCGGATTGCTTATCCTCTTTATTTCCTTATGTTCTTCCTTTTGATCGTGGTGGAGATCATGGGGCATATCGGGATGGGGGCTCAGCGCTGGATTAATCTGGGCTTTTTCGTCTTGCAGCCTTCCGAACTTATGAAGCCTTCGCTTGTTTTGGCTCTGGCCAAGTATTTTCATGGGCTAGAGCTTGAGGAAATAGGTCATCCAGTCACGCTTGTCATTCCGGCGTTGATGGTGCTGGCTCCTGTTGGGTTGATCCTGTTGCAGCCTAATCTTGGTACCGCAGTCCTTTTGACTGCCGCAAGTATCGCTATTTTCTGGGCGGCGGGTGTGAAATGGTGGAAATTTGCTCTGGGTGTGGCTATTTTGGCTGTTATCCTACCTTATGGATGGGAGCACCTCCATGACTATCAGCGCGCGCGACTAATGACCTTTGTTAATCCCGAGGCCGATCCTTTGGGCGCAGGCTATAACATTATCCAGTCGAAAATAGCCCTTGGCTCTGGAGGAGTATGGGGCCGAGGCTTTGGTATGGGGACTCAAAGCCAGCTTCAGTTTTTGCCTGAAAAGCATACCGATTTTATCTTCGTCGTTTTATCCGAGGAATTTGGTATGGTGGGGGCTTTGGCCGTTTTGTTCCTTTATTTCATTCTTTTTGCCTATTCCTATGTGATTGCCCTGACGGCCCGCAGTCAGTTTAGCCGTTTGGCTGCCTTTGGGCTGGGGACGACCTTCTTCCTTTATGTCTTCGTGAATGTTGCGATGGTGACAGGACTAATCCCTGTGGTAGGGATTCCTTTACCCCTGATTTCCTATGGAGGCACCGCTATGATGACGATGCTGATCGGGTGCGGGCTTCTGTTGAGCCTCTCGGTGCATCGCGAAACGCGAATCTCGCGTACGGGACTTTAAAGACATCTTGTGAGGAGCTACCTAAAAAAGGCAATTTGGAGGCATTTTAGGGGGACCTACCAAATTTTGGTCTATTCTTACCTATTTTGGGTAATTGAATAAATTTTTCATATATTTAAGAGAAAAAAACGACATGAAAGCTTTTTCATTCGTCCGTTGATACGGTACAATGGGGGCAAGAGAGAATTCAAAAAGAGCGCGCAAAATGCAGCGCCTTATAACTAGAAAAAGGAATTGAACTATGCTCGTAGAACTTACTCCCTCGGCCTATCTTACCATTTGTGGGTTGGTCCGTGATGCGCTTGAAGTCGATAGTGATGCCAGCGATATTTTGGTCAATGTGGCTAAAGAATTGATGCTGGTGACGGCTGGCGGGATGATTTCGTCTGAACTGCTTGAGGAGCCTCGCCATATGGAGGCCCTTCGCCGGGGCGGTTTTGCAAAAAATTAATCTAAAAGACGGAAAAGGCCTCAGTAAGTCTTAGACTTAGAGGCATTTTCTTTGCCGAAAGTAAATAGCCGGAACATTGACAGGAAACTTCCCACACCGTATCTCTTTTTGTATGAGTAAGAATCAAAAAGAGCCGCGTTGGGTTGATAATCTTCGCCTTTTAATGGAGGCGAGGAGCCTGAGTGCGCGTCGTCTCTCCCTAATGGCAGGGCTTGGTGCGACCGCAGTGCGGGATATATTGGATGGGCGCGCCAAATTTCCTCGTTATGACACGGTAGAGGCTTTGGCTGGGGTGCTAGAAGTTACGCCCGCTCAGCTTATGGGGAGTCCTAATGCCTCGATTTCCGTTCCTAATGACCCCTTGCAAGATGATGATTTAAATCTGCTGACGGAAATTATCACGCGCCTCCAAGAGATTATTGAGGAGCGTAAACAGGTCCTCGCACCTCAAGATTTTGCCGCTATGACGACGAGCCTTTACCGGCAAATACGGGACGATGAAAAATCCCCCAACAATCTTGATGATGCAGATATCTCTTCACATATTGATCAGCTTGTGAGTTACGAGGCTCTCCGCCGTCGTGCGGTAAAATAAGGGCTTTTCTAGGCCTTTATACGTAGTCACCCTCATATGAGATCATTGAAAGAACAAAAAAACTTCTTTACACTGCGTCTCTCATTCCTGCTTTCGTTGGAATGACGTTGTTTTCTTCAAGAGTTCTTATTGGCGACACATCCTAACAAACAGGCTAGAGTAAATGGATAAAATTAGAATTACCGGAGGCATTCCTCTTAAAGGGAAAATCCAAATTAGCGGTGCGAAGAATGCAGCGCTTCCTCTATTGACGGCGAGTTTGCTGACGGATGAAACCTTACGTCTCCAAAATGTGCCTCAGCTTGCCGATATTGCAGGAATGGGGAATCTGCTTGCTCAGCATGGCGTTCAAATTGGTTTGAATGAGTCTCAAAATGGTGCGGGGCGTGTGCTCGAGCTGACCGCGTCCAAAATTATCAGTACGATGGCACCGTATGATTTAGTCCGTAAGATGCGGGCGAGCATCCTCGTACTGGGGCCTTTGCTGGCGCGCTGCAAACAGGCTAAGGTGTCTCTTCCGGGAGGCTGTGCGATCGGCACCCGGCCCGTTGATTTGCATATCAAGGCGCTGCAACAAATGGGAGCAGAGATTGATATTGTTGATGGGTATATCAATGCTTCGGCTCCAGAAGGTTTGAAAGGCGCGGAAATCGTCTTTCCGATAGTCAGTGTGACAGGGACGGAAAACGTTTTGATGGCCGCGACTTTGGCGAAGGGCGAGACAATTCTTATTAATGCTGCACGTGAGCCAGAAGTTGGCGATTTGGCCAAATGCCTTGTTGCTATGGGTGCAGAGATAGAAGGTATTGGTACGGACCGCTTGTGCATTATCGGCAAGGATCGCCTTCATGGCGCAGATCATACTGTGATTGCAGATCGGATTGAGGCTGGTTCTTTTGCGATGGCTGCCGCAGTGACAGGCGGTGAGTTGGAACTGGTTGGAGCGCGCATAGATTGCCTGAAGGCGGCGATTAAGATATTGGCTTGCGCTGGTGTTGAAACGAGCGAAACCGAGTCAGGTCTTTTGGTTCGTGTGGGCGCAAATGGGATTAAAGGCGTTGATGTAACGACAGAGCCTTTCCCCGGCTTTCCAACGGATTTGCAGGCCCAAATCATGGCGATGCTGTGTACGGCTCAGGGAGCCTCGATGATTACCGAGACAATCTTTGAGAACCGCTTCATGCATGTGCCAGAGCTGGAACGCATGGGAGCTAACATTAAGGTGCATGGCTCCTCGGCCATGGTGCGCGGGGTAGAGCGTCTTACTGGTGCGCCTGTGATGGCAACGGATTTGCGGGCATCTATGTCTCTGGTGCTAGCGGGGCTAGGGGCTAAAGGAGAGACGATCGTCAGCCGCATTTACCACCTTGATCGCGGCTATGAGCGGATTGAGGAAAAGCTTGGAGCCGTAGGGGCCAAGATTGAGCGGGTTAAAGAATAACCTTTATATTTCATGTGGATACAATTTCCTGCTCCCGATCGCATTCATTTACTGTTTTTTGACTGAAAATAGGCTATAATGATCCCGATCGGGGGTATTTTTACTTTTAAGGCTTGTTGTGAGCTTGTTTGCCTCCGAGCGGGGGCAAGGAGAGTTTATGGCTAATTTTTATTCCGTGCAGGACATAGGAAACATTGTGCGCAAGGCGCGCAAAGCTCAAAATTTAACGCAAGAAGATTTGGCGGGTTTGTCTCAGGTCGGGCGCGGTTTTATCAGTGATTTGGAATCCGGTAAAGAAACAGCACAAATTGGCAAAATGTTGAAAGTTTTGGCTGCGCTGGGTGTGTCTTTGACATCTAAAAGCGCATGGATGGATGAATCCTTATGAGTGATAGTCTCAACGTTTTTTATTGCGATCAGCACGTTGGTGTCTTGTTCAATAACAAAGGCAGCTTATCTTTCTTATATGACGCCGCTTATTTGAAAACAGAAAACCCGACGCCTTTGTCTGTTTCTTTGCCTTTACGGGATGCTCCTTTTGGGAATGAGGTGAGCTACGCTTATTTCTCTGGCTTGTTGCCTGAGGAATCCGTGCGGCGGTGGCTGGCGCGTTATTTACATGTTTCAGAAGGCAATGTGTTTGGCTTGTTGAAAGAAATAGGTGGTGAGTGTGCGGGAGCTGTTTCTCTCTATCCTGAGGGAGAGGGGGCGGAGTCCTACACAGGAAAGGCGGGCTATCGTCTTCTTACGGAGGCGCAAGCGGATGAAATGTTATCTCGGCTTGAAACACGTCCTTTTATGGTGGGCGAAGATGGCGTTCGCATTTCTGGGGCTGGAGCACAAAGTAAGATGATGGTGGCTTTTGTCGAGGGACAGATGGCTTTGCCTGTTTATGGAATGCCTTCCAGCCATATTATAAAACCAGCCGTTCATGGATTTGAAGAGACGGTTCACAACGAATTTTTTTGTATGAGATTAGCCGGTATTTTAGGGCTGCCCGTGCCAGAGACGGCTATACACTATGTTGCCGAGAAGCCTTATTATCTTGTGGCTCGTTATGATCGGGTTAAACAGGGAGGCGTGTTGACGCGTTTGCATCAAGAGGATTTTTGTCAGGCGCTAGGTCTGCCGCCCAACCAAAAATATCAGAATGAAGGCGGCCCAGATTTAGCCGCGTGTTTTTCTCTGTTGGCAGAAAAAATTGCTGAAGGAGCCATGCCTGGACAAGACAGGCTTACTCTGTTGCGAGGTGTTATATTCAATTACCTGATTGGGAATGGAGATGCGCATGGCAAGAATTTCTCGTTTCTTTATAATGGACAAAAGAATGCTCAGACGAAAGGGCAGGCAGTACGTTTAGCCCCCTTTTACGATCTAATGTGTACGCTTGTTTATGGCGAGCTTTACAAAAGCAAAATGGCAATGAAGATTGGTAGTAAATATCGGTTTCATGATATGTCGTTTGTGCAGTTTGACCATTTGGCTAAAATAGCGGGGGTTTCGCCTTCTTTTGTGCGTAAACAGCTTATAGAGATGGGGACACGTATAGGCGATGAGGCGGCTAAGTTAGCTTTTAACTTTAACCAAAACCATCAAACAGCATCGCCGATTTACCAAAATATCATAGATATAATTCGTAAAAATGCGGCTTTTGTGGAGCATAGGGGCTAATTATAGCTTCTTTTTCGTCTTTTGGCCCTTCTTTGGCTTGACGAAAGGTGAATAAAGGCTCATTTTCCGCTCCAACGTAACAGATTGTATAAGATTAAAATGGCCAAAGAAGATTTACTTGAATTTGAAGGTGTGGTGAGCGAAGTCCTCCCTAACGCTATGTTCCGCGTTAAACTCGACAACGGGCATGAGGTGTTGGCGCACACATCAGGAAAAATGCGTAAAAACCGCATCCGCGTATTGGCGGGCGATAAGGTGAATGTTGAGATGACACCTTATGATCTCTCTAAGGGCCGGATTACCTTCCGCCATAAGTAAGCGGTTTGCTTAGCGAGCGCAGGCCGTAGGCCAAGCGAGGTTAGCAA
>JBFXDW010000028.1:0-21100 GCA_050180745.1 Bdellovibrionales bacterium | reverse complement strand
GTGCGCGAAGAGATGGGAAACCGCGTAGCCGATTCAATTGAAACGGCCCTACATCTGGCTGATGGCATCATGCATGTCGAAGATATAAAAAGCGGCGAGACACATGTATTCTCGGCCAAATTCGCCTGCCCCGTCAGCGGCTTTACGATTGATGAGATCGAACCGCGCCTTTTCTCCTTCAACAGCCCTCATGGGGCCTGCCCTGTATGCGATGGCTTGGGCGAAAAGCTTGTGTTCGACGAAGACCTTGTTGTCCCAAATAAAGATTTATCTATCCTTGAAGGTGCCATCAAAGCGTGGGGGAACCATAACGGTGCGTTTTATGGCGAGGCGCTGGCTGCACTCACGCGCCACTTTAAAGAGAAAACAACAACGCCATGGAAAGATCTCAGCGAAGAATGCCGCCATGCCATTATCCACGGCACAGGAGACGAAGAAATCACTTTCGTTTTTGACAATGGTGCGCGACGCTCACAAACCACAAAACCCTTTGAAGGCGTTCTTCCCAATCTGGCGCGACGCTGGCGCGATACAGAGAGCAACTGGAGGCGCGAAGACCTAAGTAAATACCAGTCCGCTCTGCCCTGTGAGGCATGCAACGGCAAGCGCCTGTGCCCTGAAGCTCTGGCTGTCAAGATTGAAGGCCTTGACATAAGCGAGCTGACGGCGCTGTCCATCCGTGAGGCGGGCACGTGGTTTAAAGTACTTGCTCAAAAACTATCCGCCAAAGACAAAAAAATTGCTGCCCGCATTCTCAAAGAAATCAATGAACGGCTTGGCTTTCTCAATAACGTAGGCCTGCCTTATCTGTCTCTTTCACGTTCAAGCGGCACGCTGTCAGGCGGTGAATCTCAACGGATCAGGCTGGCCTCGCAAATTGGCTCTGGCCTGACGGGCGTTCTTTATGTGCTGGATGAGCCTTCAATCGGCTTGCACCAGCGCGACAATGATCGCCTCCTGACAACGCTGAAACATTTGCGCGACACTGGCAACACTGTGCTGGTTGTCGAGCATGATGAGGACGCCATCCGCAGCGCTGATTATGTGATTGACATGGGCCCCCAAGCCGGACGGCATGGCGGTGAAGTTGTTGCCGCCGGAACGCCTAAACAAATTATGCAGCACCCTGAAAGCCTAACCGGACAGTATTTAACGGGTAAAAAGATAATTCCAATCCCCACAAAACGCCGCCCGATAAAACGCGGACATCATCTGGAATTAATTGGTGCGCGCGCGAATAATCTGAAAAACCTGCATGTTAAATTTCCTCTTGGTGTTTTCACTTGTGTGACCGGAGTCTCGGGCGGCGGCAAATCAACGCTCGTCTTGGAAACGCTTTATAAGGCGCTGGCACAAAAACTGAATAATAGCCGTGTTGTCGCAGGCGCACATGATGAGCTTAAGGGTATCGACAAAATTGATAAGATCGTCGATATCGACCAGTCCCCCATTGGCCGCACACCACGCTCTAACCCAGCCACCTATACGGGCGCCTTCACGCCTATCCGCGACTGGTTCGCAGGGCTGCCCGAAGCCAAAGCTAGAGGCTATGGCGTGGGCCGCTTTTCCTTCAACGTTAAGGGCGGACGCTGTGAGGCCTGTAGCGGCGATGGCGTCATGAAAATCGAGATGCATTTTCTGCCGGACGTTTATGTAACCTGCGAGCAATGCAACGGGCGGCGCTATAATCGCGAGACGCTGGAAATCACCTATAAGGGAAAATCTATTGCCGATGTTCTGGACATGACTGTCGAGGAAGGCGCGCGCTTCTTTAGCGCTGTGCCCTCCATTCGCAGCAAGCTTGAGATGCTAGAAGAAGTCGGGCTTGGCTACATTCATATTGGACAAGCCGCCACGACTCTATCCGGCGGCGAGGCGCAACGGGTCAAACTAGCTAAAGAACTAGCGCGCCGCGCCACGGGAAAAACGCTCTATATATTGGACGAACCCACGACAGGCCTTCATTTTGATGATGTAAAGAAACTCTTAGAAGTCCTGCACAGGCTCGTCGATCAAGGCAACAGCATGATCGTGATTGAACATAATCTGGATGTCATCAAAACCGCAGACCACATCATAGACCTCGGCCCCGAGGGCGGAGAGGAAGGCGGCCATATCGTCGCCACCGGAACGCCCGAAGAAATTATGAAAAACAAGAATAGCTTTACAGGAAAGTATCTCAGGAAATAGAGGACAGAGGACAGATAACGGAGGGGCTTCCTTTGCATGTCTCTCCTAGACTTTACAATTATTCCGTCATCCCCGTGAAAACGGGGATCCATCTCCGTAAAGAGGAAGAAAGACAGAACTCTACAGAAGTAAGCGCTGTTGCTTGATCTTATGACAACCATAATTTCCTTCTGCTGCAGCATGTTGGAAAGCGTCACCATTTGGAGATGGATTCCCGCATGCGCGGGAATGACGGAGGATGGGTATATGAAATTGGGGAGAGAAAGAAACAGGAAGACCTTCTGTCCACTGTCATCTGTCGTCTTTCATCTGGCCCGCAGCTTATCCCAGTACTCAAGACGTTTTTTAATCTCTCGCTCAAAGCCGCGCTCAACAGGTTTGTAATAAGACTGCCGGACCATCTCATCCGGAAAATAATCCTGTCCTGAAAATCCTTCTTCCGTATCATGATCATATTGATAGCCCGCACCATAACCTTGGCTGGCCATCAGTTTTGTTGGGGCATTGAGAATATGGTGCGGCGGCATCAAAGAACCGCTCTTCCCCGCCGCTATCACTGCAGCCTTATGCGCCATATAAACCGCGTTCGATTTTGGAGCTGTCGCCAAATACACAACAGCTTCCGATAAGGCCAAATCCCCTTCGGGGCTTCCTAGCCGCTCATAAGACTGCCACGCAGCAAGCGTGATCGTTAGCGCTTGAGGATCGGCAAGTCCCACATCCTCGCTAGCAAAACGCAACAAACGCCGCGCAATATAACGAGGGTCCTCCCCACCCGCCAGCATTCGTGCGAACCAATAAAGCGCAGCATCACAATCCGAACCCCGCAAAGACTTATGGAGCGCACTGATAAGATTGTAATGCCCATCCTGAGCTTTATCGTAAAGAGGCCGCCGCTTCTGAACAAAGCGGCCTAATTGCGCTGCATCCAAAGGCGTTTCAATACCCGCCATCAGCAACGCCTCGGCCATCGTCAGGCAATACCGACCATCTCCATCGGCCATAGCGAGAAAAGCCTGACGAGCCTCTTCTGTCAGCGGAATTTCTTTTCCATAAAGCTCTTCGGCCCGCGTCAACAACAGAGCAAGAGCCTCAGACTCCAGTCTTTTCAAAACATAAACCTGCGCCCGAGACAACAAAGCGCCGTTCAGCTCAAAAGATGGATTTTCAGTCGTTGCCCCAACGAGGGTTACAGTGCCGTCCTCAACATAAGGCAAAAGAACATCCTGTTGCGCACGATTAAAGCGGTGAATCTCATCCACGAACAAAAGAGTTCCCTGCCCCATCTCACGACGGCTGGCCGCTGATGCAAATAACTTTCGCATTTCAACAACGCCTGAGGCCACAGCCGACACAGGCTCGAAATAAAGTCCCACCGCATCAGCCAACAAACGTGCGATTGTTGTCTTGCCACATCCGGGGGGACCCCACAGGATCATCGACCCCAGTCGCCCTGCTGCAACCATACGTCCTATAGGAGCATCCTTTTCCAAAAGATGTTCCTGCCCCACAACATCAGCCAAGCTAGAGGGCCGCAACCGCTCTGGCAGCGGACGGTCTTCGGATAAATTCAAAAGGGAAGTTTGGGTACTCATACCCTCTTCATACCGCGTTCAGAAAAAAAGAACAAGAGGAGAACGAAAAGAAAAAAGCCTTACCCCTCATCCACCGCTGCAATCATCTGCACCGCACGGCGCAGGGAAGCTAAAGCGCATGACGTATTCCGACCCAGCCGTATCAGATCCATGATTTGCGATGGTTTTTCATAAACAGATCGCGCAATCGCACCAATATCAGGCCGCCCCTCTTCTAGCAAAGGAAGTCGCGCCGCAGGTGGCAAGTCCATCCCCAAAGGATCAGAAACCGCACGAATGACATTAAAAGGAATACGCGCCTGTACCGCCATCTCAGCCACAATATGACTTTCCATATCGGCGATCAGACACCCTGAACGAACGGAGATTCCAAATTTCTCCTTTGCCGTCTTAAGGAGCTTATCGCCACCCCACACAGGCGTACATTGATAGCAGGGCAAGCACTCAATAAAGCGCTCATTCCATTTTTCATCCGCTTCCCACGCGCCGCGCAAGGATACAACCGTTGCTCCCAGCAACAAATCACCCGCTTCAACATGCTCATTCAAGCCCGCCGCAAGACCAAAGCTGATAAGGCGACTGACGCCCTTGCCAATTAAATATCCTGTAAGCTCACGCGTCCGTTCTGGTCTGGCACCACTACACCCGACAAGAACATGCGGCAACTTATCCGCAATTCTTGCTTCGGCATGAAGGCCACAGAGAACACCAACGGTCATACGCGTTTCACGACATCACATCCCCTTGCCTCACATGTGCAAGAAAATGCCCTACTAGAGGTTACAGCAACAGAACTTCGCCAAAGAATGGAGAGCAATTCCTATCAGCCATGATAGCTCAAATAGAACCCCTGAGGGAAGCCCATAACAGCAAAATATCTGCTACAGCTCTCTAAAAACGTTCTTCAGTAGAGTCCTAGGATGCGCGAACACGTCCCAAGAATTCACTAACTTCCTTCTTAAGGTTCTCTGACTGCATAGAAAGCTCCTCGGCCGCGCTAAGAACTTCCTTGGCCCCCTCCAACGCCTCACTCGCCGCAGAAGTCACATTTCCAATGCTCGTCGTCACTTCCGCCGTCGTTTCCGAAACACCTTGCACGTTCTGAGCAATTTCTTTTGTCGCAGAACTTTGTTGTGTAACAGCCGTTGCAATATTCTGTGACCCGACATTGACCTGCTCAATCACTTCAGCAATCGACTGGATAGCTTTCACAGCAACCCCTGTCTCATTTTGCATCGCGGATATACTTGTTGTAATTTCCTCCGTTGCATGAGCCGTTTGGTTTGCCAGATTCTTCACTTCCGAAGCCACAACAGCAAATCCCTTCCCTGCTTCTCCAGCGCGCGCAGCCTCAATCGTCGCATTCAAAGCGAGAAGATTGGTCTGTCCCGCAATGTCATTAATCAGATTAACGATCTCACCAATTTTACTTGAATTCTCCGCTAATCCTTGAACTGTATCATTGGTACTTTCAATTTTCCGAACAGCCTCCGCAATCATGCGCGTTGAATCCTCAACCTGACGCGATATCTCATGAATGGACGCGCTAAGCTCTTCCGCCGCCGAAGCCACGACTTGAACGCTTGCCGAGGTGCGCGTGCTGGCGGCCGCAACGCTCTCTGTCTCATGATTGGTCCGTTTGGAAGTATCAGACAAACTCCGTGCGCTCCCCTGCAATTGCGTAGAGGCCGAAGCTACAGTTTGCACGATCTGGCCAATACTTGCCTCAAACTGAGTTGCCAAATCCGCCATGAGCTTCTTACGTTCTGTGGCTTGACGCGCATCGGTTTTCTCCTTCTCAATCTTCATTTGCTCCATTTGAAGACCGTTTTCTTTAAAAACCTCGATCGACTTGGCAATCTGGCCTATTTCAGAACGGACTTTCGTGTAGCCGACATCAACAAGAAAATCATTATCTGCCAAGCGCTGCATGATTTTTGTTAACGAAGCAAGCGGCGTTGTTATAGTACCCACAACAACAAAGAAGAACGCGAAAGAGACGATAATACCAACTAACGAAGCAATCATCGCAAAAACGCGATCATCCTCATAAGATTTGATACGATATTCGAGGAAGAGGTCTAAATCATCCAATCCATCCATCAAGAAATCATGTGCTGTTGTCTGAGCCTCATTCAAAGCAGATGCAAAATCACTAGCAAGAGGCGTCTCCCCAGCAGCCATGCCTTTTAACATACTTGCCAAAGCCGCATTAGCTTCTTTGTAGGTTGCAAAAAGCTTAGGTCCTCTTTCTTGCCACGACGAACTAACCCCATAAAAATTCGCATCCTCTTTCAACGAAGTATCCATATCCGCCGCCAAACGATCAATATCTGACTCGGTTAGCATCTGAGACAACACAGCCGCCCTCGTCTGTTGCGCTCCGGAAAGTTCGCCCCCCGCTAAGGCTTGATAAAATTCAGCTCCAATCAGAGCCAACCGATCAATTGTTTGAGGCAAAGCCAGAAGCGTCGCGTCCATAAGATAATAACTATCAAGATCGGGATCTAAAATCAGGTTTGAGATGTCTCCTGAATGAGCAATCATCCCTCGCAAATCAGCGATATAAGAGACGAGTACCTCATCATTAGAAGCAACAGAAGGCTGAAAGCTTACAGGGTTTTGCTCAATATCAGCCTTAATTTTTTTCCACTTTTCCAAGACCGTTTCATATTTTAAGGCTTCCCGACCGCGGCTAGACAGTCCTTCATCAGTAAATTGCAAAGATTCACCAATCTCATCCTGCACCTTACGTAAGGGGCCTTCCATCTCTTCTGTAATGCTCGTCAAAAGTTGAGAGATCAGATTATGATCCCCCTCCCCCGCCCGCAGTTTTGCAAGCTCAACACGCAAACGCCCGGCATTATGAAGCAGGTTAGAGAGAGGACGTTGATAAAGATCTCCCCGTTCTTCCTGAGCCGCAAATTCAATGCTCGCCCCAATACTGGTGTAGGTACCATACATAGAATACAGCAAGGTTGCCGTAAAAAGAAAAACGCTCAACATCATCCGCATCCGGATGGAGAGATTATTCAGAAAGCTCATAGGACGACTCTATCTTCGACAAAGAAAACAAGCTGGAACCCCAGCCAAAAGATGGTTAACAGACCCTACAACCTTCTAAACATTATGTCTAAGATTTTTTACAGCCATACATACACCCGTCTGTTTCTTTGTGCCATTTCGATCTCGTTTTATTCAGAAGCCAAACGAATCAATTTAGAAAACAAGAATGTTATGTTGCAGATGCGAAGATAGATATCTACAGAATTTCTTAACCATAACCTCCCACACTGTCCTTACCTTCATTGATTCTCTGTTCTTCTGTTTCGCCCAAGGCTCTTCTATATGAATCTCTACCAGTTTCACGACATGCAAATGACGGCTCTAGCCCCTCTGTGTCTTGCCGCGTGGGCAACGCGTCAGGGGTTAGAAAATCCTCTTTTAGCACCGCTTCAAAACGAATTTACAAATAGGCTCGCCCATGATCTTAGCCTTATCGAAAAGCATGCACGCATTTATAAAAAGCCTAGTTTTAATATCAAAGCAGCTACATTCAGAGGCGAACATATTGATGTAGGCGAAGAAATTACTCTTAAGCACCCTTTTTGCCAGATGGTCCACTTTACGCGACAAAGTAGCAAAGAAGACATTCAACAGCACATAAATAAAGACCCAAAAATTTTGATCATTCCACCTTTGTCTGGCCATTTCGCATCAATCTTGCGAGATGCCATTCAGACGATGCTGGCCTCACATGATGTTTATGTCGCAGACTGGATCGACGCAAAACAGGTTTCTATCGAAGCAGGCGATTTCGACTTGGACGACCAGATTTCGCTCATCGCCGACATGATCCGCCAACTCGGCCCCGACATTCATGTGCTAGCTGTTACACAAGCTTCGTTTGCGGCTTTGTCTGCCGTAGCGCTCCTTTCGCAAAAAGACCCTGATGCCGCTCCTAAAAGTCTGACCATCATGGGCGGCCCCATAGACGCTCGACAAGGCTATGTAGCTTTGCGTGATAAAATCAAAAAGCAATCTCTTAAATGGTTTGCCAACCATCAGATTCAACTCGTCCCTCCCTATTATACGGGAGCCATGCGTCCGGTTTATCCAGGTTTTCTTCAACTTCAAAATCGCATGTTTCTAGCCTTTGATAATAAAACGACAGAGCTTATCAAATATTTCCAACATCTAGTACGCGGCGACGAGGAGACGAAAGAGGCTCACGAACGACTTTATGATGAATTTCTTGCCGTTATGGACGTCCCAGCTGAACTTTATCTTCAGTATATTGAACGCGCCTATCAACAATGTGCGCTCGCCGAGAACCGCATGACCTGCCACGGCATCAAACTGGATTTGAAGGATATTCGTAAAACAGCTTTACTGACCGTAGAAGCTGAACTTGATGACCTTTCTCCTGCGGGCCAAACACGAGCGGCACTGCTCCTGTGCGAAAATCTACCTAATGACAAGAAACAGTCACATCTGGAGATAGGCGTTGGCCATTATGGAATCTTCAGCGGCAAAAAATGGAAACATAACATCCAGCCTGTCATCCATGAATTCATCAGGAAGCATGCGTAAGAGCCTGTTCATAATCTAGATTCTGAACTGGCTCTAAGCTCCAAACTATTTCAGTAAAATACCGTCCGAAGAAACTTCCGGCTCTGGGGGCAAGAGTTTCACAGGAGCCTTGTCAGAATTCGTCGCAGGAGCTGTCTCCAAAAGCGAGTCAGCCTCCTTCTCAAACTCTGTAGCTGGGGTTATAGCAGCAGCCGGAACAGAAGATGGTGCAACGCTCTTCTTCGTCACGCTTTTCGCTGCCTTTTTAGCCCCTTTCGTTGAGCTCGTCTGAGCCTTCTCTTTTACCGATTTCTTCGCTGAGACGTTCTTTTTGGCAACCTTTTTCTTCTTTGAAGGAGTTTTTTTCACGGCCTTCTTGGCAACAGGCTCTTCAGCCTCTGCCTTCACGCCATCATACCGCCCTTCAAAACTCGTACATCCCGTAATGCCTTGGAAAAACGCGCTCAGACTCTTAGCAACAGGATCAAAACTGCCAATCATAATTGTATTGTAATAGCCTTTGGGACGATCAATCCACTCGCCTGGATTAATGAGAAGTCTTTGAGATTCTGAATCATACTCACCAAAAACTTTATACTTCCCTTTAGCAACATAAGGGTTCTTGGCTGTAGGATAAAAGCGGAAGGTTCCCTCAAAATGCTCGCCCTGCAATGAAGCAATATCAAGCACAGCCCCCATAGTCCCTTGGACGCAGGTATAAGAACCAACCCAACGGCCTTGAGGCGAGAAATCATCATGGCGAACCTCTCCCGTCCGAGTCAGTTGACGTGGAGGCCGATTGCTTCCAGCCGCAATACGTGAAGATAAAGAAGTCTCAGGCGCGATTGTCTGTGGCATCGGATAACTAGCTGGATAAATTTCCTTAGCCCTCGTCGTCCGCGCCATAATCGGCGTAGGACTAATTGGCGCGGATGTCTCACAAAGAACCAGAACGAGGCCAATATCCCCTGCCGACCACAGGAACAGCATGTGGCGATCCGCACGATCTGCTGTAAACAAGGTCACATCCTCGGAAACAGCGCTCACCTGTTGCGTCTCAACGGTAAAACCTTGTGCTCGAATTTGATCAACTGCATTGTTGAAAATCTGGTTGACGCGCCCCTGCTCTTGCCTATCCAAGCGCCAGCCATAGGATTCCAACGTTCCACAGCTCCGCCCCAGCTCACTCCCGGCCGTCAACATCGCCATCTGAAAATTGCGCTGTACGGGTAAAACAAGAGGCGCATCACTGAATTGTATGCGCGCTAGAGGTGAGCTTGACGCAGTTGGAAGATCAGCAGCCGAAGCACCTCCAGCAGCAGCAACACCAAACAGCATCAGCATAAAAGCGGCGCGTTTTATAGTCTTAAGAATCATATTCATATGCCGTATCCTTACCGAATCACACGCATTTTAAGTTGAGTAAGGTTACTCTAGGGTTAAAGCCACAAGCAAGGAGGAATCAGAACGATATAGCCGATCCAATAGTAAGAGCTATAACAGCTTTCACTCCTTTTGCCGGATCTGCATAACCCCCAACAAAAACCCCGCAAAGCCAAGCTGAAGACTAGCAACGATCGAGGTCACCGCACAAATCAAAAGACGCATCACATCACGGTAATCTATAGCACCAAAATTAACCGCACTCCAACGCTCTATTGCCACCCCTGCCAGCGCAAGACCGCACAACAAAAGAAGGGCTGAAATAAGAAGAAGATGCTCAAGCCGGACATTCTTGATCAGCACATCATAACGCGAATGAGACGGTAAAATTCCATTCCTTTGCGCGTAAGAGCGCGCAATCAGACCAAACGTAATGGTCTGCGTCCCCACGACAATACTTGTTGCCCCCACAAGTAAAGAATGAACATCAAGCCCTACACCATCAGCAATCATTAAAGGACCAGGCAGCAACATCGTAGCCAAAACCAAGCCGAATATAACAAGAGCAAGCCCCGGATAAAAATAAACCCAGCGCGGCGAATAAAGGAGCAAAAAGCGTAGATGCCGCCACCCATCACGCCACGGCTGAAGATGGGGCGGACGCGCCCGCCCATCAGGAGACAAGGTCACAGGCACCTCAGCCACACTCAGCCCCTGTAATGCCGCACGAACAATCATTTCGGAGGCGTATTCCATCCCCGTCGTTTGAAGGTCCAAGGATAAAATCGCATCTCTAGAAAAGCCTCGCAGCCCACAGTGAAAATCACGAAGGGGTATCTTGAAAAACAACCGGCCAATAAAACTCAATACAGGATTGCCAAGATAATGATTTAAGAAAGGCATCGCCCCCCGCTTAATCCCGCCCTGAAACCGATTGCCTACGACAAGCTGGATTCCGGCTTTCAATTTCTCATACATAGGCAACAAGGCCTCAAAATCATAACTATCATCACAGTCCCCCATGATGATTAAAGGAGCCTTAGCTGCGGCAATGCCTCCGGCAAGAGCCGCGCCATAGCCTCTTTCCTCTACACGCACCACACGCGCCCCCGCCTCTTCGGCAAGCGCCACAGAGCCATCCGTACTGCCATTATCAGCGATCAAGATTTCGCCTTTAACATTGTGATCTATAAGAAATTTTTGTGCCTTTTTGATACAAATAGGCAGGGTCCGCGCCTCATCAAGGCACGGCATCACGATAGAGAGCTCAAAAGACGAATCAGCAGACATAAGGTGAATCTCACAGAAGAAAGGCAAAATGTCGAGAAAAGGCTAGAAAAGGCTACACAAGAAAGAAGATATGCTTTGATTTTCGATTAGAATCCATTATAAGGCTCTCTCCGCTCACTCAATTTGTGAGGTGACCAAACAGCGGTCTTACCATAGGTTCTTTCAGAAAGAACCATAAAAACGGACGGGTGGCAGAGCGGTTGAATGCACTGGTCTTGAAAACCAGCGTGGGGGCAACTCCACCGTGGGTTCGAATCCCACCCCGTCCGCCATTATCTAGTTTAAGGACATCCGGTAATGTCCGAGGGAATGAAGAAAACAGCATAAAATCAAGCATATTTAATCCGACCGCCTCCGATATGGTCTATTGCAATCCGATCCGAATATGAGTAGATTAACGAGTAGATTTTAAAACTTACTCATAGGCGGATTGCCATGCCTTTGACCGAACTGGCTATAAAAGCCCTAAAGCCCAAGCAAAAGCTTTACCGCGTTGCCGATAGCGGGGGCCTTTGCGTTGAGGTGTCTCCCGCTGGGGGCAAGCTTTGGCGCTGGCGCTACAATTTCAACGGAAAGGGGCAAATGCTGGCTCTTGGCAAATACCCCGCCGTGTCGCTGGCGGAGGCTCGCAGAGCGCGGGATGAAGCGCGGGACACGCTGAATGCTGGAAAGCACCCCACACGCGAGAAGAAGGCCCAAAAGCTTCGTGTCGCCCATGCGGGGGAAAACACGTTTGAAAAGGTGGCGCGGGCTTGGCTGGAACTGAAACAGTCCGGCATGAACGAAAAATATCGCGTCCAATGCCTCGCTCGCATGGAGCAACACGTTTTCCCGCATTTAGGGGCCTTGCCTATTACGGAAATCACGATCCCCGACGTTGTGCGCGTGGTCGAAAAAATAGCCAAGCGCGGCACAATCGAGACAGCCAAGCGCATGAAACAGCTTATCGGGCAAACGTTTCGCTATGCCTCGCAGCGCGGCCTATGCCAGCATAATCCAGCGGCAGATTTGAGGGATATTTTGCCAAGCGCGGAAGAAAAACACCATCCGTGCATTCCCCCTGCCGAACTGCCCGAACTTCTTAAAGCCGTCCGTGCCTATTCAGGGGATCGACTTGTCGTTTGCGCGATGGAACTTCTCGCCCTTACTTTCGTGCGAACGAATGAATTGATAGGCGCGAAGTGGGAAGAGATAGATTGGGATCGTGAGGAGTGGCATATCCCGAAAGAGCGCATGAAAATGAAGCGTCCGCATTATGTGCCGCTTTCCCGTCAAGCCTTGACCGTTTTGAAAGAGCTTCACGCGCTTACGGGGGACAAGCCCTTTCTCTTCTATAGCTCGCGCAGCAAGTCGCGGCATTTGTCGAACGGGTGCGTTCTCATGGCCCTGCGGCGCATGAATTACGGTGGGCGTATGTGCGGTCACGGCTTCCGCAGCCTCGCCAGCACGATCCTGAACGAGAAAGGCTATAACCCCGACTGGATCGAATGCCAGCTTGCTCACCAAGACGGAGACAAAATCCGAAGCGTGTACAATCGGGCGGAATATATTTTGGAACGTAAAAAGATGATGCAGGATTGGGCGGAGTTTTTGGATCGGGCACAAGCAAACGGCTCTTCTCGTGTGATAAACTTAAGAGGAAAACGGGGGCTGCATGAAACCGCTTGACCCCAAATACATGCGGCTAGCAAAACGTGTAGAAATTCCTTTGCTATTGAAACCGAAGACGCTTCTATCCATACTTAACACTCTGCCTGTAAACGCTAAAGCAAATCGGGAAGAAATCTCCGAGCAAATAAACATCGCTTGTTCGATGTATTGGCATAGTAAAATGACGCACACACAAAAGTGGAAGCGAGAGATTTATCGTATGTACAAATCTCTTGAACAAGCTTTGTATGACGTTGAAACATTTTGTAATGCAGCATCTTCTGTGGAATGTGGCTTTTTATACAGAGCAGCCTATCTTTTGAAAAACTCTCCGTCAGATGAACCCTTAGCCAGACACGACCAATTTGATTCTTTCAAAGAACAGATAGATTTTTATCACGAAGCTGCCAGCCTTGCCGTTTCCCTAATTGAAGGGTGGGATGGACAGAAAAAGAAACGCCCAGTGATGGAACATATGCTAGTTTATGACCTCGCCAAAATCTATAAGGAGGCGACACGAAAGAAATTCAATCGTAGCACAAAAAGGGGCGGAGCAGTTCCGTTTGTGTCCGCTGCATTTTGGGCTGTTGATCCAGAAGTCGGGAGCGGAACGATTGATCAAGCAATGCGTCAAGTTATAGCGGCTGGATCGTATCGGACATAAAGGAGACTGACACGCAAACAAAAATCAAAGGTCTGCGAGATTCCGGTATGTCCTATCGGGATATTGAAAAAGAAGTTGGCATGAGCAAGTCACAAGTGGCTCGGATATTAAATAAGGGGGGATCAGGTGCCTTTGCATGAAACGCATGATCTGAAAGAGCTTGCAAACAAAGTTTTGAGCAAGCACGCAAACGGCAGCCAACCCCTTTCGCCGGAAGTGTCCCAAACTGTCCCATTGTCCCAAAGCGGGACAGGCGGGACAAACGGGACACTTGGGACAATCCCAACTAACGCCATGCGCTTTTATCTTATGCGCATCATGACGGACTGGAACGAACGCGCCGCGATGATGACGGATGCCTCCTGTCCAACGGAAAAGGCGGAACTGGCTGCTTGGCACGATCTGGAAATGGATCATTTGTTTTGGCGAGTGTTGCATTAACCGTCTTCTAAAATAGAGGAGAATAGAAAATGGCAAAAGGGATCAAGACAGGCGGGCGGCGAGCGGGAACGTTTAACAAGGCGACGGCGGAGCTGAAAGAATTGGCGCGGCCCTACGCGCCGGAGGCTCTGGAAACACTTCGCCTGATCATGCGGGACAGCGAAAGCGACGCGGCGCGGGTCTCAGCGGCAAAGGAGATTTTGGATCGCTCCTATGGCAAAACATGCCAGCCTCTTTCAGGGCCGGACGAAACGCCGCTCGTTCCAAAAAAAGAGGTTGATATTGTGGATGTCGCTCGCCGGATCGCCTTTATTCTCGACTCGGCAAACATAAAGCTGGCGGAAAGAGAGAGACAGGAAAGCAGTTTTTTGAAAAGCGTTTCGGTGAAAGGGGACTGAAAGCAATCGACTGAAAATAAAAGCTTCCCGCACAGGGCAGCAAAGAAAATAGAGGCGACCTACCCATTTTTAGCAATAACTTACCCATAATTGGTATCTTAACCATTTAGTAACGTTGATTCTCCTCAAGAAAGCATTTGCAAAATGGTAAAATGCCTCTTGTCGATCATTTGAAAAACACGCCGCAAGATAGTTAACAAAACGTGAAAGCATTTTGAAAAATCATAGGAGGAAGTTATGTTGAATATATTGGAGAGAGCAACGGATTCGGCTTTTTGGTCTGCCGTTGTCCTGAATTGGCAAAGAGATAAATCCTTGGCTGGCCCGTATCGCAAGATTAGAACGCTTATGGATCCCGAACGCGATATTCGGGAATACGAGCCGCGTGGAATGATCTTTGCGGACACGGATAATAACTATTTCTTTGTCGATGCCACGATTCTTTGGCAAGCCGATCCAGCCAAGCCGAGCCCTTATTACATTCGTGAACTTGGCATCAAGAAAATGTCCGGTCTTCCATCAGAAGGCAAGCGTGGACGTGTCAATCCAAATGAATGGGAAGAAACAAAAGCTCTTTTCATCGGCGATGCGCCGGAAGATGTTAAAAACGATCTTCGTGCGCTGCTTGACCATCCGGACGAATGGCCAAGGCAATGGCATGCCTTCGCACCTCCGCCCCCCCGCCCTCAGTAATCGTTATCTTGAACGGAGAGAACGATGCCGAGGGCTGGACTCACAGCGGTTCAGTACCGCAACAGGATTGTCAAAATCATCCACAGGTTTGGGCCTGCGCGGGCTTTGGCGCACAAATCGACCGGAGTGGTATATTCCGGCCCGTGGGATACCTATGTCGGAGTCGTCGGATATTACGAGAAAAATGAAATCCGCTCCGAACAAATGGCTGCAAGGCTGGATGGATCGAGAATTAATGATACATGGATTTGGGAGAAGCTGTCTGCCATACCGTTGGCATCGTATTTCGAGAGAGTTTATCTCCCGCTGCTTAAAGACCCCAGTAAGATCAGAAACGTTCTCAAGGGTGCCTACAACACCGTTTGGGGTGGCATATCAAAGGAATTTGCGAAACTTCCGTTCAGAGAAATCGCCACCGCTGTTTGCGGCGCGGCCAAGAAGCAAGTTTTCTATCGTTATGAACTGCCGGAACTTGTTGCCAATCCGCACATTCAGATTTGCAACGAAATCCCGATGGAAGCCGTTCGGCGCATGTATAACGAAGTCGGCAAAGATGAAGCCTTCAATCTTGTGTGCCTGTCCGAATTGCGCATGACGTTCCGCTATGCGGCAGGAACTGCAACGCGCCCGATCCGCGCATGGCAGGATTTTGTTGACCGTACGCACTTCTATCATGGCGAACGGACCGCAACCGCGTCAACCTGTGCGCCTTTGACTGCCGATCAAGAGAACCGGAAACAACAAATCATCACGGATTTCGGATTGAATGCGCTTTACACAACAACCCCTTCGGCATGGGGTGGCCCGCTTGTGCCTGTCAGTCCCGCACCGAAACACACCAACGCCCTTGCGGTGGCGTGAAGGGCAGTTAAGGAAAAAGGCCAAACCAAGTCGTCTCCTGCGCTAAAAACCAAAAGATCGGATATAAACTGAGGGTGGACAACATCCACACGATGGCGGTGACAGCTTGATTGCGCACAACAAGTTTGCCAACGGCGAATGTTATCGGTATTCCGACAGTGAATAAAAATGCAACGATAAGGACGCTGGCAAGATACCCGTGGTCATACCCGAAAGAAATAACAAAAGACCACCATGCCCATGTAAAGAAAACAAAGGTAAAATCGACAAAAAATCCCCCTAACTTACTTGCTCCCCTGAATCCTCCGGCACGAGCCCTAAACCAGCGTTGGTTTTCAAAGCGAGCCGTATCAAAAAGCACAAAAAGAATGAGAAGGGGTTTGATGATCTCGAAACTTGCCAGAATTGTTTCAGTCATAATATCTCTCGCCGCCCCATATGATCCGCTGTACTGACAATGCCTTCTTTTTCCATGCGCTCAACAATTTTGTCCGCTGTGTCATAGTCTGTTTGAAGGTTGTTTTGAATGAAGGCAATAGACGCTTTTTTCTCTTCTCTTACCAGCTTGATCGCTTTCAAATATAAATCTTCTATTTTTAATGCGTCCAAGGGTTCAGAAGGTGATTGAGCATCGGAAAGAAACCCGCGCCAGACCCAGACAATGAGGATCCAAACGATCATCGAGGCAAATGGCAGGGAGAGGCCAAGAAAGAAGATTTCTATTTGTTGTTGCTCATGACGATGATATGAATAAATGTAGCCCTGATTAATGTGCTCAAGATACTTATAAAGCCAAAAGAGAGCCCAAAAACTATTGAGAACGACGCAAACTCTTATGAGGCCTCGCCACAGGTTGGGTTTTATGATGTCTTTGCCGAAGAGAAAGACCCTGGTTTTCGATAAGGAATCGCCAAGGCTCTCTGCTGATTTAGGTCTTCTTCTAATCGCTATGTAGGAACCAATAACGGCGATGAAAAGCGCGGGAAAAGCTATGGAATAAAAGCCTTGAATGGCGGCTTCGATGGCATTGTCTATCATTTTATTCCCCATTATAGGTTGGTAAAGACCCTTTCCGGCCTTAAAGTAAATGCCGGAAATATCCTGCATGGTGTTTTGGGCCGTGTCTGAGGCCATGCGCTTAATTGTTTCCGCACCTGTTTGGGAAAAAGCTATCCAACAAGCCAGCTTCATTTTTGTTGCGATTACCCTGAGCGCAGAAACGCTTGCGTCAACTTTGTCTTCTTTTCCTTTGCGAAACTTAAAGCCAAGAATTTTTATTGTGAGAACATATATAATAATCAGGTTGGCGGCTTCGATGAGCGTTGCACTAATTCCATATGAAAAGCTCGCATGGGCTGCAGTTTCTTTGTCTATAAAATTATCGTTTTTATCTTTGACACTCGTATAGTTCGAGAAAGACGTTCCCGTTTCCCATACGAAGACCTTTTTAACGACTTGATAAATCGCGCCGGAACATCCGAGAATAATCGCTCCAGTTTTCGCTCCAGCTAAAAAGCCGGGAATTATTCCGGCAGGGCCAAGCGTATAAAAGCCGCCAACGCCGCCGATTATGCCTCCGCCAAGACCTCCAATGGTGGTTCCCACCCCGCCCCCAACGATTACTGCTTTCAAATTTTGTGCTTGCTGATAGACAAAACCTGTCCCCTTAATGGCTGCAGTAGAGAAAACTCCGCCCGTTCCCAAACTCTCGTAATCTGTTTCTCTAAGGGCGCGTTCGTACTTTTCTGGTTCAAAGTTTCGCGCCTTGTCTATGGCAGCGCGTGTGCCTTCTTCTTTTCCAAAAAAAGACTTCCGAAGCTCTTCATATTCTTCCCGTTGAGCACTGGCAACGGAAGATTGAGGCTCCATTTTATTGTCACCATTTAACGTTGCTACAATTTCATCCAGACTCTCTCTCGGATTTTTAACATTTGCTGCCCCTGTTTCCTTTTTTCTTTGCTCGTGGTCTCGGGTTTCAGCAAGTGGGGTATTGCTCTGTTCTTCCTCGTTAAAGAGCGATGAAAAAGTGCTCTGGGTTTCTTCCTGTGCTATCGCTTCCACAGACACAAGGGCCACTGTAAGAAAGGCAAAGAAAGCCAGAAAAAGAGTTGCCGTTTCAAGTCTTCTTCCCATCATTTTTCCTTTGAATTAGGCGGGGGCTGACTGGGTTCCTGATAAACAGCATCAATGGCATCCAAAGAGCTCCTTACTGGCACATCATACCATTCGCAGAGGTTTCCATATTTTTCTAGAAGTATTGCCCTCTTTGTGTTGTCCATAAGGGGCATGTTTTTCAATATTTCTTTGGCCTTGTTCATAACCCACGCTAACCTCGTGTTGACTTCCTCTTGTGCTATTGGAGAGCTGAGGTCAGAAAACAGGTCTTTGTTTGTCAGGTATGTGAGAACAGACACACGACCTCCAAGAAATTTACCCAGATAAGCACCAAAGGCTTCTCCTGCTTTCGATCCAAACTTTTTACCTACAGCATCTTCTGCCGCTAAAATGACGGCAAAGCAGGCTGGAATTTTCTTCATGTCGTTTTCATCAATGTATCCTTTTGTTACCTTCAACAAAAAAGTAAAATCATTATGATCGAGAAACTCTGCACAGTATTTGAGGTCTGTTTCCGAAGAGGTTATAAGAGGGGGGGGCTCGGTTGAAAACTTGAGTATGAACGTTTGACCTATCAGCCAATTTTTAAAAATTTCCTGAGACGAATTTGTGGAAGCCTTTTTGTTAAAAAAATCTACGGCTGCAAGGCATTTCATTAGAGTGGAGGGCTCGTCATTCTTTTCAGAAATCACAAAATGTTCTGATTTTTCTGTCTTTGACCCATCCTTTAACGGCTTATTTGTGTCGGCTATCTCTTTACCATCAGAATGAATGTTTTCTGCAGCCGAAGCACAATCAAAAGACCAGAACAGCGAAAAGCTAAGGATCGTCAGGAAGAAGATATTTCTAATGTGTTTAGTATTTTTCATAAAATGCCCCTTTGTTTCTGAATAAATATTTTCCTCGCTTCATAGGAAAAAAGGACGCCCGCGAGGAAATCGGTGGCCATCCAGATTTCTTTGGTCATGTGAATCGGCGCGATGGGATTGAAAAGGATGGCGACAGATCCCCAAAGCCACATCCAGATTCCGCGATCATGGGCCGCCCAAGCGCGATAGCAAAGGAAGCCCGCACATCCGCAAGCGATAATCCGCATGAACGTGTAGTACCCATAGGGAAGTGGAAGCACCCCGACAAAAAGCAGGCATGCCACAAAGGCCAAAAACTGATACGGAACGCCGATGGACTCATTTGTACTTGATGGCCGTTCCTGTGATCCGGTTGTAGGTGTGGGCATAGCGATCCCTTCCCGCCCATTGCTCGCTGAGGTCATAAGAGCCACCGAGGATGGACACGATAACGGCATCTGCGCCTATCTTTGCGGCTTTCTGTTGCATGTCGCTTTCCGTCTCACCACGTGATTGAAAGTCGGCGATGATGGCAAAGTCGCGGGCGGGACGGTTGTGTAGAATTGCAACCTCTTCGACCTTCTTCTCAGGATATTCGACGGCACTATAGTAACGATTGGCAACATCCGAGGTGCAAGCCGTCAAGAGAAGCATCAAAGAAGAAATCAGAAAATTTCTCATTTCTTGGCGTCCTTATAACGAACGGCAACGCCTGTCGCCCAGCGTTTAAACGTTCCCCAGCCGCCCGGAACCATGCCTTCTTCCGTAATGATGACAGCGTTCGATCCAAGGGGGGCCGCTTTGGCGCGAATAGCGTTGTGCATTTTTGCCGTTTCAGCAGAGTCAAAGCCCGTGACGGTCAAAGTGCCAAGCTCTTCATAAGAGCGTTCCGGCCTTGTTTTAAGAATCTCGACCAAGTTAGGGTCGGTCGGGTCATAGAACCCAGAGGACGTTTTTGTTATGTCC
Organism: Bdellovibrionales bacterium; assembly: GCA_050180745.1. Lineage (GTDB taxonomy): Bacteria > Pseudomonadota > Alphaproteobacteria > UBA9219 > UBA9219 > JBFXDW01. Next base: position 1,434 of record JBFXDW010000028.1, on the reverse strand, counting down.
ACATTCGCGCAGGCTGCAAGTATAAGGGCTGTGCCAAGGATCAGTAGCTTTTTCATTTTTTCTCCTGTTGGTTGTGCCCGCAGAAAGGTGGGCTTTGGAGGGATGGGCGGAGGGACAAAAAGAACCTCTTAACGGTATGCCTTTCAAAACAAAGAGTCACGCGGGAAACGGAACGATTTGGGCGCGGGACGGGATGGGTCAAAAAGCATTTCATTTTCTATCCCCATTTGATAAGTTTTCAGGGGCAAAGACTATCCGCTAACGTCCGGTGAGACAAGCCTAAATCCAGACCGATTGTGAGTAGAATTGCGAGTATAATTTGACGTGCCGAAAATAAGTTTGTTGTCTAACAAATGGTTGGCTGGCTCGTTAGGCGGCCACCCCGCGCCATTATATCTATATGCATTGCAGCTCTCATATACGGAAAACAAACAAAGAGGTGCCTAATGGCTAGTATACTTAAAAAGCTTTATGGTTATAAAGTACCTCTTCTCATTTTTATCATAATTCTAGTCGGCATCACGCTTCCTTCTATTCTCAAAGAGATGAGTATGGATATAGAAGCGCTCAAAACAACCTGTCAAAATGGCAATGAAGATGAGGATATCGCCGCATGCACAGAAATTATTAACTCCTTATCGGCCAAAGAAGACGATGTTGTTAATGCTCTCGTTCACAGAACTGAGTTTTTTTATAACTCCTCCCAATTCAATAAAGCTCTTGCAGACATAGAAGAACTCATAACACTACGCCCAAAAATGTCCGCCCCATATTCTCTTCGCGCCAACATTTTTGAGATTAAGAACAAAATCAAAAAAGCTGCCGAATCTCACGCAGCCGCAGCAAAACGAGAAGACAGCATAAAAGAAAAAACTGACTCTCTTGCTTTTTCTGGAATACTCTATCATGCAATCGGCGAAAAAGCCCTAGCCAAACAAAAAATTGACTCTGCCCTACAAATTGATCCAGAAGCCGTTCAAGCTTTTGACATGACATATCACATCAATATAAAGGAGGGAAAGATTGATGAAGCCCTGATGTCTCTTGATAAGAAATTACAGACCCATCCTTTTGACACAGGCTGGTTATCTGCTCGCGCTATCATAAAAATGCTCAAGCATAACTATGATGGTGCTGTTGAAGACATTCAGGAAGCAATCTCCCTTGATCAAAGAGACCCATACTATGTTTTGTGGCTTCACATAATCCGCTGTAAACAAAAAAAATCTAACCTAGCAGAGCTCAAGGCACAAACAGAATATTTTGGATCAACCAGTTGGCCCGCCCCCATTTTCAAATACTTTTTGGAGGCCTTGTTGAATAAAGCGTGATTGCGGACGCAGTTTTCTTATTTCTTTAAAGTTTAATATTCAGGGGCAGCGAGGTTTCGGAAGGTGTTGAGGGTTTGGGCCTTCAGGACAGCTTCGGTTTTTT
>JBFXDW010000027.1:0-21207 GCA_050180745.1 Bdellovibrionales bacterium | reverse complement strand
GAAAGACAGGTTGATCTCGTTTAAGGGCGAATTGTTCTCTTAAAAAACGGCGATTCTCTGGTATGGGCGGTTGAAAGGTACGTAAATCGACTCCGTTGGGGATTACCTTAATGGCGCGTGTGAAGGGAACGCGCTGGTAGTAATCTTCGGCAACACGGTCACTGATAAAGATGACTTCTTGGGCACGTTTTAGCATTCGTGCCGAGAATATTTTATCGGCCAATTTCATTGTCAGGCGTAAAAAGACATTACGATAAGGAATGGGGCCGATATGTTGTGTAATGGCGATAGGAATTTTTCGTGCGCGCGCCATACGAAAAGCCCAAATATTTCCCATGTAAAGCGTGTCGTGCAGCCATACAATATCTGTTGAACGTATGGCTTTACGTAGTTTAGAAAGACTTTTAAGAGACCAGACAGGCCAAGGGATCCCGCACCAGCGTTCAATTCTGTTGCTTGTTTTCATGGGCAGGGTTTGAACGCCTTTAATGACAGGAATTTCATCGCAATCGCTGGCCGCCCATGTGATATGGATATTGCCGTGAGGAGCGATTTCCTTGATAAGCCTTTCGGCGACACGTTCAATGCCGCCACCATGCGAAGCATAATAATGCGTGACGACCAGCACCATGATCGGAGGCTTGGTGGTTGAGGAGCTTGTCGCGGTTTTCTTTTTTGTTTTAGCGGTCGTCATGAAAACTTATGTCTTTGAAGAGAAGAAAAGGCCTCGCACTGATAGTGTAACACACGGCAGGCATCGTCAAAGTTGATTCCTTCTGGCCGTGCATTATTCTGAATAGCCTTTGCAAAACGGGCAAAGACTTCATCATTGCCATAGTCGAGCGTACCGCGCAACAGGCTTATACCGCGTGGGACATGGCTGAGGGTATGTTGTGTAATCACATTCAGGCTTGTGCGCAGAATATTTTTAGCCGCATGCTCTTCGTCATTGGGAAGACGAATATAAATGTCGCGGAAGATATCCAGAAAAGCTGTTTCTTTTTCGCCAGTAATGCGGATAAACCACTCGCTGAGTGTGCTGTTGAACTGGCAGTCGATTGTCACAGGAACTTTATCTTCATTGTGATAGAGAAGATGAACGAGTTCCGGTGTTTCCATTTCACCCATAACACAAGACGAATCCAAAAGCTTTAAGGACCCAGCCAAGCGATCCAAGAGGTAATAGAAATGAGGGCTTTCATCGAAAAAGAGGCCCAAAGGGAGAGATTCATACCAGCTTGGCAAACGTCGAGAAGGATTACCAAGTTGTGTCGCGGCTATGCGCGTGATTTTGCCATAGATGCCTTTTTTGAAGTCTTTTTCAAAAGCCGTAACAGCGCGTGCGAATTGGAAGTTATGGACAACAGCTAAAATTCTTTTATTGTCTTGGGCTGCTTGTGCCATTTTCTGGCCTTCTGCTTCGTTCATAGCAAAAGGTTTTTCGGTGAGGACATGCTTGCCTTTACTTAAGGCTTCTTGCACTAATTTGGCATGTGTGTGAGGCGGTGTGCCGATCGTGATGGCATCCACCTGATCAAGCCATGAAAGATCCTCTAAATTATCTGTGCATGTGGCAAAGGGAAGGGGATGGCTTGCGGCAAAGGCATCGGCACGCCCCTTGTGACGATCGACAACGCCAACAAGTTCAAAAGACTTATTGCGTGCGATAGCCGGAATGTGCCGATGCGTTGTAACCCAGCCAAGACCGATGGCGGCTATGCGGATTTTATCGCCCATTAGTCAATGGCCTGATAATTAACGCCTGCTTCGCCAGCAACAGCGATCTTGATTGATTCATCGTCTAAGGCTCCCGTAATACCCCGCATGGTAGCATGAGCACAGGCTTGGTCCAGAGTGATGATAGATTTATCAGGGTTATTCCGGTTGCGGATGAAACGGCCCGTCAGCGTAATAATGCGTTTAAGGGTTTCATCGGGAATTGGGAAGCCATAATGCTTTTCAAAGGCTCCCCGCATATTTTGCAAGATAACAAGGGTCGTTTGCGCGTTCGGAACTTCCAATGTTACTTTTTGAAAACGGCGATCAATAGCGGGCTCTTGGCGGACGTAATCTTCATATTCCTCACGTGTTGTTGCGCCTACGACGTAAAGGTCTCCGGCGGTTAGATAGGGCTTTAGAATATCAGCAATACCGCTGGCGCTTGAGGATTTGAAGGAGATCATCAATTGGTGAATTTCGTCGATACAGAAAATTATAGGGGGAGCACTTTTTGTCGCATTACGCTCGGCTACGCCTTTGACGATGGGAAGAAGCCGTCCTTCGAGATCAGCGCGTGAGGCGGACCCTGCGCCAATCATGGACATCTCAAGCTCGATCAGGCGTGAGCCTTGCAGGATAGACGGCACGCGGTTTTGGTTGATGCGTTGGGCGAGCCCTACGAAGAGGGCTGTTTTTCCCACACCCGCAGGTCCCAGAAGCATCACATTCTTCCGCAGGCGCTGGAGGAGGACGAGGGTTAGTTTATCCAACTCATCCTCACGTCCTGAGATAGGATCAAAGCGGCCCTCTTTATCTTGGGCTGTAAAGTCACGAGTGTAACGGCTAAGAAGGCCTTCAAGCTCGGAATCGGAAACTACAAATTCTGTCATGGCACCCGAATCGGTCAGTTATATAGGAGGAATAGGAGTATCCTATATTGAAAAGCGATTCAAATGGGGATCGATGGATAGCCAAGGGCTTTGAACTGTGGTTAACAGGCGTTAATAACGTTATCATTAAAACAAAATGGGATGCCAGCCTTCGCTGGCATGACGTCTTTTTGCTATCTTTTTCACAAAAATATTACATTGTATCCTTATGCTTTCATAAAAACATTTGTCATGCCAGCGAAGGCTGGCATCCCATTTACTTTTTTTACCCGCGTTCGGAGTTATTGGTGGGTAACTTCTCCTTGCTCTCTGGCGGGAGTCAACGTATCCTTGCCGCCATGACAGAAATGACACAAAAAACAGAAATTCCTCCTGATATTGCGGCGCTTAGCTTTGAAGATGCTATGGCCGAGCTTGAAAAGCTCGTTCGTGCTCTGGAAGATGGACGATCCAAGCTTGAGGATGCTATTCTCTCTTATGAGCGTGGTGCTTTGCTGAAACAACATTGCCAAGCCAAGCTACGCGATGCTGAGATGCGAATCGAGCAAATGACGCTCGGTGAAAACGGCCCTCAGACAGAACCCTTTAACGCTGAAAGATAAGTAAAATGCCCTCCGTTAGTCCCTCTCTTTCCGCAGCGATGAGTCAGGCTGCCACAACCGTGACTGAAGCGATGGATCGCTTGTTGCCGGAATCTAAGTATTTTGAACAAAAGCTTTTTGACGCTATGCGCTATGGCGTTTTGAATGGCGGCAAGCGTTTACGCCCTTTTTTGGTGATGAGTGCGGCTGAATTATTTGGCGTTGATGAGGATTGCGCTGTACGGGCCGCTGCGGCGCTAGAGTGCGTTCATTGCTATTCCTTGATACATGATGACCTTCCCGCGATGGATGATTCCGAGCTGCGGCGCGGCAAGCCCACAGCCCATATCGAATATGATGAGGCTACGGCAATTTTGGCGGGGGATGCTCTGTTAACTTTGGCTTTTGAGATTTTGGCTGATCCCAAGACTCATGAAGATCCCAATGTTCGTTGTCAGCTTGTAACCTGTTTGGCGAAGGCTTCGGGCGCAAATGGTATGGTCGGTGGCCAAATGCTTGATCTCATTGCTGAGACGACTGAATTTGATATCGGTGCGATTACGCGTTTGCAGCGCATGAAAACGGGTGAGTTGATTGCGTGTGGCACAGAAATGGGCGGAATTCTTGGTAAGGCGAGCCCTCAGTATGTAGGGGCTTTACGGGCTTACGCGCATGATTTGGGCTTGGCGTTCCAGATTGTGGATGATCTTTTGGATGCCGAAGGCACCGAGGCGGAAACCGGTAAACCCGTAGGCCGCGATGAAGAGGCGGGAAAAGCGACATTCGTTACAATTTTGGGGCATGAGCGGGCGCGGCAACAAGCCAGACTTTTATCCGATCAGGCAATTCAGCATTTATCTATCTTTAGTGGTCGGGCGGGCAATCTTGAGGATGTTGCGCGCTTTGTCGTTGACCGGAACACGTAAAGATTCATGTCCAAGAACGATCTTGTTACACGGCGGATAGCGTTCGAGCTGTTGAGAAGTGTTGTCCGTCAAAAGCAGCCCTTTGATGAGGCTATGGCGCGGCATGAGGATTTTGCGGTTCTAGAAAAACGGGATCGTGCTTTTGTTCATGCGCTGACGGCTATGGCATTGCGCCGCTTGGGACAGATTGATGATTTGATTGGACGCTGTCTTAAGGAAAAACAGGATCTTAAAAATCCGGTACAGGATATTTTACGGGTGGGGATTGCGCAGCTCGTGTTTTTAGGGACTCCTGCACATGCGGCTGTGGATACTGCTGTTAATCTGGCGGCTCAGAAAAATCATACCAAACCCTATAAGGGCCTTATCAATGCGGTCCTGCGCCGGATTACCCGCGAGGGAGAGGCTATGCTTGCGGCACAGGATGAGGATAAGCTTTGTGTTGTGCCGTGGTTGTGGGACGCTTGGAGCCAAACCTATGGAGAGACAATAACGCGCGCGATTGCGCGCGCTCATAGGAACGAGGCCCTGATAGACATTTCCGTTAAAGGCCAACCTGAATTATGGGCCAAGACATTAGGTGGAGAATTGCTCCCGACGGGTAGTCTTCGTTTAAAAGAAACGGTGTCGGTGAAAGAGTTGGATGGTTTTAAGGGCGGGGCTTGGTGGGTGCAAGATGCCGCAGCCGCGTTGCCTGTTACTGTGATGGGGGATGTTAAGGGTAAGCTTGTTTATGATCTGTGTGCTGCGCCCGGTGGGAAAGCCATGCAGCTCGCTTCAAAGGGCGCGCGCGTGATAGCGGTGGACAGGTCCGCCAAGCGCTTGGAGCGTGTCGAAGAAAATATGGCTCGTTTAGGATTGGCTGTTGAGGTGCAGTGCTGTGATGCCTTGAAGTTAAAGCCAGAGGAACGCGCGGATATAGTTCTTCTTGATGCGCCATGCAGTGCAACGGGAACGCTCCGGCGGCATCCGGACGTGCCTTATATCAAGGGTCCAGAGGATATTGCGCGTCTTTGTGATTTACAGGAAAAATTGTTGGATCATGCGGCAGAGCATATTGTCAAAGAGGGCGGTATGTTGGTTTACGCGGTTTGCTCTTTGCAAGCGGAAGAGGCGGAAGACCAAATTGAGCGTTTCTTAAAGAGGCACAATAGCTTTGTACGCCAACCTATTAGCAGAGAAGAGCTTTCTGGGCTGGATGAGTGCCTGACACCTACCGGAGATATACGTTGCCTTCCCTGCCATTGGGCTGATAAAGGTGGCATGGATGGTTTTTTTGTGGCAAGGATGAGATGTGTTTAGGGTATTGGGTGAGAAAGCATTTAGGAGAGAAACATATAGCCAATCCCCAATCCCCAACCCCTGACCCCCGACCCCTGATCCCTGATACCCGTTCCCCGCTCTCTCTTTCTCGTTGCTCGAAAGCGCCTAAGTTGGTAGCTTAGAGGCTATGAAACAAACCCTGAAAATTGCACCCTCTATTCTCTCTGCTGATTTTGCTAGTCTAGGCCAAGAGGTTAGGGCTATTGACGACGCTGGCGCGGATTATATCCATATAGATGTTATGGACGGTCACTTCGTGCCTAATATCACGATTGGGCCTGCGGTTGTTAAGGCGCTACGGCCCTATAGCCATAAGCCGTTTGATGTGCATTTGATGATTGCGCCGGTGGATGCGTACTTGCAAGATTTTGCTGAGGCGGGTGCAGATATTATCACCCTTCATCCTGAAGCAGGGCCCCATCTTCATCGTTCGGTCCAGACGATTAAGGCGTTGGGCAAGAAGGCGGGCGTGGCGCTGAACCCAGCAACGCCGCTTGAGCTTATTGAACCCATTCTTCCTGAGCTTGATCTTGTCCTTGTCATGTCGGTTAATCCGGGGTTTGGGGGGCAGAGCTTTATCGACTCTCAGCTTACTAAAATCAAAGCGTTGCGCCATATGATTGATGCAATAGGTAAACAAATTGATCTGGAGGTTGATGGCGGTATTACGCCTGAGACCGCGCGGCGTGTGGAGTCCGCAGGCGCAGATGTTTTGGTCGCGGGAACAGCGGCGTTTAAGGGCGGCGCAGAAATGTATGCTGCTAATCTGGCTGCTTTACGTGGCTGAGAGGGCTAATGGACGGACCCGTCACATTGTTACGGCAGGTTAGGAAGAAGGTTAAGTCCGTCACCTATGGTAGCCCCATCTATCGGCTCATGCTTGATCAAGGCGAAGTCCCTGACTCTTTACAATTTGATATCAAAGATCCTTGGCCAGGAGATTCCAAGGTGGGGCAGGCGCTTATTGCCAGTCAGCCTAGCCTCTTTGATGGCATGGAAGAGCTGCCCTCAAGTTATAAGCGGCGTTTTTTAACTCATGATGTGCTGCGCGATTTGCGTGCGGTTGGTACGGACATGGCGCGTCGCAAGGCGGCGGCGCTGATATTGGACTGGGTTGAAGCGCAGGAGGTATGGGATGAGGATGGTTGGGCTGCTCCTGTTTTGGGGGCAAGGCTTGCCAACTGGATTGCTTTTTATGAGTTTTATGCCCCTCAGTTGCCGACAGATTTTGAGGCGGATCTTTTCATCAGTATGGCGCGGCAGTTGCGGCACCTCATTAAAATTGCGCCCGCGAATTTAACGGGGACAGAGAATCTCTTGGTCATCAAAGGGCTGATCTATGGCGGGTTGGCGGTGGCGGAGCGTGAAGAGGCTTTGGGTTTGGGGTTAGAGCTTCTTTACCGCCAACTTGAGACAGAGATTTATTCAGACGGAGGCACTGTTTTTAGGCAGCCCCAGCGTCATGCTGAAATGTTACGGCTTTTTATAGATATTCGTGAGGTTCTCAAAGATGCAAAAATAGATGTGCCAATGGATTTAACTTTGGCCATCTCGCGCATGGTTCCTGCGTTAAAATTTTTCCGCCATGGGGATGGAAAATTAGCGCTGTTTCATGGAGGCAATGAGGATAACGCGCTTCTTTTGGATGCAGCGATTACTTTTTCTCGGGCGCGTGGCCATGTCGTTAAGCATCTGCCAAAGACGGGTTTTGAGCGCATGACAGCGGGGCGGAGCTTGTTTTTGTTGGATGTTGGCGCGCCTCCGTCTAAACCGTTTGACAGAGATGCTCATGCCGGACTTTTGGGTTTTGAGTTTTCTGTGGGGCGGGAACGGCTGATCGTCAATTGTGGCGCGGGGCCTGAAGGAGATGAGGCGTGGCATACGGCTATGGCTGCGACAGCGGCTCATTCAACGATAACGCTGGGGAACATGAATGCGTGTGAGCTCTTGCCTCATGGTGGTATTGGGGGGCATCGTCCTGATATCGAATGCCAACGTTTTGAACAGGACGGCATGCAGGTGATAGAAGCCTCTCATGATGCTTACGAAGCGCGTCATAAGGTTACATTTCACCGGATGTTTGGCCTTAGTGAGGATGGCCATACATTGAGGGGGCGTGAGATTATCTCCGGCTCTGTGGGAAAGGAATTTACGGTGCGCTGGCATTTTCCTCCGGAAGTGAATGTGCTGCTTGTGCAAGGGGGTGGTGCCGCGCTCATTCGCCTTGCCTCAGGAGCGGGATGGCGGCTTAAGGTTTACGAGTCTTTTGCAAATGATTTAGCTTTGGAATCGTCGATCTATTGCGGAGACGGCACGCCTCGGCGGACGTTGCAATTACGTGTCTCAGGCATGATCCGTGAAAATCCGACTTACGTTGATTGGACGCTCAAAAAAGAACCTGTTAAGAAAGGAAAGAAATAATGATGAGAATGAAAGAACGTTGTAAGGCTTTTTCTTTGACGGAGATGGCTCTTGTTTTATTAGTGATGGGCGTTATCTTTGCTGGGGCGTGGGTAGCGGCGAGCGGGGTTCGTCAACAAGGTCATGTGAATGAAACTGTTGCGATTGTTGCAGAGATTGCACGCAATGTTCGTAATGTTTATACAGGATTTCCATCAGCAGCGGTGCCAACATTAGCCGAGCAGATCAGCCGTGAGATGTTTCCCACTTCGATCATCAATGATGCTGAGGATGATACGGTTAATGCGTGGGCAGGGAATTATCGGATTGTTTTTTTACAAGTGGCTGCTCAAAGCAAGGGCTTTTTTATTGATCTGACCTTGCCAGCAACGCTTGATATTAAGGATTCTCGTCAAATCTGTGTGGATGCAGCCCTTAGCTTGAGGGGGACAGGGAAGAATGTCGTTACTCGAGCAGGGGTGTTAGCCAATTTACCGGTACGGAATGAGGCACAAGGCGAAGCGCCGACAAATGTTTTCCTTAACGATAAGGATGTTACAGAGATGGATGCAGGCGGCGTTCTTTCAACATTAGGGACTGATCGTTGTACGAAGATGTCATTCTATTATCCTTTCTAAAGGCATAATTTTTGTCTTGGAATCTGAATTTAAACTTGTTATAGAAGGCCCTTCCGTTGCGGGTATGGCGGAATCGGTAGACGCGGCAGACTCAAAATCTGCTTCTTGCAAGAGAGTGGGGGTTCAAGTCCCTTTACCCGCACCATTTTTTTAAACCTCAGGTCTGTCTTTTACCCTAATTCTATCGCGGGGCAACGGTCCATGACGACTTCAAGGCCTGCCTCTAATGCTTTTTCTGCGGCAGCCTCATTAACCACGCCAAGTTGCATCCAGACGATTTCGGCGCCAATGGCGACGGCTTCTTCTACCAAAGGCTCTGCGGCTTCGCTGTTCCGGAAGATATCGACCATGCCTATGGGATCGGGGATGTCCATGAGCGAGGCATAAACCTTTTCGCCTAGAAGCTCTTGTCCGGCTAGCCCAGGATTAACGGGAATCACGCGATAGCCCTTGCTTTGCAGGAACTGCATGACCCCATAACTAGGGCGCTCGGGCTTATCGCTAGCCCCCACCATGGCGATAACCTTAACTTTTCCTAGAATTTCTAGAATTTTCTCATGAGAAGGGGCTTGATAAGGCATGGCAAGTAACTCCTTGATAGACTTTGCGGCTATTTTCTGTTTTATCTTAAGTATAGCTTGTCCAACATGGAATGATTAATCAAGTGAAGATGCCATATTTATAAAATGGCCGTCATTCCCGCGAAGGCGGGAATCCCATTTGTTTATTTCCGGAATTTGCAAAGAAAACGAATGCTGCAAGTTTCGGAAATAAGAAAAATGGGATTCCGGACTCCATTTTCTTTCGCATTGCTATCGCAAAACGAAGAGAAAATGTCTCCGGAATGATGGGTTTTAATTGTTTGATGTTGGATCAATTGTACATCAGAAAACCATTAACTTCAGAGCCATAGAAAAACCATGTCCCTACCTAAAAACTTCGATCATACCGAAACCGAACAACGTCTTTATCAAAAATGGGAAAAGGAAGATGCTTTTGCGTGTCATCCTCATTCGGAAAAAGATCCCTATTGTATCATGTTTCCACCTCCTAATGTGACAGGCAGCCTCCATATGGGGCATGGGCTGACCTTTACGCTTCAGGATATTCTCATCCGCTATATGCGTATGCGGGGGCGTGATGCGCTTTGGCAACCCGGTACGGATCATGCGGGGATTGCGACACAAATGGTCGTTGAGCGTCAACTGGCGGCACAAGGCCAAGATCGCCGCGACATGGGGCGTGAGGCTTTCTTGGAAAAAGTTTGGGAGTGGAAAGAGGAGTCAGGCGGCACGATCATCAAACAGCTTCGGCATTTAGGGGCTTCGGCTGATTGGGCGCGTGAGCGCTTTACGATGGATGAGGGGCTGTCCGAGGCGGTCACCAGAGTCTTCGTTCAGCTCTATGAAGAGGGCCTAATTTACAAAGCCGAGAGGCTCGTTAACTGGGATCCTAAGATGCTCACGGCCATTTCCGATCTTGAGGTAGAGAGTAAGGAGATCAAAGGCCATCTTTGGCATTTGCGTTATCCAATCGAAAATTCAGATGAATATGTTGTTGTTGCAACGACGCGGCCAGAAACGATGTTGGGCGATACGGCTGTTGCTATTCATCCTGAGAATGAAAAGCTGAAGCATTTGATTGGAAAAAATGTTGTGCTTCCTCTTGTGGGTCGTCTTATTCCTATCATAGCGGATGATTATGCTGATCCAGAGAAGGGGACCGGAGCCGTTAAAATTACTCCCGCTCACGACTTTAATGATTTCGAAGTTGGAAAAAGACACGATTTGGAAGCAATCAATATTTTCGATAAATTTGCACACATCAATGAATCTGCTCCAGAGAAATATCGTGGTTTGGAACGTTTTGAAGCGCGCAAACAAATTGTAGTTGACTTTGAGGCATTAGGGCTTTTAGAAACGGTTGAGTCACATGTTCACGCTGTGCCCCATGGTGATCGTTCTGGGGTGCCTATTGAGCCGTGGTTGTCTGAGCAATGGTACTGTGATGCGGGTACGCTGGCTAAGCCTGCGCTGAAGGCGGTTGAATCGGGACGGACGAAATTCGTGCCCGAGCAATGGACGAATACCTACTATGCGTGGATGCGGAACATTGAGCCTTGGTGTATTTCACGCCAGCTCTGGTGGGGGCATCAAATTCCAGCATGGTATGGGCCGGATGATACTTATTTTGTGGCGCATAATGAAGATGAAGCCAAAGCTAAGGCGAAGGCCCATTATGGCAAAGAGGTTGAGTTGCGCCGCGATGAAGATGTGCTGGATACGTGGTTCTCTTCGGCGCTCTGGCCGTTTACGACTCTTGGCTGGCCGGAAAAAACGGATGAGCTTAACCGCTATTATCCAACATCTACGTTAGTGACGGGCTTCGATATCATCTTCTTCTGGGTTGCTCGCATGATGATGATGGGCCTTCATTTTATGAAAGATGTTCCTTTTGATACGATTTATATTCACGCGTTGGTGCGTGATGAAAAAGGGCAAAAAATGTCGAAGACCAAGGGGAATGTGATTGATCCTCTTGATATGGCTAATAAATATGGCGCGGATGCTTTGCGTTTTACGATGGCATCTCTATCCACGCCTGGACGTGATATTCGTCTTGCCGTTTCTCGGATTGAGGGTAACCGGAATTTCACAACGAAATTGTGGAATGCGGCTCGTTTTTGTCAAATGAATGAGTGTGCTTTCAGGGCTGATTTTGATCCAACAAAGGTCACACAAACCGTCAATAAATGGATCATCAGTGAGACAGTTGGTGCCGCAAAGCGCATTGCGGATCATCTTGATCTTTATCGCTTTGATCTGGCATCGCAGGAGATTTATAGCTTCGTCTGGAACTCGTTCTGCGATTGGTATTTAGAGTTTTCAAAACCGCTCTTGACGGATGAAAGCGCGGGGGCAGAAACGAAAGACACAACAGCTTGGGTGTTGGCACAAATGCTCAAGATCATGCATCCCATGATGCCTTTTGTTACAGAAGAATTATGGGGACATATTGTTGGTGATGGATCGCTCTTGATGACGCAAAATTGGCCACAAGAAGATATCGCGCACGATAAAGAAGCTGCTGAGGAAATGAACTGGGTTATCGACCTTATCAGCAGCATTCGTGGCGTGCGGGCTGAGCTGAATGTGCCTGTGAAAGCGGAGATCACGTTGCTTGTTAAGGATGCAAACGCAAAAACAAAGGCACGTCTTGAGACTCACGCGCTATTAATCAAGCGTCTTGCAAAGATAGATGAGATTAGCGAAACAAGTGAAGTACCCAACAATGCGGCTCAAAAAGTTTTGGGAGAGGCAACGTTTATCATGCCACTTGAAGGCATAATTGATGTTGCCAAAGAAACTGCGCGGCTCGAAAAAGAAATCGCTAAACAACAGGCCGAGATTCAAAAAACAGAACAGAAATTGGCGAATGATAATTTCGTTCAAAAGGCCCCTCAAGAGGTCATTGACGAACACCGTCAACGTCTTGTTGACGCGCAAGCCTTGGTAGCTCGTTTAGATGAGGCTCGGCGGAATCTGGTGGGATAAGAAAAGATATAAACCAAGAAAGACGTCATTCTCGTGACAACGGGAATGACGGGAGTCGTATGAAGAAGGTTTCCTTAATAACTTGTTTTGTTTTTACGATGTGGTTGGGGCTATTCTTTCCCGTTCTCGCTGCCCCATTGGTAAGCCAAGAATTCTGCCGCGTGTTAGAGCGGCATGTGCCGATCGCTGACGTGGCGTATCGTGCGGGCGTGGATGTCGATGGCAACAAAGTTCTTCCGGCGGATCTTGAGCCTGCTTTGGACATCGTGCCTGAAACAATCTCGCTTCCATTAACCATAGATTTGCTGCATTTCATCCATGGCGATAAGAGCAAATTTCCCTTTAGCACTATGAAGAACAATGATATCAATTTGGGGGTTCTTGAAATCAAGGGTGGCCAGATAACCCTCAATGGCCAGCCATTAACCAATCAAGAGACAGAAAATCTGGCGGTTTTGTGTAGGAAAGCTGGGGGTTAACCGTAACTTTTTTACGTTTGGCGGCAGGGTTTTTCTTGCTCTTTGCCCTTCCTAGCTTCTATCATTATGTTGTTTTTGCAAGGTCAAGCTAGGTTCAACACAAGATGATTGACGAAGAGTAAGGACACGCTAAAAAACACCGTCATTCCCGCGACCTGTCCGCCGAAGCCCGTAGGGCGTAGGGGGAAGGCGGGAATCCCATTTTTTATGTCCAAAAATTGCGAGCAAGATAAACACCGCAAGTTTTGGAATTACCAAAATGGGATTCCGGATCTGCGCGTCCTATGGACGCTTGTCCGGAATGACGAAGGCTTTTTAAGGGTTATATCTTTTCTTCGTCAATCATCTTGTGTTGAACCTAGCTGTTAATCGTAATAACATGTTCAGTCCTTTAACCAACGGAACTCCTTATGAGCAAAGTATCAAAAACAGCAATCACTCCCACCCGCGCCGAAGACTATAATGAATGGTACCAAAAAGTTGTACGGGCTGCCGATATGGCTGAACTATCCGGTGTGCGTGGTTGTATGGTCCTTAAGTCTTGGGGCTATGGTGCTTGGGAATATATGCAAAAAGACTTGGATCAGAAATTTAAAGAGACGGGACACGAGAATTATTATTTTCCGCTTTTTATTCCTCTTTCCTATTTCCAACGCGAGGCTGAGCATGTGGACGGCTTTGCCAAGGAAATGGCTGTTGTCACACATCACCGTCTTACCAAAAATGCAGAAGGCAAGCTTGTGCCGGATGGCGAGTTGGAAGAACCTCTTATCATACGTCCTACGTCTGAGACTATTATCGGCGAATCCATGGCTAAATGGGTACAGTCCTATCGCGATCTGCCGTTGCTTTTAAACCAGTGGGCGAATGTTGTGCGTTGGGAAATGCGGCCTCGTATTTTGTTGCGTACCGCTGAATTTCTCTGGCAAGAAGGCCACACGGCTCATGAGACATATGAAGATGCAATGGATGAGACAACGCGTATGCTTGAGGTCTATCGCGTTTTCTGTGAAGAGACTTTGGCGCTTCCTGTTATTTGCGGTGAGAAGATTGCTGCCGAGCGTTTCCCTGGGGCTGTGAATACCTTCTGTATTGAAGCCATGATGCAAGATGGCCGCGCTTTGCAAGCGGGAACCTCCCATTATTTGGGACATTCCTTTGCAAAGGCGTGTACCATTCAGTTCCAATCACGGGAAGGCAATTTGGAATATGTGCACACCACATCGTGGGGTGTGTCAACACGGCTTTTGGGGGCCTTGGTGATGACTCATGCTGATGATAACGGCATGAAGATGCCGCCGAAAATTGCGCCTGCGCAGATTGTGATTTTGCCTATTTTGCGCGGTGGGGAGGAAGATGAGAAGATTCTGACCTATTGTCGTGAATTAAGAGAGGAGCTTACTGCCCAATCTTGGGAGGGGAATAAATTACGTGTTAAAATCGACGATAAGGACATTCAGGTTGGCGAAAAGCGTTGGAACTGGATCAAGAAAGGTGCTCCCCTTATTCTGGAAATTGGAGCTCGTGATCTAGAGGGCGGAAAGGTCTGTGTAACACGCCGTGATCAGCTTGATGCAGGGAAACGCTTTGAGAATCGTGCGGCCTTTGTTGAGAATGCGGTTAAGGAGTTGGCTGATGTCCAACAATCTCTTTTTGATGCGGCTTGTGCCTTCCGTACGGAACGGATGGTTACAGATATTCAAGACTGGGAAGCTTTTGAGGCCTATTTCAGCAAAAACGCAGATGCGGATTTTACCGGAGGGAAGGGATTTATTCGCGCTAAATGGTGTGGGGATGAAGAGTCTTTGGCTAAGCTTGATCCGCTGTCAGTGACGGTGCGTTGTATTCCATTTGATCAGGACGGCAAAGAAGGAGTCTGCGTTTTGACCGGCAAGCCTGCAACGCAGGAAGTCATTTTTGCGCGGGCTTATTGATCGGGAAGGGGCCCTTACCTCTTTATTATATCCCGCCTAGACGCAAGAGAGTGCGCATAGCCCTTAGTTCGGTCAATACCATTTCAAGCTCACGCCGTGCAGCAGAGGTTAGCCCCATAGAAGGAGCCGATAGTGTTGCAGCGGCAATCACAGGCGCAATGGCAGGTACTGAATCAACCGTAGCTTCTGTTTTTTGACCTTCTACAAGCGCCTTTTGTTGAGAGGGGCGCACGATTCCGTATCGTCCCGTTTCCTTTAAAAGCTTTTGTACCCCTTTGATCGTAAAACCTTCTTTGTAAAGAAGCTCTTTGATGTTTGAGAGAAGCTTGACGTCTTCAGGCCGGTAATAACGGCGCCCACCGGCTCGTTTCAAAGGGCGGACCTGATGAAATTTACTTTCCCAGAAGCGTAAAACATGTTGGGGCACGTCCAGATTCTGAGCCACCTCGCTAATGGTGCGAAAGGCTTCCGGTGCTTTATGTTCTCCCGCAGCATAGCTCATGTTAGGCGTCCGTTTGCTTTGTCAACGTTGTTGTTGCCTTTTGTGCTCTGTTTACTTTGTCTTTCAAGACATGGCTGGCGCGGAAGACTAAAACGCGCCGTGGTGAGATGGGCACTTCCTCACCTGTCTTGGGGTTACGCCCTACACGTTCTGTTTTGCTTCGAACCTGAAAGCTACCAAAGGAGGAGAGCTTAACCATTTCGCCACGTACGAGAGCTTGGCTGATCTCCTCCAACACAACGTCAACGAGCTGCGAGGAATCATTGCGGGACAAGCCAACTTCTTGATAAACGGCTTCAGACAAATGCGCGCGTGTAATAGTGGAATTAGACATGGGAAGGAGAACTCCTACTCTCAAGGTGAGGACACGAATCACAGGGTAATATATTTAATCCGAATCGTCAAAGGGTTAGGACTAGTATAGAGGTGGAAATAGAGGAAAAAAAGGAGCGGATGCATTACTGCATCCGCTCCGGAGGCTATCTCTACAACCTGTGAGGACTTTATTCTCCTGTTGATAGGTTGTCTGAAACCGTTGTGAACACAGCTGAAAGCTTTGGTCCTAGAAGCGCAAGGACGCCTACAATCGCTACAGAAATCAATGAGGCAATCAAGCCGTATTCGATAGCTGTTGCACCGGATTCATCGGTTAGAAATTTACGCATGTCCATCTCCTTTTGAAATTGCCTTATTATTGCCATAATAGCGCAAAACCTTTAAGATTTCTTGAAGAAAAACGCTACTTTATCCTTTAATTTCAATAAGATAATCGGTTCATTTCGGAATGAATTTAGTTCAAAATTGAAACCGTTTTCGCCTAACGCACCGCAACAAAAGCGAAAAAAAGCTTCTGTTTACGTTCGTAGGGGGGAACCTTACATTTTTTTAAGAAAAAATAGTGCAGCATTAGCAGTCTGCGGAAAAACATAATGGAGTGCGCCATGTCTGATAAAACTAATTCTTTTCCTTTTGGGTTTGCTTCGCCCTTTTCTGGAGATGTTTCTCAAGCAATTAATCCCTTGACATTTCTGGCCAGCATGACGGGCAACCAATACGGGCTCATCAATGTGCAAGGCAAATCAACAGATCCAGACATGGAAAAAGAAATCTTGTCTGAAGTTGGCTCTTATGGGCGGCAGTTAGGGGTTCTCAGTAGGGCTCTTTATGTTTGGGCCAAGCATGTTAATGTTAATGATCTTGAGAGCGATGAGGAAAGGCTTGCCGTTCTTTCTTTCAGAAAACAGATCGACGAGATTGATAACGTCAAGAAAAAGCGCAAGCTTGCTTCAGGGTCTTGATAAGCCAAAACGAGGAAGAGCAAAGGGAACAGGCTCTTAAATCCTGACGAGCTCAAAAAGGCTAAACGCTTTCCTTTGAAATTTAGGTATATATTTCTTAATCTGCTGTAGGCATGGTTAAAATTTTAGTATTTTTGGGGGCGTATGAAAGTAAAAGGCCAGTTAACAAACCTTCCGATTCTTGTTAGAGATAGTAAGACGTTTTTATATAAGATTAGGACTGTGAAATGGCAAAAGAACTTCAAAAAAATCAATTTACAGAGACAGCAGATCGAGTGCGGGCACAGGGTGAAGCGCTCACGCGCAAGTTACCATCAAATGCTGATTGTAGCATATATCCATCAATTGGTTACACAGTTGGATTTGTCAAAGCTTATCAACTAATTTTTGTTAGTGCCATGGATGTGATTCAGGAAGCGTATCCTGATTTTGATGAAAAGCGCATGCAAAATGCAAAAAATGTCGCCGAAAAAGCAACCCAGATGATGGTTGTATTCGAACGACTTTTAACGGGCGTTAATGACATTATAGACAATGACAAAGATCCAACAGCAGGAGTCGCTAACTTATTAGGCCAATGCAAAAAAGAGGTTCTGAATTCGCCAAAAAACATGGGTTATGACTTTAAATTTTTGAGTTATTTATCAAAAACATTTTTTGTGAAAGAAAGAACACGCGATCAAAGAAGGCTTTTGCGTAATGCAATAGAAGTGTTTGAGGTAATAAACCCATCTATAGAAGGAACGTATAATCTTAGAAGTCATTGGTGTAATAATGGGTTGCAGTGAGATTATATTAGAATGCATCTCTATAATTTAGTGCATATATTGCGTTTGTAACGTGAAGAGATTGGCTTGCTACTTCGTGGCTCACCGCCGTGCCTTCGGCATGCTTTATATTTGTTGGTGCACCCGAAGAGATGTGCTCGCAGCGGTCGCTATGCTCCCTTGCTGCGCGGCACTTTGCTAAACTCGCCTGCACTTTGTTTGGCTCGTTAATCAAATTGTCGAACACCTATTGTTTTGTTAGGAGTTCGAACCTCTACGATTATATTATCAAACAAAAAAAAGCCGCCCAAGGGGGGCGGCCTATTTTGTTCGATGGTGCACCCGAAGAGATTCGAACTCCTAGCCTTCTGATTCGTAGTCAGATGCTCTATCCAGTTGAGCTACGGGTGCCCATGACTAACCTCGCCCTAAGGCGAGGAGGGCAACCTATAAGAATTATCGTCAGAATGCAAACGCTTTCTTGTATTTTATGAAAGTATGCAATGAGGGGCGGATAAGCCCTTAAAATCCTCTTTTCTTGCTGATTATTCTTTCTTTTTCACGGATTTCGCTTTAACCATAAAAGAATATTTCCTTGGAGGCTTATCCCATGTGTCAAGATTGCGGCTGTGATATCAAGCATCACCATCATCATGATCATCCTCACGATTATGGTCATGGCCACTCTCACGAAAGAGCTCATAAGGGGCCTTTGGGCGCTCTTCATGCGGCGGGTACCTCTGGCTCGCGGGCGGTTGAGGTCGAAGAAAACATTTTGTCTGAAAATGATCGCCTCGCGGCTAGCAACCGTGCTCTTTTTGCGGCTCATAAAATCCTACCACTTAATCTCGTTTCAAGTCCTGGGTCTGGCAAGACAACACTTTTGACAAAGACGCTTTCTTCGGATCGCCTCAAGGGGGCTGTTATTGAAGGTGATCAAAGCACAGAATTTGATGCGGCGCGGATCAAAGAAACGGGGGCTCCCGCTTTACAAATTAATACGGGTCGTGGCTGTCATCTTGATGCCCATATGATCGCGCATGCTTTGATTGATATCGGTATTCCCAGCGGTGATCTTGATCGTTATGTTCTGTTTATCGAAAATGTAGGCAATCTTGTTTGTCCAGCTTCTTATGATTTGGGGGAAGCGGCTAAAGTGGTTCTTTTATCTGTCACAGAAGGCGATGATAAACCGGCCAAATATCCAGATATGTTTGCTGCATCCAAGCTTATGGTGATTACCAAGACGGATCTCTTGCCACATGTGTCGTTTGATGTTGAGCGCTGCATAGGGTTTGCGCGTAACATAAACCCAGACATTGAGATTATAAAACTTTCCTCACAAACAGGGGAGGGTATGGATGAATGGTTGTCTTGGATTGAGGCACAGATTACCGTATGAGCGATTTTATCAAGACAAAAATTAAACTGGCTCGTGAATTGCCGCCTGTTTTAGGAGTGGGTGCGTACTTAAAGAATGCGCTTTGTTTAATCCAAGGTGATGAAGCATGGGTGTCTCGTGATCATGGCGCTTTGGATAATGGCGAGTCTATTCGTGCTTTTCAGGCAACGGCGGATGCGCTTTTGGCGGAAGCAGAAATTCCGCCCATTGCGCTTGCGCATGATTGGCATCCTGACTTCTTCTGTTCTCGTTGGGCTGTTGAGCACGAATTAAGATCATTAGGCGTTCAGCATCATCATGCACATATGGCTTCCGTGAAAGCAGAGAACCATGTGGAAGAGCCGGTTCTGGGTTTAGCCTTGGATGGATTTGGGCTTGGCGAAAACAACGAGGCGTGGGGCGGTGAGCTTCTATCTGTTGATGGAGCTTCCTTTACGCGATTAGGCCATTTGCGGGTTATGAAGCAACCTGGTGGCGATTTAGCGGCGCAGCAGCCATGGCGAATGGGCGCTGCGGCGTTGTTTTCAATGGGGCGCGGCAGAGAGATTGCTGCGCGCTATGCGGATTTTAAAGGGTCTGAGCATCTTTCGATGCTCATGTCAAAACAGCTCAATGCGCCTGAGACAACAAGCGCGGGACGGCTTTTTGATGCGGCGTGTGGGCTGCTTGGAGTTAAACTTGAGGCAACCTTTGATGGCGAGGCTCCGATGGAGCTTGAGCGTATCGCTGCGGCTTCAAGGCAAGAGGCCGACATTTCGGTTAATGACTGGGTGATACGGGAGGGGGAGCGTTTGGTTCTTGATATGCGTCCTCTCTTAGAGCGTTTGACAGATATGGGTGTAGAGGAAGGTGCGCTTTTGTTCCATAAATCGTTCGCGGCGGCAATTTTGACGTGGGTCAAAGCGGCTGTCCAAAAAACAGGACTGACGCAAGTGGCGTTGGGAGGAGGCTGTTTTTTAAATCGGATTCTCTATAATGATTTATATCAAGGAATGATTGCTATGGGTTTGCGGCCGCTTTGCCCTCTTTCCATGCCAGCAGGGGATGAGGGGTTGGCTTTGGGACAGGCTTACGCGGCAGCATTGATGATCGAAGACGAGAGGTAGGCGCTCATGTGTTTAGCCATTCCAGTAGAAATCAAAGAATTGCGGGATCACGAGCGTGCGCTTGTGTCGATTGGCGGTGCGCAGCAAGAGATTTCTTTGTCTTTAGTAGAAGATGTGGCTGTTGGAGACTATGTCATCGTGCATGTTGGGTATGCTCTGTCTAAGCTGGACCCAGAAGAGGCAGCGCATACTTTGCGACTGATTGATGAGATGAATGAAGCAGGAAGACGTGAAATACATAGATGAATTTCGGGATTCGACGCGGGCGCAAAAGCTGATTGCCGCGATACGGGATGAGGTGCAAGATCGTACCTATCGCTTTATGGAATTCTGCGGCGGTCATACGCATGCGATTTATCGATTCGGTCTTCCTGCTATGTTGCCTTCACAAATTCACATGGTACACGGGCCGGGTTGTCCGGTTTGTGTGCTACCGATGGAAAAAATTGATGCGGCGATCACGTTAGCAAAAACAGAAAATGTGATTTTATGCTCCTATGGCGATATGATGCGCGTACCAGGGGGGAAGCGGCTGAGTCTTCTTAAGGCAAAAGCTGAAGGTGCAGATGTGCGTATGGTGACTTCACCTCATGATGCGCTGATGCTGGCTAAAGAGACTCCTGAAAAAGAAATCGTCTTCTTTGCGATTGGATTTGAAACGACAACGCCTCCGACAGCAGTGATGGTTAAGCAAGCAGCGGAGCTGGAGCTTAAGAATTTCTCTGTATTTTGTAATCATGTGTTGACGCCTCCGGCGTTGAGGTGGCTTTTGGAGGCAAGTAAAAACGAAAATGACGATGTTCCGCCTTTGGATGGTTTTGTGGGGCCGTCTCATGTCAGCGCGATTATAGGCACAAAACCTTATACTCTTGCGCCAGAAGAATATGGTAAGCCGATTGTAATCGCTGGGTTTGAGCCGTTGGATGTCTTGCAGTCTATTTTGATGTTGGTCAGACAAGTCAATGAAGGCCGCGCGGAAGTTGAAAATGAATATAGTCGTGCTGTGAAAGAGGACGGCAATGTCAAAGCGCAAAGACTGATGCAGGAGGTCTTCACATTACGTGATGAATTTTCATGGCGCGGTCTTGGCGTTATTCCATATAGCGCTTTGCGTTTGAATGACGAGCATGCGGCGTTTGATGCAGAAAAGAGATTTTCCTTGCTTCCCAGTGAGGCGCGCGAAAACCCAGCCTGCCAGTGTCCCGCTATTCTGCGAGGCGCTAAAAGGCCGCCGGACTGTCCTTTGTTTGGTAAAGCGTGCACGCCAGAGAACCCCATCGGGGCTTGTATGGTGTCAAGCGAAGGCGGGTGTGCGGCGTGGTATAGTTATGGGCGGTTCTGAGTCTAAACTCTTACCAAATGTACTTCAACGATAGGCTTTTTGCCCTGCTCTTGGCGTAAGTATCGACGAGAGATACGGCGAACCGTTTCACGCATAGCCGTATCATCAAGCAAGGTAGAGCGCGGCATGTGGTCCATCTCATCCAAAATTGCGTCGCTAAGGGCATTACGTAGTTTCTTCAATGTTTTCTCATCATCAATCCCCAGCAACGTGACTTGAGGATCATCTGCTGCTACGCCATGACGGTCTATAACTAAAGTGATAACCGCGACACCACTGAAATTCATCTTACGACGATGACGGGCAACATCGTCATCTAAGGGGCGTAGGTGACAGCCATCAAGGC
>JBFXDW010000026.1:0-21371 GCA_050180745.1 Bdellovibrionales bacterium | reverse complement strand
TCAACAACAGGGAATTTATCATTACCTTCAATTTTTCCATTCACATCAAAGCCAGGAAAAGATAACAGAAGCCTAAAAGGTAAGGGCGCTTGTTGATCAAGTAGTTTTTTGACCAAATGTAGAGCTAAGAAAGAACCTGAACTGTACCCTCCCAATATAACTCTTTTGAGATCAATGTTTAGATTTTTATAATCGAATAACTTCTTATATGCTGCCGTAACGGCATTGATTTGCTCTGATATACTTGTTTCTGGAGCTAAGGGGTAGAGAAATGCAGCTATAGTCGTTTGTGACAACGCACACATCTTTCTGCAAATAACACTGAAAATATCAGGATTCATGCCCACGAAACTTGCGGGCAAATAAATAAATATTGGTTCTTGTGGTGATACATTTTTTTTAGGTTTGAAAAGGTACAAATCCAAGGAAGGCACAAAATTCATTATGCTCTGAACTGAGACCAATTCCTCTTTATCACATTGCAACAATCCGACACCTTGATTAACTTTTTTCACCGCATCACAAAGCAAATAGCTTCTGTATTGCTTAACCGTATGATAGGGCGTTGCGGAATCAATAGTTTCTACTGCTAATGATGACCCCATACCCTTGTCCCAAACAATTTTGTTAATTGGCTTTTGGTTCACATTTGAATCGAGCATTGGCTCGTTGTTTGGGCACATTGGGTGTGCCCATGCAGGCCAAAGTCTGCGCTAAACAAGTTAGAGCTCTTCCTTCAGGGTCATACCAAAAATCAGCATGGCCACTATCGCCCATATTGCAAATCTCAGCTTTTGCATTGAGTTCTTTCAAACGCCGGACATGTCCTAATGAATAATCCCAATTACTCGTAATGATTGTCATTGAAGGAAAATTCGTAAAATCTTGACTAAGAAGGGAAAAAGAACCGATAGGTTGTGACTCGTTGACAAAGGGCTGAAAAAACAACCAATCAATAAATGGCTTTTTAACGATAGGGTCCTTGGCATTCCCCTCTATCTTGTCACTTACATCTAGGACGGGAAATGGAAGCAATAATTTTGTTGGAGAGGGAATGTTTTTTGTCAGAAGATTCTTTGCGATATGTAGCGCAAGATAACCTCCAGAGCTATAGCCACCCAATGCTATTTGATGTTTGTCAATACTGAGGCCCAAAGCTCCATCATCTGTAAGCAACTTTTCATATGCCTTCGTGGTCGTGCTTATTTGTGCTGATAAACTCGCTTCAGGTGAGAGGGGATATTTAAACGCAACAACAGGTTTTTGTGAAAGTGCGCATATTTTTTTACAGACGACACTAAAAATATCAGGGTTCATTCCTACGAAACTAGCAGGCAAATAAATATATACAGGCTGAAACGAAGCCCCTTTAGAGTTAGGTTTATATGCATAAAGATCTAAGGACGGCACAAAGTCAGGAATATGTTGAATCGAAACTAAACTTTCTTTGGGGCATGTCACTAAAGATACTCCCGCATTTATTTTCTCTTTTGCTCCATCTGCAAGATATGATCTATACCGCTCCACTGTGTATTGGGGAGTTAATGTATTCAATTCAGATGTTTGAAGAAAATTAGCTAGATTCTGTAATCCTTCATCATTATTTGCAAACATAGTAACGGGAAGTGCAGAAACGGGTGCCTCAAAATTAGGATTGATTTTTTCTGCATACTCCAAGGATGAGATGTGCCCCTCTCTGGACTTAAGGCGCTTCGCAATAACGTCATTTTCAGTATCAACCCAAACAAATTTGGCTTTTGGAAAGTTCTTAAAGAACAGCTTCCTGTGTTCATTTTTGAATAGAGCCTGTGAAAATACGATATTGTTATTAGATGCTAAAAGCTCTTTTGTTTTATTCACAAGGTGGCTATAGAGCCGATCTCGCATCTCTGGTGTGAACGGTTTATTTGCAGAAATAGCGTCTTTAACTTCTTGAGTAAGGTCGGAGTCTCCATCATAAAAATGAAACCCCATACTTTTGCTAATCTGTTGGTCAATAAAAGTCTTTCCAGCACCGCTTTTACCAAAAACAATTATTAATTGTGGCTCAGATTTTGGGGTAACCATTTTCAAAATCCTAGATTTTTATAACCGGTTGTTTTCATATCTCCTTGTCATCAATGAGCAAAGAGCATTTTTCAATTTAGGTGAATGGTGCGCCCAAATGGACTTATATCGAACTATTCAGACGCCCACGAAGTGATTAACACAATGGTTGAGTGGGGCGCAATCTTAAATAATCTTCAGCAAAATCAGTCGTCTATAAACGCCCCATTTTTTAGAGCGGGGCGGGTTCAGGTTTCGAGCAGGGATTCAAATCGTTAAGATTTTAACAAATGACGTGAAGGAAAGTATTAACAACTGGTTGAAATTTTCCCCGACAATATGTTAAGAAGATGTGGTTTATCAGGATTCACAGATTTACCGCTATGCGCGGCGCACAGTAATATTTTGGGAAAATGACAATGAGCGAATTGATAAAAGATAATGAAATTATTTCCTTTTCTTGGAATCTGTTGGCGCGTATTGCGACGGATCAAAACGCCTTTCAAGCTGGACTGAAGGCCTTCGCGCAAGATAACCCAGCGGGCTTTCAGACTATTAGTGCGGCGTTAAAAGCCGCTGGTCTAGAAACTACCAGCACTGAGCCGCCCCCCTGCGCCCTGCAAGCCAAAGATTTCTGTGCCCCCAAGATAGGCCATCTGTACGAGGGCAAAGGCGTATTCGTGGGCGATTGGCAGATCACGCCCACGGTTATCGCGCCCCTGTATGTTGCTCCTGACCTTGAGAGAGACGAAGAGGGTAATCAAATACAACTGACATTTAATAGACAAAAAGAAGGATTTGCCAAGCGCAATAGTGGAAGAATCTACGGGAACGGTTGTGTGGCAGCCATCGCAAAAGCAATCGTTGATCGCACATATCAGGAAGGCGATTGTTTCCATGGGCCGCTGGAATTCATGAATGGCAGGGATGTTTACGGAAACGAGGTGCGCAAAGTAAACGTGTTTAGCCTGTTGAAGGCAGGAAACCCAGCCTTTGCAGAAAGGCTTTTAAAAGAGATTAAGAATGGCAACTCTTGCTGGGCTTTCTCCGGTACGGAGCACCCTGGCACTACATCACGTGTGTATGATGCCAGTCTCCGTGGCGGTGACGGCCACTGGGTCAGTAAGGACGACGACAGTTCGGGTGCCCTGCGGTTCAGTGCCTTTGGAGTTATGCCTTTAACCCTTTAATCATTTTCTGTCCGCGCGAAGCGCGGTCGCTATATTTTTTAAGAAAGCCGGACTAAACCGTGGCGCAATATCAGCATCTGCCTATTTATAAACAGACCTATGATATTCTGTTGCGTACGATGGTTGCGACCAAATCTTTTCCGCGTGAGTATAAATACACGCTTGGCCAGAAACTAAAGGATGAGTTAATTGAACTGGCTAATAGCCCAAAAAACGGTCCTTAAACTCGCTTTTGATGAGAAGCTTAGGTATCGTAAAAATGAGGGGTTTCGAACCGCGCTAACCTCTTGTCCTTTAAGACTTTTTGAGGCTTTTACAGGGGGTAACTCCTGTTTGGTGCCCAGAAGAAGACTCGAACTTCCACGCCATTACTGGCACATGCACCTGAAGCATGCGCGTCTACCAATTCCGCCATCTGGGCTCGGGGGTCTTTGATATGCGGCTCATACTTAAGAGTCAAGCTTTACTTTGTGGGGGCGCTATTTTTACGATACGTGTCCAAAAAGCCTTGGAACATGTCGATTTCTGACAGTTTTTCTTGGGCGGCCGCCAGATCCTTGAAAGAGGTCATTTTCTCGGGCCGTGTCAGGACATGGAACATATCGGCTTTGGCCGAGCCTCGCATAGAGGGACCATAATCCGTTGCCAGCTTATCAAGCCCTTCCAAATCTCCATCCTTGGCCATTGCCAACGCAACATTGACCAGCCAATCAACTTTGTCTCCTTGAATTTTCTCTCCATCTGATGGAGGAGAGCCGATTAGTCCCAATAACGTTGTTTTAGCTTCATTCCATTTCTTAGCATTCATAGCAATTTCGGCACGTAATAAGAGAGCCGCTTGTCCGGCTGAGTCCGGCAGTGCGGCTAGGGCTTCGTCATACCTTCCTAGCTCTGATAGGGCTCGCGCACGCAGTAATTGTCGGTCAAGGCGAACCTGCGCCGAGGCTTTTTCTGCGGCTTCTTGGCTGGCATCCAAGACTGATAGAGCGTCTTCTGCGCGGTGGTCTAAAAGACGGACTCCCGCTAAGCGTTGTGCAATATCGGCTTTCTCGACATCGCTTTGTGCGGTCTTCAGAACTTCCTCAAATAAGTCACTTGCTTGATCCAGTAGATCAATGTTGATGAGTTTTTCGGCCAAGTTAAATCGGACTTCGTTGCCTTTCTCGCCCTTAGGAATCAGGTAAGAAAAGTCTGCATATAAGGCTAAAGACTCAAGAGGTGATAAATTTTTTCCCAAATCCGTCATAAGAATCTTACGGAAAACAACCGACATTTCGTGTTTAAGAGCCTTGACCTGTTCGCTGTTGGGAAACAGAGACACGGCTCGTGCCAGAACTTTAAGGCCTTCTTCGAATTGATGGTCGTCAATATAAAAATTGCCTAGCCGCTTAAGGATATCGAACTCTAATCCATCGCCACGCCAAGAAAAGCGCAAGCCTTCCAAACGGTCAACGGCTTGTTTAGCCGTTAGAGATTTTGTTGCGACCCCAAGATCAACCAGTGCTAGTTCCGCACGAACTTTATAGAGCTGATCATGGCTTTTTTTGACTTTCTGCCATAGCTCGCTTGCTTGTTTGAGGTTGTTTCTGAAGGCATAGATAACACCATGCATATAATCAATGGCGGGATCTATGGCTTCATCATGTTGGCTCTTCTCAAGCGCAAACAGCCATTTTTCGGCAAGATCAATTTTCTGGGCAGCCAAAGCGGATTCTATGGCCAATACTTGTAGGCGCGAGAAGAAAGGGGAGGAGTAAGAGGAAAGAAGGATCTCTGTCTTTTCGAATTTCTGAGTTGCGTCTGTCCAATTTCGTAATTTGGCATCGGCAATACCTTGCCACAGGATTGATTCAAGCTGGTCTTTAAGGTCTCCGGTGCGTAAGTCTTTGACTCCTTCCTCAACCGCGCCAACCATGATACGGCATGCGCCTCGTAAACTAAGAAAATCAGGCTGGTTGACAATCTCTGGGATGTCTTTTGCAAGAGCGTTTAAGAGGGATAATCCTTCTTGTGCCATGGCGTTAGCAAAGTAAAAGCGCGCCAGATCCATACGGGCCAGTATTTTTTCATTGTCTGGTACGTCAACGATAGTTTGTATCAGTTTTTGGCGCGTTTCGGTAAAGCTCTCATTCTCACTGCCTTTCCAGCGGTCGAAATGGAATAAATGTTTAAGAGCCAGCTTGTCTCCCAATAATCCTGTATCTTGGGGGGGAGACAGTTTAAGGCCTCCTTCTGCGGTGATTTCTATGCCATCTGGGACAATACGCGCGACCACTTTTTCATGCATAGGTTTGATTACGAGTCCCTGTACTGCAGGGATGATCTCAAAATCTACCAGATGGCGTGCTAAGGAAAAAGCACCTGGTTCTTTAAGCGGTAAAGCAATCAGCGTGTCGCCGACAACAGGGTCTTCGAATAAAATAGGGGTTGGCGGCTCGGGGGTTGACAAAAGCAGGCGTGCGCCTAAGGCAAAATCGGGTTGCGAGATAAATTCGGTCGATACCGTATGGGTTTTGTTGGATCTTGCTAAATAAAGCTCCCACGCTGTGCCGTTTCTTGCAACTTGCAGGACAATGCCTTCTGGAAGAGCTATGCGATATCCGCTCCATTGGGAAAGGGAGAGGGGTTCCACTTTGACTCGCGCATTAGGGGCTAGGAATGACTGGGCGAGCTTGCGATCAAACAGGATCATCCCGTAGCCCCCGCGTTGGAAGGCAACGGCTCCTATGGGTATTTGTGCGTCAAACACGGCGATGGGCTTTGCAGGATTTTCAGAGGCAATTTTGATAAGTCGTCCTGCTTCGTCTGAAGATAAGGGTCGTGTTTCGGGCGGTTTCCTGCGTGTTACCTTGAGGTTAGGCAGCTCTTCGCTGACGTGAACTTTTTTAAGAGGCGCAGGGTCTGGGGTTGGGGCTAAGGCTGCTTCTTGTTTTGGCGGAGGAGGAGGGGCTTCTTGAAGAGAAGAAGGTGGTGGGGAGGGCTCTTTTTTTGGGCTTTCTTTTGGAACGTCTAAAGGGCCAGAGATGTCTATAACAATAGATGATTCGCTGTAAAAATCTTTCAAAGATGCGGACGGAGCTACGTTGAAGGTGATAACGAGATTCTTTTGGCCTTCTTCACCTTGAATAATTCTAAAATTCTGTGCTCTTTCGAGTCTCCAGCGCTGGATCTTCAGTCGCGCCGGAGTCGATAGGGACAAGGTGATCTGTGTATTGTCTCTTTTGATATTATAGCTTGTTCCTTGGGGTGCATCTAAGACAAGACGGCCATAGCTCTCATGTTGGCCTGTTCGGACAAGAATTTGTGGGGCATCTGCCCATGCAGAAGCGCCGAGCGCCCACAAGGAGGTCGCTACACAAAGGATGAAAGAAAGACGAGGATTCCCAGAATTACGCATATCAAGACAGGAATAAGGGCAAAGAGGAAAGAACTCGTTAACCTTATAGCGAACTCAGAGAAATTCTGATAGTCTTTTTCGGAGTGGCGTGTCAGAGAAAAAACAATACATCATCTATTGATGTGGCGTGTCCTAAAATTCCCCTAACAACCGATCAATCTCCGCCTGATCAATCGCATTGCTGGGAAGTTGGGGACCATTTAGCAGATCTTCGTCGTTAAGTTCAGCTTCTTTTTGTTCCCGCAGGCTATCAGGATGAATCTCTTCCCCAAGAGCCGCCAGTAAAGCTTCAACTTTGACATCAATATGTTTAAGCGTCTGGACGACCTTTGTGATCCTTTGGCCGGTGATGTCTTGGAAATTACAAGCCTCAAAGATCCGTGTTGTGCAATCAATAAGCTCTTGTTTTGCCTCACCACTACATTTCTCGGCAATGCCACTTATAACATCGCACACATCCATGATCTTATTTGTGGCTTCTTCAGTGGCGCCAACGACAGCATCAAGCTCATCCGTAGCATGAGGAATATGATCCATGCTGATTTCTTTGGGCTTGATGGCTGCAATTTCTTTTTTAGCGGAGCGTATATAGCCTGCCAGCTCCTCAAGTTCGGCGTAGAATTTCAGGTCCGCAACGGTAATATCGCCGGATAAAGTTGCTACAACTTCGCGGACGATGCCTGTTACCTCTTCGGAGGACAAGGGCGTTTTTGTATTCTCACTGGCTTTTTTAATTTGTTGATGAAGGTTGCCTTCAAGTTCTGTCAGCTTTTGTGAATCGAGCATTTCTTGTCATACTCCTACCTGAAAAGGCATTTAAAATGCGCCCAATACAGCCGAAATCTTTTGTTTCAGTGTTTCTGCATTAAATGGTTTGACGATATAGTTGTTAACGCCCGCTTCTTTGGCGGCGGCGACGTTCTCAACTTTACTTTCTGCCGTAATCATGATGAAAGGCGTTGCCTTTAATTTGGCATCGGCGCGTACCTCTTTAAGAAGCTGAAGGCCCGTCATAGGTTCCATGTTCCAGTCAGAGATCACAAGGCCAAAACTACTCTCATGCAACATTTTAAGAGCCATAGACCCATCTGTCGCTTGGGCAACATTCTTAAAACCCAGTTGTTTGAGTAGATTTTCGATGATGCGTAACATAGTCTTATAGTCATCAACGATAAGAACATTCATGTTCAGATCAACAGCCATGGCGAGTCCCTTTTGTCCTTTTATTATCTTTTTAAACGTCGGTGCATCTTAGATGCCTAAGAATGCCGTTACGTAGTCCTACTCAAGGGAGGATGCACGAAGAAACTGAAAAAAAGGTTACTATTCCTAATAAAACGTGCGTCATACGTGCATGTGACATGAAAAACCCCACCACGATAGACAACATAATGCATTATCTTCGAAGATGGGGTTGGAAGAAATGATCTTAAAATCTAACGAGAAGAAACTAAACACATCTTCCGAGTAGCAAAAACATCCTTTGTCATATGTTCATCCGTCCCCTTTGTGACGAGTGATACCATAAAAGATCCGCCCGGTCCGTGACCTGCGCGATTATGGCCTTCCTCTGTTGCAGCTGCACGGAAATAGGCCATAATAAAAACGCGAATTGCTGCTGTTAAAGACGTGTTCTCTGCTTTGCGCTGGGCAACGAGCGTTGCAATGTCATGAAGAGTGACATGCTCACGTCTGCATAAATCGCGCAAGGCCGCCCACATCTCAGGCTCCAGTCGTACACTTGTGCGGTGTGTGCCGATTGTGACATTGCGACTCACTAAGCTGCTTTTTTCCTTTTTCGGTGTGACGAGGGTATTGTCTTTGGTCACTTGTTCTCTTATGGCTTGCGCCTTGGTTTCAACCCGAGGTTGCATGCTGGCCTCCCTTAGCTTTCAGAGCTTTCAAGATGTGAGGATTATTCCTTACATTGAGCAACTATATATACATTCATGGGTGTATCAAGTAAAAAATTTAACTATAATGGTGTGTTTACCC
Source organism: Bdellovibrionales bacterium (assembly GCA_050180745.1). GTDB lineage: Bacteria > Pseudomonadota > Alphaproteobacteria > UBA9219 > UBA9219 > JBFXDW01. The sequence goes on along the minus strand of JBFXDW010000026.1, from coordinate 12,743 downwards.
TTGGTGTTTTGGGGACAATATGCCCTGCTTTTTTTGCCTCATTTGCAGTGTGGTTTAGCAACTATTAGTTGTGTTTTGCGGTGCGAAAGGGCTGGCTTTATGAAGGTTTTCTTGTGCAGGAATAAGCTTTATGTCTCATTCTTTGCCGTGGTGTGAAGGGCGTGTCCTAATACCATAGAGGCACAAAGGGCAACATTCAAAGACCGCATCGGTGGTGCCATGGGAATGGTGATGCGGGCATCTGCGGCATTATGAACATCATCGGGCACGCCTGCCGATTCGCGCCCAACCATTATTAAATCATTGGATTGAAATGTGAACTCGTTATAGGGCTGGGCTGCCTTAGTTGTTAAGAGAACAAGTCTTTGTTCTCCTTTTTGGGCCAGAAAATCTTCCCAGCTTGCATGGCGTTGGTAGATGACGTGATCGATATAATCCATCGCGACGCGGCGCAGTTTTTTATCGTCCAAGATAAATCCACAAGGCTCGATGATATCCATGGGCACGCCAAGGCATGCGCATAGGCGCATCATAGACCCTGTGTTTTGGGGCATATCGGGCTGATAGAGAACCAGATGAGGCATCTGGGATTAATTACAAGGATCTGTCGGAGGTTCGATAATTTGGATGCCTTGGATCATACCGAAATTGGGGACTTCTCCGGCCTCTAGCTTATCGCGGACCATGGTATCGAGCCGCAAAATGCGTTGGTAAAGCCGGTGTGTGCGATTGAGCAGATCACGTAAAGCGGGGGTCAGCGCTTCATCATCTTCTCCGGCATCGCTCTTACATTCTTCACCACCGGCGAGCTCATATTGAGGCGAGGCGAATTGTTCGGGAGAGATTTCTCCGGAAAGAAGAGCTTTCATGGCAAGCAGCCATGTCATTATTTGGATGAGTCGTGCAGAGATACGCGTGTGATGATATCCAACATGCAAACAATGCGGCAAATTGCCTTTTTGAGATTGCTCATGATAGGCGATGAAATTGCGAGCCTCGACAGTCAGCGCGACACCTTCGTCGAAGGTTCGATCAAGCAGGGTAGATGTTTTTGACATAGGGACTCCTTAGAAATGAGGGGCAGATTAAGAGCTAGTTCATAATCTAGATTCCGACGTTGGCTTTTTGCCCGTTTTCTGCGGTACGCTGCGCACGTACCCCAAGGTACGCTTCCGCTGCGATTCTCGAAAACGAACAAAGATCCTTAGCCAGAGCAAGATTCTGAACAGGCTCTAAGCCTCTTTTGTTGTTTATTTTCTATCAGCAAGAGTCTTAAAATCCGGTATAGCTAAATTTAACAAGAACTTAACAAAGCTCTCGGTGAGAGCCAAGATAATGATGTAATATGGTTGCGTTTTGAGCGGAGTTTGTATAAGGTGCCGCTCTCAAAGGCATATTAAGGTGCCTAACGATCTGAAATTGTTGGGGCGTAGCCAAGCGGTAAGGCAGCGGATTTTGATTCCGCCATGCGGAGGTTCGATCCCTCCCGCCCCAACCACATATTTCGGCTTTCTTTCCTATGGCTTCATATTCGAGCTATTATAATGACTAAGCACCTCTAAAGATAGGGCATGACACACTCATTGATACAGTTTTGGGGGCAGTATCAGGAAACGGATGCTCCATATTTTCATCCTGAGGACAGGCAGGTCCTTTTTTTACCGAACAGAAATGACGTGTTGTCTGATGTGGTTAGAACTTTCTCCAATTACACAATGGACGATCAGTTTACGCGCCGAGGATCGTCGAGGCTGGATCTTTCTCTGGTGCCCATACCTTTTGGTGGTGATCTTAACAAAGCCGATATTATTATCCTGCTTTTAAACCCCGGGTTATCCCATACAGATTATTACGGTGAGCTCAACTCGCCGGAATATCGAAAGACACTTAAACAAAACCTTCATCAAGATTTTAAATGCTGTACCTATCCCTTTCTTTGGCTTAATCCTAATTTTTGCTGGCATGGAGGCTTTATGTGGTGGGAGGGAAAGCTCCGCTCCATCTTGAACCGCCTTGCGGATCAGAAATATAACGGCTCCTATCTGAAAGCACTCCAAGCCTTATCCCATCGCATCGGTATGATTGAGCTTGTTCCCTACCATTCCGGAGAATCCCCGTCCGGGAGGATTCTTCGAGACCTACCTTCCGTTGCAGCCGCAAAAAACTATGTTCAAGAGACCCTTCTGACGGAAGCAAAGATTGGGAAGAAGCTTCTTATCGTGATGCGGCAGACTAAAGGCTGGGGCGTTTCTCAAGCATCCAAGAATGTCATCATTTATGGCAAGCATGAAGCACGCGGTGCAAGTCTAAGTCCGGATAGTCGTGGTGGCGCAGCAATCTTACGTCGTCTTGAAGTTAGGTAGTCTTGCTTCTCCTCGCAATTTGTGAAAGTGCATCTATATCCTGTATCGCTATCCCTTCATGAACCCATAACTCGGGTTATATAAAGCGGAAAATGGGGTGGAGAGAATTTGTAGAGTGACTGCATCCACAACCATTTAGTCCGGTTCTCTGGACCTGTTTACCTCCATTCCTAATACATAGCGCGAAGTTTCAAAAGGTTGTTGGACCTATGGGGTCAGAACGGCCTGGCAGGAGAGCACATTCCTATAGCTTCTGTCGAGATATTTGGGCGGAATTCTCCAAACCCGAGTTTGGCACTAGGAGTTTGGGATGCGTCGCCGTCTTTAATCAGGAAGCTTTTGGGCTGACCCGCCCCTCATAAATCAAAGACACATAATGTGATCTGCCCTCCCAAAACCGGACCTAATTTTGGGGGGTGACTAGAATTATAGGGGGCGGGTCAGTGCGCCGTGACAATTCTGGGAATCTTGATCTCAGCACTGTGATTGAGGAAGTCGAAACAAAAATGGCGCGGAATATTGGTCACGGTGAAGGTCTGGCGGGAACGCTGGAGCGCCGCTACGGCCTTAATCCTGCGGCGTGGAGTTATCGATAAAAACGGGTGTTGACAATATGATAAACCAATGTTACATTGTTTTGGCTTTCACAAGAAAGGAGCCACCCATGTCTACAGTTATTCGTTTACCTGAAAAGTTATATAAACGTCTCGAAAAATACGCGACTGGTTTTGACACCCCTGTCCAAGTTATAGAAAAAATACTCAATCAAATTGAGGGTATTGAAAACGCTCAAACAGAAAACGATACGATTGGATCTAGTTTACTTACAATAAAACTTAATCCATCAGATGTAGAAGATTTCAAACAAGAACTTTTAGAAAAGCGATCAGCCAAAATTACAATTTATTATTTAGATGGTAGTAGTGAAATAAAATCATGGAAAGCAAATCGTTTTACAAAAGAATCTGATGTGATAGGCAATCTGCGTAGTCGTAAAGAATTTAGACAGGGTGCTTGGCAAGAACGAGGAATCCAGTACATTTCTGTATCAGTTTAGAAAAACCTCCTTCGGGCGGTTTTTTATTAGAATTAACAATGCAAATCACTTGACCACCAACACTTCCTTTGCCTGCGGTGCAGGGTTCAGGCCGCCGTGCTTTTGTAGTGTCTCCAGCATCTCGTCAAAGCTTGGTTACAACTCGGCAGGATCAACCTCGTCCAGCACCGAGCGGATGTGGTTGTCCGTCGGTATTTTCTCCATACAGAACAGCGTCTGACAGTTCGAGGTCCCGTGCTCTTCCTGCAAGCCACGCTGGTATGACAAAAAGGACTCACTCTGCATGAAAGACAGCGAAAACGCCGACAGTCCGACATCCGTCATCGTATACATGACATCTTTGCCGCGCCGCTTGTCGGTAAATCCCCCGCAGACGCCCTTCAATCCGCTCAAAAGTGCTTCCAAAATCCTCATAACCCTGTGAATCACATCTCAGCGGCTTTGAAAACCACCTATTTTATCAGGCATTGGGACTTGCTCTTTCTCTAAACTCCTGCCTGCAATCCTCTCACAAAATCAGCTAGCCCTGTAAGGCGGCAACGTTTGAGGCGCTCGCTATGCAGGATGGCGCGGACGGCTTCAACGGAAGTCGCGAGGTCTTGGTTGATAATCACATAATCATATTCGGCCCAGTGGCTCATTTCATCTGCGGCTTTGGCCATGCGGCGATTGATTTCTGCTGGCGTATCTTGGGCGCGCGAGAATAAACGGCGCTCTAGTTCATGCCAGTTGGGCGGCAGGATAAAGATGCTGACTAAATCCTCGCGCATTTTTTCGGCAAGCTGTTGTGTGCCTTGCCAGTCGATATCAAACAGAACATCCTTGCCTTGCGCCAAAGAATCTTCAACAGCTTGCCGTGGCGTGCCGTAGTAATTTCCAAATACTTTGGCATGTTCCAAAAGCTGGTCACGGTTGACCATCAGATTAAAATCAATACTGTCGATAAAGGTGTAATCCCTTCCATTTACCTCTCCCTCACGAGGGGCGCGCGTTGTAACGGACACGGATAAATTGATATTGGGATCTGAGTCCAAAAGCTTGCGTGAGATGCTTGTTTTGCCAGCGCCTGAGGGGGAGGACAAAACCATCATTAAACCGCGCCGCTGCAAATTACCAAAAACAGAAGGAAGGGACATTTTTCTCTCGTAAAAAATAAATTTGCGTTATCATAGCGCGACTATCCATCCTTCGTCACCCCTTTAGGTGAGAATTTATAGCCTATGTCAGATAAAATGATGATTTCTACCTTGATCTTTTCCCCCATGGCGTTGTTAAAGTTCTTGGTAATATGCTTATATAACCTGCGAACTTTGCCTTGCCATGGTAAAAAATCTCGGCGGTATAAATGATCATTTTATCTGACATAGGCTATACATGAACATTTTGATTACAGGGGCCTCTAGCGGCCTTGGGGCGGCTTTGGCTCTTGCTTATTCGGAGGAAGGCAATCGACTCTTCTTGAGCGGGCGCGATAAGGCGCGGCTTGAAGCTGTGGCACGTGAGGCTCGGGCTAAGGGCGCGATGACCGAATCGACTGTGATGGACGTTACAAACGCATGGAATATGGAAGATTGGATCAAGCAGATTGATGAGATAACGCCTCTTGATCTTGTGATTGCCAATGCGGGGGTGTCTGCGGGAACGGGGAAGGGCGGTGAGCGTAAAAGTCAGGCGTTAGAGATTTTTGATACGAATCTCTATGGTGTTTTGAATACCATTTTTCCGATTCTCTTACGTATGAAAGCGCGGGGGATGGGCCAGATTGCTCTGATGTCATCTATGGCGGGATTTCGAGGGTTAGCTGGGGCTCCGGCTTATAGCGCCAGCAAGGCGGCGGTACGCGTTTATGGCGAGTCCCTACGGGGAGAGCTAGCGGCGCAGGGAATCAAGGTTAATGTTATTTGTCCCGGATTTGTTAAAACGCCTATGACGGATCAGAATGGCTTTAAAATGCCTTTTTTGATGGCTCCGGAAAAAGCGGCGCGTATCATTAAAAGAGGACTAGCTGCCAACAAGGGGCGAATCACGTTTCCGTGGCGGTTGGCTGCGATTGTGTGGGTTTTGGCGGCTCTGCCTACCAGTTGGACAGATAGCCTTTTTCAGCGCTTGCCACGCAAGCCGTGAAGAGGTATAGAGCTGTTTCCAGAGATTTTTTAAATAGGGAGCCCGAGATATGGCTATAGAACGTACCTTTTCGATTATTAAACCAGATGCAACGCGCCGCAATTTGACGGGTATTATTAATGCCAAGTTTGAGCAAGCTGGTTTGCGCATCATTGCGCAAAAGCGTATCCGTATGACGCGTGAGCAAGCCGAGGGTTTCTATGCGGTTCATAAGGAACGTCCTTTCTATAGCGATTTGTGCGATTTCATGACCTCTGGTCCTGTTGTTGTTCAGGTTCTAGAAGGTGAGAATGCGATTGCTAAAAATCGCGAGATCATGGGGGCAACAAATCCTGTGGAAGCTGCGGCAGGTACGATCCGTAAGGAGTTTGCTGTTAATATCGAGGCGAACTCGGTTCATGGCTCGGACGGTGCTGAAACGGCTCCGGGAGAGATCGCCTTCTTCTTCACGGAAGATGAGATTGTAGGTTAGGTTTTAAACCTAACCCCTTGCAGATGTAGCTCAATGGTAGAGCAGAAGCTTCCCAAGCTTACGACGAGGGTTCGATTCCCTTCATCTGCTCCATGTATTTAAAAACAATAAGTTAGATGGCGTTTTCAAGGTGTGCTACTCAAGGGAGTAAAACACCATGTATAATCCGCATTATCTCAGCCTTTCTCGGCATAACATCTATTATCTACGTTATCCTATTCCGCCTTCATTCCATCCAGAGGGCTGCCATAGCGTTGTTCGCTGTTCTCTTGGCACTCGTGACCCTAAAGAAGCCTTGCACCTAGCACGCTGCCTTGTTTACTGTGGGGATACAGTACTAAGCAATTCCAAGGTAATTGGCATGACGTATGAAGAGATCAAAGCAGTTCTTTTTAATCACTTTAGTGAAGAGCGTGAACAAGTCAAACAACGCATAAAAGTTAAAGGCCCTCTCAACACTTCCGAGATCATTGCTCTCAACGAACGAAGCGAACAAGCGCAGTCTGCTTTCAAGAATAAAGATTTCACGCAAGTTGGCACTGACGAAGAAATACAAAGTTTCATTGATAGCTATTCCATGCCTATTGAAGCAGATACGGAAGAGTTTGAAACCTTACGCAAGGCCTATGTAAGGGCTATACATGCCGTTTCTCGTGACACTTTAGAACTTAATAAAACCTTTGATGGGTTTAACTTTACGACAAAGCACCGTGTAGCTCAATTTCTTCAACAGATTCCAGAGAAGAAGCAAAAGAAGGTGAGGCTGGATAAGAGCATAGACCTTTATTTAAAGGAAAGGGTGCGTATGGAGGGCTTATCACAGGAATCTGCTGATGGGTACAGAGGCCAGCTTGAAATGTTGCTGGATTTTATGGGAGAGAATGCAAGTCTTGATATTTCTGTAAATCAGGTGAATGAGTATAAAGAGCTTCTTATGAACTTGCCTAAATACATGAAGCAAAAGAAAGAGCTCAACGGCTTGTCATTAAGAGAAATTGCGGCTTTACCTAATACGCATCCGACAAAAATTGATAATTTGATGAGTCCTTTAAATGTAAACAAGTATCTGGGTGTTTGCTCTGTGTTCTATGAATGGGCTGTTAAACGACAAGATACACAGGAAAATAATTTTAGGGATGTTAAGGTTTCTCTTAAAAAGAAAAAAGTGGTACGGACACATTTTAATTCTGAACAGATGCAAAAAATATATCATGCTGTTTTAAAGTGGAAAAGAGACGAATATAAATGGGGCACTCTTATAGCCTGTTTTACGGGGGCACGTTTAAATGAGATTGCATCGTTAGGTGTAGAAGATATAAAGCAACAGAATGGCGTATGGTATTTTGATATTAACGATGAAGAAGAATTAAAGCGGCTAAAGACCCAAAATGCCGTGAGACTAGTTCCTATTCATTCAAAGCTTATAGAGCTCGGATTTCTTGATTATGTTGAGCGATGCAGAAAAGAAGGGCACGCAAGAATCTTGCACCAACTAAACTTCAGTAAGAGAAGAGGATATGGGCGCAGATTAGGGGATTGGTTTAATGGGAAGTTACTTGATAAGACCCTTCATATCAAAACACCTCTTTTAGTCTTTCATAGCTTACGGCATACGGTGGCTACAAAATTGCGCCGTGCTAATATAGAAGATTCCCTTATTCAACATATTATGGGGCATGCGCTTGATGATGTTCTGAACATCCATTACGCTCAGGATTATACAATAGAACAGAAAAAAGAAGCTATTGAGAAGCTCTGGCCGCTATAGCCTGCTATCTATTTCTTTTTGATTTTAGCTAACCTTACGCAAACAATTGACAAATTCGTGCCTTTATGACTCTATAGGGCATGGATCAGCACATGCTGATGCTGGGGCGTAAGAACCTCTCTTAACAGCGGCCAAGGCATCTTTGGTCGATAGGAGCAACAGATTATGGATTATCAAACAACATAGCACTACGGGCCTTTATAGCGATGCTATAGAGCTTCTTGTCTTTGTCTAAGGATCATCTTATCTGCTGTTTTCATAGGTGCCGCCTTTCAGTCTTTATGGCTGGAGGGCGGCGTTATGTCCAAGCGTTCGCGCTAAAAGCGCCGCGCCGTTCTGTTAAGACGGTTCTTAACCTCCAGCCACCAGAGTGAATAAAAGCTCTGGTGGTTTTGCTTATCTGGCAACTGGAGAACCTATCCTATGAGAACGCTTGTCGTGTCTTTGCTTTGTCTTTTCCTTCTATCAGGCTGTGTAAGTGGGCGTGTACGTTCAATGGTAAGCCGATTTCATGATCCTGATAATTTACATCATGAAAGCTATGTGTTTGCGCCCACAAAGCATCAAGAGAATAACCTAGAATACAAACATTATCGGGGGTTGCTATCAAAAGCACTAAAAGAGCAAGGATTCATAGAGGTAAAAGACAAACAGAAAGCTGCTTATATAGTCACTTTTCAATACGGCATTGACGGGCAATCAGAGGTAGTTAGTACGTTTCCTATATTTCGTTCCACAGGAGGAAAAACAGTGCATCATGATGGCCATATTCAAGGTAATAGAGGGTTTTCTGCCAACTACAGCGGAACATCCTACACTCTTCCAAAACTTGAAATGGTAGGTACGCGCACAAGCTCAGTAATGGAGTATCACCGTTTCTTTAATTTGGGCATTGCCTTAAAAAATAAAAAGACAAAAGGCTACACGAAGGTGTTTGAAGGGCGAGTAAAAAGCAAAGGAACCGATATTACATTTTCTAATGTTTCACGGTGTTTAATTCAGGCTATGTTTAAAGATTTCCCTGGAATTAATGGCAAATCTGACTATGTGGTAATCCCAGCAGATAAATGCATGGGATCACCGAGTATCTATTTGGATTAACCATGAACCAGTTTTGTTTTTTGCCTGAGCTCACTGCAGAGCTAATTTATATGTAAGGCCGCATCAATATGGCTTATTGCACAATATGATCTTAATAGAGCAAGAATAGAAATGAGGGCCCCATGTCTCATAACATCGAAAATAAAGGCGAAGAACACAACAGAAAAAACAACTTCATTTGTCGAATGAAAGCCATCCCGTGGGTTCAATTGCTATTTCTATTTGCTTTAGCATCAATAGCTCTGAACAACACCAGTTTCAAAGCCTCAAATGCAATCCTGTTAGCAACTCTCTTTGATATTCCCCTTCTGCTCACGCTATATTTTGCTATAAGCACTAGAAGCCCCTTTAGGTTACTTGCAAAAATACTTTTCTGTACATCCATTTTTTATGGTTTCTTTGTTCCAGTAGAAACAGTCTTGATAGCGTGTTTAGCACAGACAGCATCAGGATTGTATTTACATAGAGCGATTGCCTTCTTCAGAAAAAGTCCTTTACTGGCAGAGAAAGATAATAGGTTATCGGGAAACCAAAAGGCACGAATATCTTCTACTGAATGGGTATGGGGAAAACGTGTAACTAGTCTTATCAATAAATTAGCCCTAAGACTAGACAGATTTTCATTGCCAATATTCCTCTTACTGGCGGGGTCATTATATGAGCCTCAATTCGTAATCGTGTCATTTGCTGCTTTTGCTTTCATATGGGCTATATTTCTGTTTGATTTTGTCCTGCCCTTGATGTTGTTAGAGTTTTTTCTAAGGTATATATTTCTTGCATTTAAAAATGATGTGCCTAACCGTATTATTAGATCAATTTTAGATATATATAATAGTTTTTTTGATAAGGTAAAGCATTCACATGTTGAGTTGAAAAAAAGCAAAAGCTCTGAACAAATGACACAATGGTTTCTTGATGGGTTCTCATTGAAAAAGAGTTCTGCTCAAGATATTCCTGAAACAAGTGAAGGGGAAAATAATAATCAAGAGCGTAAGGAAAGAAGGAGCCTAATCATATACTTCTTTGTCTTTTCTATTCTATTTGCTGCCTTTCTCAGATATTATTTTCCAAGAGAATATGCCCGTGCAATCATTGCTGGAAATATTGAAGGCACTTTGAGGAAGCAAAATCTTTTATTGAATCCTTTGAAGAAAAAGCAACCTACAGAGGAAGTTCAATCACAAAAACAGTCCGCAGAGGCACTGCGCTTCAGCAAAATAAAATCGCCTGATGTTGATGTGCCTGCTTGCAATCAAACGGGAGATAAATGCATCACCTCATATCAGGCATTGCGTGATATTTATAATCATAAAGGCGTTGTTTATTATAACGTTGCTCTGCTAAAAGACACAAAGGTAGCTACCGTTACACACTCGTTTACAGTTCAACGTAACGGCAAACTCTTTGCTGTATTTTTAACACAACTAAACACTTTGAATAATGGCAGCATTGATGCATATCATGCAGCTTCTGCGCCATTAGGAATGGCTGTTTATGAATTCAAAGACAATTGGCAATTAATGAAGGCGGTGTCGCATGTTGTAAATATGGGGTCATGGGGTAATTCTTTTTCTGGTGAGCTGTTGCTTCAAGAAAAACAAGCTTCTTACTATGTTAGCAAAGACACCCATTTTTATATCCTGCTAAGTAATAGCTATCTAGGGCAAGGTTACTATAGCGATGATATAGAGGTTATCAAAATAACCTATGCTCCTACCCATCAAATTGAATGGCTTGGGCACATTCCTGCAAGAGAATCAAATGGCAACTGTGGAGGGGATACAAGCAATCCAGACTGGCATGTTACGGATATTATCTTAACTGATTCAAGTCAATCACCTGTTATTGTGTATACCAAACATGAAACAAAGGCATGCACCTCAAACCCGCCCCCTACTATTTCATCAACCGTAAGCTACCTTTATCACCCTATACAAAAGAAGTTCCTTAAAACTTCTACATACCTTGATGAGCTGGAAGCTCGACAGCCCACCTATTGAGGCTTGGTAGGCCCTAGCCAAAAACGTGGGGCTGAAAATCTTATGGTTAATCTCCTGCCTGAAACCCCTGCATTATCAACTCTTAAAACTTAACTGGATGTCTTTCGTTAACCTTTAGGTAACTATAACCGTCTGAAACTAATGGATAAATTGTTTTACCCCAGCATTTTTGCTATTATCCGTACATATTCAAAACCCATTCAAAGCCCATTTATTAGTTAACAAATAGTGAAAGCAATTTACTAAAGGATAAGGAGCCATTATCATGAACACAGCTAAAGCATTACGCTATGAAGATTATAAACAGCCTCCACAACTAACCGTGGTGCGCCCTCAAGGAACAAACAAAGCCGTGTCTACGCAAGACCAACCAGTTCGGAAAGTAACCGTAGGTGACAGAGTTACCTCTGGTGGCGTTGACCCTGAGATGGGGCAAATATTTGCTGTCGAATATATGGATGGCACAACACGGGAAGTATATGTCTTAGAAGATAATTCTGGAATGCTTGTATGGGATGATGTGGTCTTTTTAAAAGAAGGTCGTGGGAAGCTCAAAGACCCAGATAGTTTAATGGATTATGAAATACATGATCCCAAAGACAAAGTCCCCTCTTCACTAGTCCCTAAAATGAAAGAAGCATTGAAGGCATATCTCGCTATAGAGCACAAAAGAGTTATGACCTCTCTGCCAAAGATACTGTCGCTGTAAGCCCCTCAACATTTTTGACTACTATGTGAGGACAGGATGGCGCAGCAAGTATCACCTACCGCTGGAACCGTTATATCGGCAGTTAAGATTTTAATTACCGAGAGTGGGCTTTGTGCTTTTGAATGCGGTGGGCGCACACTTCTTTATTCGGGGCCAGAAAGAGAAATCAGGCGTTCATTGCGTATTCTTGGCAATCATGATCGTGCTTTCGCACAAACCCACGATCTTCCTGTTCTCCCGTTAAAAATGATCGATCAAACAAAAGTTGGTCGATGGCTAGATAAGCTTGATGCAGGCAGAGGGATATATACTTTTTTTAGCTTTGTTTACAATAAAGACCCTGAAAAAGCCCGTTTCCACGCTGACCAAGTTATGCGCTTTGTCTCCCGTGAGTTTGCCAAGACGTGTTACGGAGATATTGAAACCGCTGTCTGTGGTGCAGATTTAAACAACGTCTTCTTTGAAGTTGAGCTGCCAGAGCTTATCCGTAACGACAAAATCAAAACGATTAATAAGCTTCCAATGCAACGCATTCGGGACATCTATCTCACACAAGGGGCCTATGTTGCTCACCGAGAAATCTGCAAGGCAGAGCTACAGCTCCTTAAAGATCGTGAAAACTCACCCTGTGGTGAAGAGATCAAGCAAGACAGAAAAGACCGCTTCAAGTTCTTCCGTAAAGCGTGCAAGGAAACATTTAAGAAGATCAAAGCCAGAGAGAGAAAAGTTATGGAGCATCTAGGCCCCAATCGTCCCCATGTCATGACAGGAAAACCAATCAGAACTATGGCCCCAAAAGCTCCTTATCAGGCCCTTTCTGTGCAATATGGATAACCTCCTTTTTGGGGAAAATCGGGAATAAAGGGAAACATGGTATAACAGACTGTTATTAAACAGCTATCAGCTCAAACAACATTTAAAAGACCAATATAAGAGGGACATATATATTATTATAGATTAGCTCCAAGGAAGGGCCATTATAGCCTAATCAGAGACCACCTTTAATGCACTGATTCAATTGAAAAAAATATACCGGAACCAGTATAAGAGAAGAGGAAAGAGATAGATATTTTAACCGAGGAAATCTCACTAACGATCGGAGCAAGTATAGCTTAGCGAGTAAGGTAACAAACGTAGCAAGGATTCAGT
>JBFXDW010000025.1:0-21457 GCA_050180745.1 Bdellovibrionales bacterium | reverse complement strand
TCTTTTTCCTGTAATGGACGGAAGGATGTGTGTTGAGGAAGTCTGGTGCCTATCCTTATTTTTTGCAGATCATAATGTTCTGCATCGGGAACAGCCATTTGAGCACATTCAGAAATGCCGTTACTTAAGAACTCGTGATGATTTCCAAACGTTTTATTGACCAGAAACCATCTGAGGCTTCCATCGTCTGGCGTTTGGTTTTGGATCGTTTGATTGTATTTTTTATAAAAACGTTCCCGCTCCTTCTCCGGATGAGGAGCGCGTTCTTGGATGAGAGCCTCTACTGTTCGTCGGAGAAGAACAAACAAGCTATTACTTAACCCAGCTGTAGAATTAGGGTTCCATGCTTGATAGAGGGCATGGCGTAGATTAGAAAAGGTCCTTTTGTTACCTTCCCCATCTTCAAAGAATTCCATTCTTTCTACCAAAGACTCTGTTGAAGGGATTAGTGAGAAAGACGCTTCTTCCATATTATCTTCAAAAAGATATGCATAAAGTTCGCAGAATCGTGGGTCTATATCTGTTGACATGATGGTAATGCTGTTCGCCTTTTCTTTTCTTACAACGTTTAGCCGTTCTTTGAGGGGTTTGTATGGATGTTGATATTTCGTTTTTAGTCCCAGTGCTTCTAAAACGATCCTATGTTGTAAATTATTAGGAATATGATCATGTGTGGTGCATATCTCTTGTAAGGCTTCTTTTTTTATACAAGAAGGAATTCGACACAATCTTTCTGCCTGTTTCATGTACTTGTACAAATCATCAAGATCAGAGAAGGGGGAATCTTGGCCTAGGATAACATCCCCATAAGTTAGTATCTTATCTCTGTCCTGTTGGTTTTTGAGCGTAATATAAAAAGGAAGAGGAATAGTGGGACATCTGGCAAGCATAAGATGTTTCAAAAACAAGTCTTCTTGCGTAGGACCAGAAGGGGCAGACTCTCTTAATTCTTTGGCACGAGCGCGGATTTCTTGACAAAGCTTGTTTCTCTCTTGCACGCTAATACCATGGTCATTCTCTTGAACAAAAGATGTAATGGCGTCAACCTCGGTGGAGGATAATGGCTGGAAACATTGTGAGGAAGGGATTGCAAGGCCAGCAGCAAGGGCATTCCTTAAATTATCTTTTTCGGTTTTAGACATCTGACCTTTAGCTGCTTTAATCATATGAGCAGCGAACATTTTGCTGTTTTGTGCAAAGGTTCTGCCAGAAGAACCGAGAGGTTTCATTGTTAATAGCCACACAAGACTGCCATCATCAGGAAAAGAATTGAGAAGAGTGTTGCGATAGATTTTATAGAAATGTTGCAATTCCGCTTGAGGCGTATTGGATGTTTCCTCGATCCCAGCTTCAATAGTTTTACGCAGGATACTTAGGACAGGGAGGCTCAATTTTCTGTTTGTTGTTTTATGAGACCAAACTTTGTGGAGAGCTTGATAGAGCACCGGATGAGTCCGCGTTTCTCCAAAGTCGCTCTTATTTTCTGCTGCTATTCTGGCTAGCTCATATAGTGAGGGTGCTAAGGGCAGGCCAGTCCTATCTGTCTTTTTCTCAAAAATATAGGCGTACAAATCTTTCGATATGGGAGCAAGTTCTTCTGAGGGGACCATTCTTCTCTTCTATTTATAATAAGCTGTTTTGAAACAAAGGCCACACCATAGAGAAATTATCCCTATTTTCAATACATCCAAATAGTTTCAATAAGTTCTTATGGTTAATAAGAAAGAAGGGGGGGCGTTCTTTTCGGTTCTAACGTCCTATAGCCCAAACAGGAAGCTGCGCTTTGATCCCGCCGCTGAAATAGTTCCGCCACTTTACTGCGGTGCCATAGAAATTGCGCAACAACGTGTAGCTCGAGAAGAACTCTTTAATAAACTGCATCATCATGCTGCGCGGAGTCTCTGGTTCTGGCAAAGGAATGAGTGCGATCTTATCCGTCTCCTTCAGTTTCAGCTCTTTCTTGAGTGCTTTAACTGCGCTGTTGAGGCCGCCTAACTCATCCACCAATCCCACCTTCAGAGCATCTTCCCCAGTAAAGACACGGCCACCTGCGACATCTTCCATTTTCTCCAGAGGTATCTTACGTGCCTCAGACACATTTTTGATAAATGTCTGATAGGTATCATCCAGCATCGCATTCATACGGGACCGTTGTTCCTTTGTAAATTTATGGCGCGAGGACCACATTGTGGCGTTTTCACTTGTTTCAAATGAATCCCATTTAATTCCAAGCTTCTCCATCAACTTTCCAAAAACAGGTTTTCCGGCTACGACTCCGATTGATCCTGTGATTGTCGCGGGGTCCGCAATAATCCGTGAGCCATCCATGGCAATCCAATAGCCTCCAGAAGCGGCGACTTCTCCCATAGAGACAAAGACGGGCTTTCCGGCTTTTTTAGCAAGCATGATCGCTCGACGCATGCTCTCTGAAGCAATAGGCGAACCGCCCGGACTGTTGACGCGAAACAAAACAGCCTTGATATCCTTATCTTCTACAGCTGTATGAAATGCCTCAATAATAGAAGGTGCATCAATCACTTGCTCATCTGTCATGTGAGAGGGCGAAGCATCCACGATGGCGCCTTGTGCGTGGATAAGGGCGACTTTAGCTTTGGGATCATCGTCTCTTTCATCGTTTTTCATATAAAGATATGTGGCTGCATCAACCATTTCGGCATCTTTACCAAACTTCTTTTTGAGTTCGTCCTCAATTTCGTCTTTGTATCCAATATGAGTAACGAGTTTCGCGGTCAAGGATTCGGCTGCTGTATAAGGGCCTTCTGCCATCCATTTCGCAGCATTGCTTGGATCAACGCCTCGCGCTAAAGCAATGCCAGAGGAAAGCTGGGAAGACAGGCTTGCAAGCATAGCTTGCATATTCTGTTTGACAGTAGGAGAAAATGAATCTCGTGAGATATTCTCCATCACCGATTTGTAATCCTTGCGGCGCAAGAAGTCCGTTTCAATGCCCCATTCCTCAAACGCGCTTTTAAAAAAGGGTGCTTCGACTCCGATTCCTGTCAGTCCGACAGAACCAACAGGTTGCAGCCAGATATGTTCAAACTGACTGGCCAGATAATATGTGGCATTCCCTCCAGGGCCAAAGGCACCATAGGTTGGTGCAAAAATATAAGATGGTTTCTTTGTTTTTCTGAATCCTTCCAGAACCGCAGCTAACTCTTGCGCATGGACAAGGGATGGTCCATAGGGACCAAGCTCAGCCACAATCGCACGAACGCGCTTGTCCTTGGCCGCTTCCTGAATGGCGAGAACTAGAGGAAAGAAAGCTTGTCCTTCACTATCTTCGATGAGCGAGGGAAGGGAAAGACGAAAACTTCCAGCTTGTTCCTCAAGCGGTACTGTCAGATCAAGAGAGAGAATGATCTCGTCAGGCAGCTCTTTCGGAGGATGATACTCGATTAACCCTTGGTGCCAGAGAGTCCATGCGCCTACGCCAAGAACAAACGGCAAGATAAGACCAACAGCAGCGAAAAAGCGGAGAAGGAAGTTTTTGTAGTTCACGGTGTAAGTCCTAAGGCCTGTTTATGGTTTTTTTATAGTCATTCTATTGTGTGGGGGGGCAGAATAAAAAAACAAGCGGCTCATGCAGGAATGCAGGAACCGCTTGTCAATAGCATAGGGGTTAAAGCCTATTTACCAAGCAACCCGCCAATGGCATTACCGACAGCTTCGCCAGCTTTCTCAGCAGCTTCACCTGCGGCATCGTTTACGGCTTCGTTTGCTTTTTCTATAGCTTCCGAAGCAGCTTCTTTGCCAAGACCTAGACCGCGGCGTTCAATCTCGTGCATCAGCTCCATACGGCCTGCCATCATAGACTCTGTTACGATTTGCTCAAGAATACGTTGAGCAGCCATGGCTGGCGTTATGCCGCGATCGCCATTCCCCAAGCCGGAGATACGAATTGGTGGCATTGGAATGGTCAGCGAGTCGCCATCTTTGAGAAGAGCATGCTTCAGTTGGATATTGCCGCCGTTCAAGGACATTTCTTCGATTACAAAAGTACGCTCTTTATCGGCCTTCTTATCTTCTGTTTTTGCTGCGGTTTCTGCCATCTCCTTATTGACTGAGGTACCAAATGCCGCAACATTTTGTTGGATGACTTGAAGGTTGCTTGAACCATCCTTGTTGACTTCGTAAAGAACCTTAGGATCTTCAACAATGATCCGGCGGATCTGGATGGCACCATCTCCCATAACTGATTTGGGATCAATTTCAACTTCGATCTTGCCGAAGCTGATGGCATCACCACTTGAAAAATCATCGGGGTTGGCCAACGTAAATCCCTCGAGTTTAGCTTTCCCTTCTGTAAGAGACAGCTCAACTTTTGCCAGTCTTGTTTGTGATTTTGTAGCTTCGGTGCCATATTTTTCAACAGCGGCTTTGACAATGGAATCTAAATTTGAGCCTACCAAGACAATGCCAAGAACAACGATGGCTAAAAGTCCAATAAGGCCAAGAACGATTTTTTTCATAAGAAACTCTCCCTTTGGGAATCCGCGTTTAGACTCGGTCATGATATCGTGAGATATTAACCTTGTCTTCATTTTTTTTAGGGTACCTCGAACAAAATGCGAACGCAAATCTTTTTTTGCCCCTTTCCTGAGGCGTAAAAATCCTTATAAAGGGAGGCTCAGGATTATTTTTTGGAGACCTTACATAATGCATCCCTATCGCACACATACATGCGGCCAACTTCGCGCTGAAAATATTGGAGAAACAATCCGCCTTTCCGGTTGGGTTCATCGCAAGCGTGATCATGGCAGTCTGTTGTTTATTGATTTGCGCGACCATTATGGGCTGACACAATGTGTGATTGATCGTTCCAGTCCTTTACTGAGCGCTGTCGAAGGAGTCAAAAACGAAAGCGTTGTAACAATCACGGGAAAGGTTGTTGCCCGTCCTGATGAAACGGCGAATGACAAATTGCCCACGGGTGCTATTGAAATAGATATTGAAGAATTTGTCGTGCAAAGCGCGGCTGAGCCTTTACCTTTGCAAGTTAACTCGGATTCTGATGCGGGTGAGGATATTCGTTTGCGTTACCGCTTTCTTGATCTACGTCGTGAAAAGTTACAAGCTAACATTAAATTACGCGCGGATATTATTGCCTCGATGCGTTGCCGTATGATTGAGCAAGGATTTCGCGAATACCAAACGCCGATCCTGACAGCGTCTAGCCCTGAAGGCGCGCGCGACTTTTTGGTGCCCAGCCGTTTGCATCCGGGGAAATTCTATGCGTTACCACAAGCGCCTCAGCAATTTAAGCAACTCTTGATGATGGCGGGGTTTGACCGCTATTTCCAGATCGCGCCTTGCTTCCGCGATGAGGATTCTCGCGCTGACCGCAGTCCTGGAGAATTCTATCAGCTCGATTTTGAGATGAGCTATGTAACTCAGGAAGATGTTTTTGACGCGATTGAGCCTGTTCTTCATGGCATTTTTGAAGAATTTGGCTCCTTTGGACGTGAGCGTCAACCAGAGATTACACCCTATCCATTCCCGCGCATTGCTTATGCGGATGCCATGCTGAAATATGGCTCGGACAAGCCGGACCTCCGCAACCCGCTCGAGATTAAAGATGTAACCGAAATCTTTTCTCGTCAGGATGTTGAGTTTCGTGCGTTCCGCAACATTATCGAGAAGGGTGGCGTTGTTCGTGCTATTCGTGCACCGCAAGTTGCGGACAAACCTCGCAGCTTTTTTGATAAGCTCAACGCATGGGCGCAAGAGCAAGGTGCTCCGGGGCTTGGCTATATCATTTTTGAATCTGGCGCGGGGAAGGGGCCTATTGCTCGTTTTGTTGCTGATGAAGCGCAAAGCCTGTTGCGTCAGCTTGTTGCGGCTGAAGATGGTGATGCTGTCTTCTTTGTTTGTGACAAAGAATCTGATGCTGCCAAAATGGCAGGTGCCGCACGGACTCGCATTGCTGAAAGCATGGACATCGTCGAGCAAGGAGCCTTCCGTTTCTGCTGGATTGTTGATTTTCCTATGTTTGAATATGATGAAGAGCGCCGCAAAATCGACTTTTCTCATAATCCATTTTCTATGCCTCAGGGTGGTCTGAAAGCTCTGCAGGAAGATGATCCTCTTACAATCAAAGCCTATCAATATGACATTGTGTGTAACGGGATTGAGCTTTCTTCAGGGGCCATTCGAAATCACTTGCCAGAGGTTATGTATAAGGCCTTTGCAATCGCCGGATATCCTGCGGAAGTATTGGAAGCCAAGTTCGGCGGTATGTTGTCGGCTATGAAACTTGGCGCGCCGCCGCATGGAGGCTCGGCTCCAGGCATTGACCGGATTGTCATGTTACTTGCGGATCAGCCGAACATTCGCGAGGTCATTGCCTTTCCGCTGAACCAACAAGCGCAAGACCTTATGATGCAAGCTCCCAACGACGTCGAGCTTGACCGTCTTAAAGAGCTTCACATCCGGCTGGACCTGCCCAAGAAAATGGTGGAGTAGGAAATAAGGACTAGGATTTGGAAGAGGTTCTTCTTTTACCCGACACGTGGCTGTGAAAGGGACTGCTTCCTGTGTGTAGAGCAGGACTGTGACTTCAAGAGGCTCTTCACAAAAGATTCCCATTCTTGATCTGTGTTTGGTTGGTTCTCTACTGAAAGGCAGAGTGCATAGCAGACAGCACGAGCAGATAATTTCCAAAGCTTACTATGCGGAGTGGCTACTTTGAGTGCACAGACAGCGGTTTCTCCCATGCCAGCTTGCAACCCCGCTGTTCGTTTGCGTTCTTTTAAAAAACGATTCCAGAAGTCAACATAGGGGGGAGTATTTTCATAAATGCTTACAAATTCTCCACGCCCTGCCAAAAGCGCATCGACAAATTGCCTCTTTGTAAGTCTCCACCGTCTTCCCATTATCGTCTCCTTGTTCAAGTATCATCACGAGACTGTTTGTGAATTGGTCTCCAGAGTATTAATATGAGACGAGTGGATTCAAGCAAAAAAAATAGTTTCATTTACTTTTTAACAAAACAAGCAGCCAATTCCATATGAGGGGACCATAGGAATTGGTCAACGGGCTGTATGACAGTCAACTCGTATCCGCCCTGAATAAGAATCTTGGCATCGCGTGCAAAGCTTTGCGGATTGCAGCTTATCGCCAGAACGAGCGGCACATCGCTTGCGGCTATTTCTTCACTTTGTTTTTCGGCTCCAGCGCGTGGAGGATCAAAGATGATTGCATCAAAATCATTACATTCTGCTGTAGAAAATGGCTCTTTAAATAGATTCCGTCGCTCTATATCTGCACGCGTAGTACACTGTAAATATTTTGTTAGCACTTCTGTCGATGGCCCATCAATATCAACCATCATGAGGTATTTATATTCCTCAAGCGACAACCCAAACGTACCAAGACCGCAAAACAGATCAAGCACGCGCATGTCTGGTTTGATATAGCGATGAACAAAATAGGTGAGGGCTTTCTCTCCAATCTCACTTGCTTGCAAGAACGAGTCTGGAGGAAAGGACAAGGTATGTTTGCCAAAAGAAAGCGTAAGTGGACCCGCATAGGAAATCGGCTCAATATCACCATGATCGCTGGCTCGCCATGAGAGCCGTGTAACAGAGAGCACTTGCGCCATTTGCCCCAGAGCTTCACGAGATTCCAGATCCAGTCTGGGGCCACCGATAAGCACCATATCGACACCCATCGGGAGAGCCGTCAGTTGGATATCGCATGTCTTATGAAGTGGCAACCAAAGTGAAAGCGCGTTCCTAATTCTAGGAAGAAGCTCCATCAGCTCAGGGCAAAGCAGGGCGCAGTCTTTTACATCAATAATTTTATGGCTGTGCTTTTCGTTGAACCCAAGCAGAATCCCGCTTTTCATATGACGTGCAACAAGGCGCGTTCGGCGGCGCGAATGAGGAGGTGTGATGACAGGCTCTTTTATAGGAGGAAGGGGAACGGATTCTCGTGTCAGTTTTTCTTTGAGTTGGTTGATCTGGAAATCTTTATAGAGTTGAGCCGACATGTGTTGAAGCTGGCAGCCGCCACAATTTCCAAAATGGGGACATATTGGTTCAATGCGCTGATCACTTTTTTGGTCAATGCGCACCAGCTCGGCTCGATTTTTACTTGTTATATTGGCATAGATGCGTTCTCCACGAAGAGCGCCCGCAACAAAGAGCGGTTTTCCTTCGTGAAAAGCGATTCCATCGCCGCCTGCGCCGAGTTTTTCGATTTTAAGGTTAATGGTGGACATATCTTTCCTTTGTCAATCAAGTGAAATTGATGCTATATTCTAAGCACAAAAATGTTTCAGTAAATGAAGGAACTCTCCTTACAACATTTCTGTCATTCCGGACAAGTGGCGGTAGCCACGCAGATCCGGAATCCCATTTTGTTATAGCTGATCCAATATAAATTGATTAGTTATACCGCCGAGATTTTTTATCATGGCAAGAAAAAGGTTGCAGACCATATAGACATATTGTCAAAACCTTTGACGATGCCATGGGAAAAAAGATCAAGGTAGAAATAACCAATTTATATTGGATCAGCTATATTTCCAAAAGCTGCAAAAAAAAAGTAAGCGTTGCAAGTTTTGGGACTACCAAAATGGGATTCCCGCATTCGCGGGAATGACGGTGTTTTTTAGATTGTTTCCTGCTTTCTATTAAAGAGGGTTTTTATATATGCGCGGTTATTTTGGTGTTGGTGTTCAGGAAATAAGCAAGAGTTTTAACTTGGGTAATTTGGTGAGGACCTCCCATGCATTTGGGGCAAGCTTCTTTTTTACCATAAACTCCGAGCTGGATTATCGTCAGATCAAAGCAAGCGATACGGCTCATTCGGATATTCATATGCCGTTTTACGAGTATCCAACGCTTGAAGATATGGACTTGCCTAAAGATTGCTCTTTGGTGGGGGTAGAACTGACCGAAGATGCCGTAGATTTACCACGTTTCTTACATCCTATGCGTGCAGCCTATGTGCTGGGACCTGAAGGGGGAAGCCTCTCCCCCGAACTCATCGCACGCTGCGATCATGTAGTGAAGATACCCACGAAGTTCTGTGTGAATGTAGGGGTGGCAGGAGCCATGGTGATCTATGATCGTATGATCTCGCTTGGCAACTTCGCTGAACGCCAAGCCAAGATCGGCGCAAGGCTAAAATAGAGACTGGGGATTGATTTTTGAGCGCAGATTCTCCTTGGAGAATCCTTAGATATCCTTTATCCTTACGCCGCAGAATTGGTTCTGGGGAATCGTCAGGCTAGGAGCTGGTCGGATAAATGCAAGGCAGATCAAGAAGTTCAGGATGGGTTTCCAGTACCGCTATGTCATGGCGAGTGCTGGTGCTGCGCTTTTCCTTTGCTTTTTTGATTAGCCTTTCTGTGGCTCTTCTGATCGTTTCTCACAACCAAGCGGCGTGGGTTCAGAATGCCCGCGCTAGAGCTGTGGATTTAATGTCTCCTGTTTTTTCAGCTCTTTCCGAACCCGTGGCTCTTATCGACAGCTTTACAGGCCGTATTGCTTCTTACCGCGCTCTTCTCAAGGAAAACGAGAAACTCCGCACTCAGAATGCGACGCTAACCAAGTGGCAGACTATGGCTCTGACCCTTAAGGATGAGAATAAAGAGCTGCGTGGGTTGCTCAATTATAAGTCAGAGCCATCTTTGGCCTATATTTCGGCGCGCGTCATTGCCAATACAGGCGGGGCTTTTGTCCGTTCCCTGATTGTAACGGCAGGCGAAGTCGATGGTGTACGGCAGGGTATGGCGGCAGTGACGGGGAACGGGCTTGTCGGACGCGTGGTTGAGCTTGGGGAATGGAGTTCACGGCTTCTGCTCATCACAGATTTAACCTCTCGTATTCCTGTGAAAATTCTTGGTACGGGTGAGCATGCGGTTCTGGCGGGAGACAATACGGCTGTTCCTAAGATGCTTTATTTGCCCGAAGAATTTGAGGCTCGTGTCGGCTCGCGTGTTGTGACTTCTGGGCATGGCGGGATTTTTCCTCCTGATATTCCTGTCGGGATTATTTCTGCGATTAAGCCTCACTCTATCGAGGTTACGCCTATGACGGCTTTAGGAGAAATCAATCAGATCCGTCTGATTGATTTTGGATTGACGGGCGGTTCTGTGAATCAAATAGCCAAAAAGATAAAAGCTTCGTCTTCACAATGACCGGTTCTTTTCTTACGAAGATTGATTTATTTTTCTGTCCCCTCTTGCCCGCCTTGTCCGTCTTAGGTTTTGTTCTTTTGGGAGGCTTGGCGCTTCCTTTGCCCTATTTTGGCATTATTGCTCCCTCATGGGGATTGATAGCCGTTTATTACTGGGCCATTTATCGTCCTGATTTATTGCGCCCTTTCCCCGTTTTTCTCTTTGGGATTCTCAACGACTTTATCCATTTCTTACCATTGGGGATGTCAGCCTTCCTCTTCGTTGCGCTTTACCAATTTGTTTTTACGCAACGCCGCTATTTCATCAAGCAGCCGTTCTTTATGTTATGGGCGGGGTTCGCTCTGGTTGATTTCGCAGCAGTCTTCATAGGCTGGACTGTGATGGCTCTTGTGGTATGGAGAACACCTCCTTTTCTACCTATTCTTATGCAAGCGAGTATGAGCCTAGCAGTTTTTCCTTTCTTCGTGTGGATACTCATCAAACTGCATCACCATTTTTTATCGCACGAGGCCTCTGATGTCTCGTGATACAGATAAATCTCGCCTCTTCACGCGTCGCGCGATTGTCGTGGGTGGGTTTAAGATGGGCCTTCTGTCGCTTTTGGCAGGGCGTCTTTACTATTTGCAAGTTCTTCAGAATGAACGTTTACGAACTCTTGCTGATGATAATCGTATCCATTTACGCTTAATTGCACCATCGCGCGGCCATGTCGAAGATCGTACAGGCGCGCCTTTGGCAATTAATCAACAGAATTATCGGATCGTGGTGACGCCTGAACAGGTCAAGGATATGGATCAGATCCTGACAGATATAGGACAATATGTTGATTTGCAGGAAATCAATATGACTCGTTTGCGCAATGAATTGCGCCGGAGCAGCGGTTATGCTCCAATCCTTGTGCGCGACAATCTGAGCTGGGAACAGGTTTCGCGGATTTCACTGCATATGCCGGAATTGTCAGGGGTTGATATTGAGGTCGGACAAATTCGAGCCTACCCTTATGGACCTACAACAGCGCATGTGGTGGGCTATACAGGGCTTGTTACATCTGAAGATCAAAGTGACAAAATAGCCAAAACCATTCCAGGATTCCGCGTTGGTAAAAGCGCGATTGAGCGTCAGTATGATCAGGCTTTGCGAGGCAAGCCTGGCGATGTGCAGCTTGAAGTCAACGCGCATGGTCGTGTGGTCAGAGAACTTGATCATAATCCTCCTGTATCTGGAGAAGATATACGTCTTACTCTTGATATTGGACTTCAACAATTTGTTCATAGCCGCTTGGAAAAAGAGGAAAGTGCCGCAGCTGTTATTATGGATATTCATACAGGTGCTGTTTATGCCCTTGTCTCACATCCCAGTTTTGATCCCAATCTTTTCAGCTATGGCTTAAATCAAGAGGAGTGGAAATTTCTTAGCGGAAATCCACGCCTGCCTCTGCTTAACAAGGCATTGGATGGGGTTTATGAACCGGGATCGACATTTAAAATTGTAACGGCGTTAGCTGGCCTTGATTCAGGCTTGTGTGATCCCGAAGAGAAGATCTTCTGTAGTGGCCATATTGAGGTTGGCAATCACAGATTCCATTGTTGGAAAAAAGGTGGACATGGTGCTGTGAACTTAAAAGAAGCCTTGGCTGAATCTTGTGATGTATATTTTTATGAGCTTGGTAAACGTGTTGGCATCAACCGGATTCATGCGATGGCTGAGCGTTTGGGGTTAGGCCAAAAAACAGGAATAGATTTACCTCATGAGCGAACCGGCCTTATTCCCAATCGGGCGTGGAAACGTGCGGTACATGGCAGTTCGTGGAAGCTAGGAGAAACAATCATTGCTTCCATAGGGCAGGGCTATGTTCTTACAACGCCTTTACAGCTTGCTGTTATGACGGCACGTATTGCTAATGGAGGTTATGCCGTTGAGCCCCATATTTTGATGCAAAAAGGACCCGCAGAAGAATTTGAACGCTTAGGATTTGATGAAGATCATATCAAAATCATACAAGAGGGTCTTGATATGGTTGTGAACAGTCCTCTGGGAACAGCGCGGTGGGCCCAAATCCAAAGCACAAACCCTGATTTTACAATGGCAGGAAAAACGGGAACCTCCCAGGTCCGACGTATATCAAATGCAGAACGGGCAGATGGGGTCTTGAAGAATGAGGCATTGCCATGGAATGAACGTGATCATGCGCTGTTTGTTGGATTTGCCCCTGTTCATAATCCACGTTATGTAGCCGCAGTGATCGTAGAACACGGCGGGAGCGGTACAGGGGTTGCAGCTCCTATTGCTCGAGACATTTTGCACGCGACCTTAAAAAGAAAGCCGGGTTAGGGTGTTTGGGGACAACTCGCTTCTGCTCGCCAAGTAGCTAACAGTGATTCAGAATCTCGTGTAGATAAGCGTTCGAAAACCTTGAGGACTGTTGCCAACTCTTTAGGGTGGACAACGTCCTCTTCAGTATGAGCCCCTCGTGCCATAAGATAAATCGAAATAAATTTGCCCTTTTCGATGCCGACGGAGCGGCACAAAGCGCTCATCGCACGCCCCTCTTTATCAGCTGTGATTTCATTCACTTTTTCTACAGGAATCTTAGCCAAACGGGCCAAGGCAATATTAAAGAGTCGGAAATGTCCTGCACGAAGGAATTGCAAAAGACTTTCGATTTTTAAAGCGCCCCGATCCTCCAACCAGTTTGCAAGATCAAGCATAGCTTGTGGTTCATCTTTTTGAAGAAGGTGGGTTGAGAGCATGTTCTCGACAGCTTTATTAAGTTCTTCATCTAATTTCCCTGGACCAAACCCAAAACGCTCAAGCGTTGTTCGGCGCAAATCCTGTGAGGTCCACCAATAGAGTTTAACAGCGGTTTCACGTGTAAGCTCTTTCCGTTCCAAAATAGGTTTTTGTAGCAAAGCTGAAAGCCGAGCAGATTCGATTAACATTTCTAAGGAGCGTATAGATAATTTAGCCCCAAGATTTTCAGCGACAACTCTCATAACTTGCAAATCGCCTGTTTCGACGAGCGCATCGGCTACGGCTTCGCTTATTTCTTTGCGTGAAGCAATAGCCCGAGCATGATGCGTTGTTTTATTCCCAACAATTGTAATTAAATCTTCGTCCTCGAGAGTCTCGCTTTTTTCCAAAACTTCCCTAGCAATTTCAAAAGGGGCGTGTCCGACACGCACAGCAATATGACGGGGAAGATCTATATTCTCAGCAAACCGAGAGATCAAAAGATGGCGAATACTCCCGTGTTTCGTTTGTAAAAGCTCATCAATCAAATTATTGACGAGTTTTTCTTCACGTGGCGTCAAAGAAATCGTGTCTGAAAAAAATACTTCTGCCAGACGCTCAGCTAAGCGCAATCGACCTTCTTCGGAGGTATCGTGAGCTAGTTGAAGGAGGTCTGCAACCTCTTGTTGTTCGGGGACGAACATAATTTCTTCCTTACATTAATAGTCCTTAATCTTGATTAAATCTTAGCCTCTAATCCTTAACAGATTCTTCATTTCCAATAAGTGATTTTGTGTTATGATTGTTCTGAACACGGATATGTTTTTATGGGTTAGGCAGGGGGGCGTATGCAAATTACACCGGTCAATGTTCCCGTTCCACCGCAATCACTTACACAACCTGAAGTGGTAACGAATGGCTTGCATAATGTGCAGGTACAGTCAGCTGCACCAATCACGCAGAATTCGGTAGCTCCATCGCCTAAGGATGAAGGAAGCTCCAGAACTAAGGAACGTCGCAAGGAAGGCCGCCATCCTGAGCACGATCAATATGGTACTTCCGAGGATGCCGACACACAAGGGCGCGGAGAAAACCTGAATTTTAGTGTCTAGCTAAAGTCTAGCCCCTTGTCTTACATCAAATTCTTCATTTTCTAGAGAAATCCATACGATGACAAATGCGCCTTAAATGAGCTCATTGAATCTATGGTAAAAATATAGTTAAAAGGAGGGGTGTGTAAAACAGGTGATTCTCCAATCCAAAGAGACTCTCCTGAGAAATAAATAAGGCTGTCCTTATGAAACAAATCTTGCGCCTTGGAACTCGAGGTAGTCCGCTTGCTTTAATTCAGGCGCAAATTGCACGGCATGCGATTTTAGATGCCCATCCTGAATTTTGTGCAGCATGCGAGATTGAGATTGTTCCTATACGGACTAATGGAGACTGGACTCCAGCCCAAAAAGAAAAAAGCTTTCTTGAAATGGGCAGCAGCAAAGGACTTTTCACAAAAGAAATCGAAGAAGCCTTGTACAGCGGTATGATTGATATGGCTGTGCATTCAATGAAAGATGTGTCGGTGTGGGACCCAGAGGGCCTCACTTTCATCGCCATGTTAGAGCGTGGTGATCCACGTGATGCGCTTTTGTCTCCTTTAGCTCCTTGTGTTGAGGATTTACCGAAAGGCGCACGTGTAGGAACGTCGAGCCTGCGTCGTAAAGCCCAAATCCTAGCTATGCGTCCTGATCTTGAGGTTGTTCCTTTGCGTGGTAACGTTGATACGCGCATGAAAAAACTGATGTCTGAAGAAGTTGACGCCACAATTTTAGCTTTAGCCGGTCTGCAACGTTTAGGCGTAGGAGACCGCGTAGCTTCTGTATTTTCTTATGAACAAATGTTGCCAGCTCCTGCGCAGGCCGTATTAGGGGTTCAAATTCGTAAAGATGATGAGGAAATGACAAGCTGGCTAACGCCCATCAATCATGAAGAAACTATGTTGTGCGCCAAAGCTGAGCGCGCTTTGCTTCGGACACTTGATGGATCCTGTCATCTGCCGATTGCAGCATTAGCTCAACCTGATGGAAAGGGCGGATGCTCTCTTGATGGATTGGCGGCAACAGTAGATGGAAAAACGGTTGTGAAGAAAAGAATGACTGCCTCTTTACAGGAAGCAGAAACTTTGGGGAAGAAGGTAGGGTTGGAAATTAAAGCCGAACTACCGGAAGGATTTGGAACCCAATTAGGGTGTGGCCTCCAGTAAAAGGAATGCATGGCTCCGACTGTCCTTCTTACCCGTCCTCAGCTTGTTGCCACAGATACACTCATGGTGCTGGAAGCAAAAGGCTGTCGCGTTATTCTCGCGCCGATGTTGGACATTAAACCTCTTGTAACGGAAGAAGTGGCAAAGCCATTTGATCTTCTTTTTGTTACCAGCCAAGTGGTGTTTTCTGTTCTCACACAGAAAAAGAAACTCTTCGATCTGTCCTGTCCATGCTATTGTGTAGGAGAAGCCACGGCTGCTCGTGCTCGAGAATTTGGCTTTCAAAACATAGAAACAGGCGACAATGATGCTCTGGCCCTTGCACAAAAGCTAGCTGCCGAAATGCCTATATCAACAAAAATCCTTTATCCTTGTGCATTAACTTCTACGAAAGAGGGCGAAAAATTTCTCTCTCAAAATGGCTACTCCGTTGAAATATGGCCTGTTTACAGTGCTGATCCCATAGAAAAACTACCGGATTCCTGTTTAAGTGCTCTTCGAGAAGGAAAAATTGATCTTGCTCTTTTCTTTTCTCGCCGAACAGGGCAAACTTTCAAAAGGCTCATTCAAACCGAAGGGCTGGAGGCAGCTTGTCACACTATGCAAGCTCTTGCATTAAGTCCTGCTGTTGCTGAGGAGCTTTCTGAATTACCGTGGCAGGGAATTACAATCGCCTCCACGCCACATTTGGAATCTATATTGGATTTAGTTTAATGAGGTAGAGATGACAGAAAAAGATCAATCGCAAGAAACGTTAGAAGAGGAAAATCCTCAAGGTCTTGAGAGACGGCGTACAAGGCAAATTCCTCTTTCTATAGTTTTCTTTCTTGTTCTGTTTGCTGTGATTGCAGGTGGGGCCGTAGGCGGTTATTTCATATGGACATTACCAAGTGGTAAGGTGGCTAACTTAGCAATCACAGATCGCCTTGATCGGCTTGAACAACGCGTAAGCCTCATTGAGGAAAAGATGGGGAAGGAATCTGTGATGGCAACGGCAACAGAAGCCGCAAAAGAGCCAGACACAACAACAAATGATTTTAACGCCGTCAAAGGTGATTTAATTGATCTAGCGGGTGCGCTTAAAGGATTTGAATCACGTCTTAATGACTCACTTCAGAAAACAGAAAATGTTAAAAGCGAAGCCCAAACAGGGGTCGCAACAATTCTGGCTTTTGTAGAGCTGCGCGATGCCGCACGAAGCGGTTTGTCGTTTGAAAAAGAAATATCTGTGTTGCGCGATCTAGTACCGCCACGAGATGAAAAATTAAACGAACTTATTCGTCTTTTGGAACCTTACTCGATGAAAGGCGTGGCTACGCCAGAGACGTTGCATAGAGCATGGGTTGCTTTGGCGCCTCAAGCACAAGCTGCCATTCGTAAAAGCGGCGTAAAAACATGGCAGGATCGTCTTGTAGTTGCTCTTGAAGATCTAATTTCCATTCGTTCGCTTAGTAAGGAACAAGGAAAGACTCTTACCTTTGCGAATATTGAAACGGATATAACGGCACATAAGATCGCAAGCGCGATCAAGAAGCTTGATGAACTTTCCGATGATGTCAAAGAAGTAGCTAAAGACTGGCGCATTCGCGCTGAAGAACGTATGAAAACGGATCAGTTTTTAGATGCTCTTGCTGCACAGTTGATATTACTTAAAAACGATACTACTCAACCGAAAGAGCCTAGTGAATGAGATACGTCATTGGTTTTCTTTTACGCATAACAATCCTCGTCCTTTTGGCCCTATGGCTGATGGACGCGCCAGGAACAGCGCGGATCGTATGGCACGATTTTGTGATTGATACATCTGTTGCCGTATTAATCGTATTCGTAGGCGGGCTTCTCTATCTGACTCTTTGTCTTCATCGCTTGTGGCGGTTTCTTTGGGACAGCCCACGTTTTTTCAAACTGCAAAATAAGTTAAAGAAATCTGGGCTAGGTCAGGATGAAATAAGTAAAGGGTTGTCATCGTTAGCTGCGCATGATCCCAAGACAGCTCAATTGCACGCAAAACGGGCGCGGCGTTATCTTGGGGCGCAACCCCAAGTCCTTTTATTAGAAGCACAAACAGCACAACTCGCGGGAGAGCATGATCGCGCGAAGACCCTTTTTGAAGCTATGGCAGAGCAAGATGAGACGGCTATTTTAGGCTATCGCGGACTTATTATGGCGGCGCTACGGTTTCAGGATTATGAAGAGGCTCTCTCTCTGGCCGCTAAACTCGAGAAGAAAAAGGGTGCTCTACCGTGGATTCATCACGTGCGTTTTCAAATCTCGGCACAGCAGAGAAACTGGCCGTTGGCTTTAAGCTCATTTGAGGCAGCCCGCAAGGGAAGGTTTTTTTATGGCGAGGAGGGAGATCAACAGGAATCTGCTCTTCTTTTAGCTCGTGCCAGAGAAGCCTTACGGACCAGCCAACCGCAACAGGCCTTTCGCTTAGCTAAAAAGGCGCATGAATTGACTCCGAACTGGATTCCTGCGCTGCTAATTTTTATAGAAACGCAAATTGTAACAGGGCGTGATCGTGCTGCACGGCACTTAATTCAAAAAATATGGCGCCATATGCCACATCCTGAATTTTTGCCTCTGCTTTATTGGGCTGCTAAGCCGGATAAGCCGATTAAAGCTATTAAGCTTATTCAGAAGTTAGTACGGAGTAAAGCAAATGATCCCGTAAGCCTTACCGCAATCGCTGAAGCTGCGTTAAAGGCTGATTTGTGGGGGCAGGCACGTCATGCTCTTTTGACTCTGGAGGCTCGTGGCGGTGCGACACGTTACACTTATGAGTTACTGGTGCGCTTAGAACGTCGCCAGAATAAGGACGAGCAGGCAGCTACTGAATGGCTTGCTAAGGCGGCTGTTGCTCCGCTTGATCCTGTGTGGTTGTGTGCGTCGTGCGGACAGAGCCATGAAACGTGGGAAGCTGCATGCCCATCCTGTGGGGCCTTTAACAAAATCGAATGGGCTGTTCCGGGAAGTGGCCGAAAGGTTCCTCATGCTGAAGAGACGCGGTGTGTCAACGGACCTTATTAGGTTTGCAGCTCCTTGTTATTGGATTGGCTATAACAAATGGGACCCCAGCCTTCGCTGGGGTGACGGAAGTGTAGGTAGACCTGTCCTTACAACCCAACCGTCACCCCAGCGAAGGCTGGGGTCCCATTTGTTTTTTTTTAACTATTGCAAGGAAATGGGGGGATAAAAAAATGAAAAAAAAATCTTTTGAATCTAAACAAGGGATTTGCCCCACCATTGCTATTTTTGACTTTGATGGAACGCTCGTAGAGCATGATTCCTTATGGCCGTTTCTGCTTGCTGTAGCAGGGCGGCAGCGCTGTTATGTTGCTTGTGTAAAAGCTCTTTGGGCTCGATTGACGGCTTTGGCAGGGCAGGATCGGCGCTCCCTTTTTAAAGAATGCCTTTTACAAGAGACGCTGTCTGGCATACCTGTTGATGATCTGGCAAAAGCAGCAGAGGCCATCTCGGACTGGCCGCATTGGATAGAGACGACTAAAAAAGCTTTGTTGGCGCATCATGAACAGGGGCATCATATTGTGATCGCAAGCGGAGGGCTCAATGTTTATCTGCCACGTCTCTTAACCGATCTTCCTTATAATAGTTTGATATGTACAGAGCTTGAAATTAAAGACGGCCTAGCAACAGGTCGCATGAGCCACGGCGGCAACTGCGTGCGCGAAACCAAAGCTTCCCTGATTGCGGCTTATATGAAAGAGAATGGTCCTTTTGAGGACAGTATCGCCTATGGCAATCTGCCGCACGATGAGCCCATGATGAGACTCACCGCGCGGCGTGTTGTGGTCTAGCGCCGTTCACCTGTAAGTGATAACAGGAACTGGAACGCATTGATAAAGTTGATGTAGAGACGGATAGCACCCATCACAGCCATCTTGTTGTTAGCCTCTTTACCCCAGCCCATTTGATACATGTGTTTCAGCGTTTGCACGTCATAGGCAGTAAGGCCGGTAAAGATAAACACACCCGCGACAGACACAACCCATTGCATCATGTTAGACTGCATGAAAATGTTGACGAGCGAGGCAATAAACAAGCCAAGAACACCCATCATCAGGAACGCCCCAAAACTTGTTAGGTCCTTTTTCGTTGTATAGCCCCAAAGGCTCATAGCGCCAAAGGTTGCCGCCGTGATGAAGAAGGCGCGCGCCACACTAGCACCAGTATAAACCATAAAAATGGTTGCCATTGAAACGCCCATAAGACCACAGAAGGTCCAATAGAGCGTTTGCATCCGCCCCAAAGGCATATTCTCCATTTTGAAGCTCATGTAAAAAATGATCGCGAATGGCGCAAGAATAAAGAGCCACTGCAGTGGCGTGCCAAAGACAAGAGCTGCCAGCGGTGTGTTAGCTACAAGATAGGCAACAACACCCGTTAAGGCCAAGCCGCCGCCCATGTAGTTAAAGATGCGTTGCATATGGGCACGCAAACCTTGATCAACGCTTGCGGATTGCGCGTCACCAACAGATGAGGTGCGGAAAAGGGGATTAGCCATGGGTAAACCTCTACATATTTGTGGTCAGGAATTGATTCGTAACTATGATATGGGGAATATATGGCAAAATTCAAGCCGAATAGGCCTGAACCGTTTCGTATTCACAAAAAAGCCACATTAAAGCTCTTTATTTCCCTCTAAGCACAGCGTGTTTTTTCTTGCCCACACTAAGGCGAGCCTCACCAGAGGCGATATCGGAATCTGACACGATTCTTGCGATATCATCTATCGTTTGATCATTCAGCTTTACGCCGCCTTGTGTGATAAGGCGTTTCACTTCACCTTTTGATTCAGCAAAGCCTAGCGCAACTATGATCTCCGCAAGAGAGGTGTCAGCCGTTAGCTCGTAACTCGGCAAGTCTGCACCAATGCCACCTGCCTCAAAAGTCGCGGCAGCTGTCGCGGCAGCTTGGGTTGCGGCCTCTTCGCCGTGACACATCTTTGTCGCTTCAAAGGCAAGGATTTTTTTTGCCTCGTTAATCTCCGCATCTTTCAATTGTGCCAAACGATTAATTTCATCTAAAGGAAGGTCCGTAAAGATTTTCAAGAAACGGACAACATCAGCATCTTCTGTATTTCTCCAGAACTGCCAGAAATCATAGGCGGGTAGTCTATCCTCGTTGAGCCACACCGCACCATTGACGCTTTTTCCCATCTTCTCGCCAGATGCTTTTGTGATAAGCGGTGTCGTCAGCCCAAAAAGCTCCAGATTTTTCATGCGGCGACCAAGCTCGACTCCGTTGACAATGTTGCCCCACTGATCCGAGCCTCCCATTTGCAAGGTAACGCCATGTTGCTTGTGAAGTTCGACGAAATCATAGGCCTGCATGATCATATAGTTGAATTCAAGGAAGGTGAGGGGCTGTTCGCGCTCTAATCTCAACTTCACCGAGTCAAAGGTCATCATACGATTGATTGTGAAATGAGGTCCTACTTCGCACAGCAATTGAATATAACCAAGATCGCCTAGCCAATCTGCATTATTGACCATAACAGCGTCTTGAGGACCGTTGCCATAGGTCAGGTATTTTGAGAAACATTTTTTCATGCCTGTTATGTTCGAGGCAATCTCGGCATCTGTTTTCATCTTGCGCGTTTCATCTTTTCCCGAAGGATCGCCGACTTTTGTCGTAGCTCCGCCCATCAGGGTTATGGGCCTGTGACCTGTTTGCTGAAGACGGCGTAAGAGCATAATGCCCGCCATATTCCCGACATGGAGGCTATCGGCGGTCGCGTCAAATCCGATATAGGCCGAGATAACGCTATCGCAGGCGGCTTTATCCAACGCTTCGTAATCTGTGCATTGGTGAAGGTGGCCGCGTTCGTTTAAGACGTTCAAAAAATCGGATTTGTATTGTGTCATGAGAGGGAGTCTTTCAGGATTCAAAGATAACAGGAAGGCGGTGAGCTATAGGGTATGTCGTCAAATAAGATAATTTGAGCCGAAAATGGCATTTTCCGAGAACCGCAGCGGAATGTACATAAAGGTACCTGAGCAGCGGAAGCGCAGGAAAGTGCCATTTGCAGGCCAAAGAATCTTGTTTGACGGCGTGCCCTAAGCCATCAACGGCATCGGTTCAGGAGGCCTCATCAAGATCGCTCGATTCAAATAATCGTCAACATGATCTTCCAAGACATCCAGCTGGGTATTAAAGAAGTGGCCTGTACCCGGAACAATGCGATAATCAATTTCGATGTTACCTTGTGCCGAAAGCTTTTCAACCAGCTTGGCAACAGATGACTCGGGAACAATTTCATCATCTTGCCCATGTAT
>JBFXDW010000024.1:0-21660 GCA_050180745.1 Bdellovibrionales bacterium | reverse complement strand
ACATCTTCTGGCGTGACGGCAGCACCACGGCACCCCAACTCGGAGACGCCATATCCTCTCCCGCAGGAATTGGACAACCTATCCTCTTTGAAACGATAGAGCGCAGCATGTGTGAGCCGATTGCACGCGGCACAGGCACGCATGAGGACGATTGCTATGCGTTTGGCGTGACGTTGGCCCTTGTCATTCTAGGAGAAAACCCTGTTGCAGGGCTTAATGATGAAGCAATTATACGAACAAAGCTTGAAAAGGGCACCTTCAATATGTTCGTAGGCACGAAGAAATTGCACGCCTCGCACATAGAACTTCTTCGTGGGCTCCTGACAGACGATCCTCGCCAGCGCTGGAGCGCCGAGGATATGGAGCAATGGACCTCAGGACGACGCTTGACCCCCAAGCAATCAGATGCAGGACGACGCGCCACCAGATATTTTGAATTTAACGGTAAACATTACTGGCATCTACGCCTTCTTGTTGCAGACTTACCCAAAAATACTCCTGAAGCCGTACGCGTGATCGAAAATGGGGCGTTAGAGAAATGGCTTGTGCGCTCACTTGGAGAACCAGAACGGGCCAAAGAATTTTCACAAACCATCAGTGAGTTAAAAGAGGCCAATGCCGCAGCACATTATGAGGACCAACTTATCACACGAGCCTGTATCGTATTGGATAACATCGGCCCCATTCGCTATCGTGGCCTAGCCGTTATGCCCTCGGGCATTGCGTTCTATCTTGCCGACACAGTTAGTAAAGGCGGGAATGTTCAAATCATAAACGAGATCATAACACACCAGTTTGTTACCTTGTGGGTCAATACGCAAAAAGAAATGAAGGTCGATCTTGTCCCTCTGGCGCAACAGCTTGAACGCATGCGCGGCATGCTTGAGCGCGCTTCTATTGGCCATGGAACTGAACGCGTTCTTTATGAGCTCAATCAAACACTGCCCTGCCTAAGTCCCATACTAAAAAAAGAATATGTTCTTACACTAAAAGCTCTTGCCCCTGCCCTCGAACGCATCGCAGGAACACCAACACAACCATCCGAACCTATGGACCGACACATAGCGGCCTTTTTGATCGTAAGGGATAAAAGAGGAGAATCTCTTTTCACGGCCATGGAAGGCGGCGTACAAAAAGCGCGGCGCGGATTGGCGATGCTATCTCTATACGCAGATCTTCAATATCGTTTTGGTCCCAACAGCCTCCCTAAACTAGCAGGATGGTTTTTTCCTCTCATCGAAGGCAGCCTTACACGGTTTATCAGCAAACCGTTCCGAGACAAAGTACGCCGTCAGGTCAAGCAAGCAGTTGAGCGCGGCGATTTGGTTCAGATGCTCAAATATCTTGATGATCCACGACGCGTAACAAGCGACGAACAAAATTTTCTAAACGCACGTTTAATGTATCACGACATACAACAAGAACTGGCTGAGATTGATAAAACTTATAAAGACAGAGAAAGTGTCGTACGGGATGTTGGCCGCCCGATAGCCGGAAACATAGCCGCCATTTGCTCTCTCATCTTAATCGCAGTTATGCTGGGACGCGCCCTCATTCGTAGCATGTTAGGGATAGGATAAAGATGGCCAAAGACAAAGAAGGCAAGAAAAAAGAGAACAGCGCGACGCAAAAGAAAGGTGGTGGCGGCAAGATCATTTTCTTTATGATCCTTATAGGCTGCCTTATTCCTTTTAGCATCCCAACATTGATTGTGTGCGCGGGGTTTCTCCCAACGTTTGTCGTTTTATTGACAGAAACAGACCCGCGCCACCCAGGACTAACAACGATTGGATACATGAATCTAGCCGGAGTCTTGCCGTTTATTATAGACCTTTGGCAACAAGACCAAACAATGGGTGCCGCCATGAGTATTATCAAAGACCCATCGAGCTGGGTTGTCATGTTAGGCGCCGCTGGAGTTGGACAACTTATTCTTTATGTTGTCCCCCATTTTGTAGCCACCATGGTCGTTGCGCGCCAAGAATCACGGCGCCGTGTGTTACGAGACGGCTTGGCTGAGCTAGAAAAAATATGGGGCAAAGATGTAAGTAACACCTTACCGATTGAGCTCGTCCGCCAACATCAGGACTCTAAAGGACAATAATAAAAAAACATAAAAATCCCAGATGGCCTATAAGCCGGGTTCTGTCCTTGCCCGAAGGCAATGGATGACTATTCATCTAGGGCGACTGTTACCAGCCGCCTCAAGCAACCAACCCGAACCTGCTCTACCGTGGCGATCACGACGCACAACACTTCAAAGAAGGTATGCTGGCGGTTCCTATTTGGTTTTGCTCCGAGTGGGGTTTTCCCTGCCAGTTTTGTTACCAAAACTGCGGTGACGCTCTTACCGCACCTTTTCACCCTTACCAGCTTTCAAAAACTGGCGGTTTGTTTTCTGTGGCACTATCCCTGAGGTCGCCCTCGCCGGACGTTATCCGGCACCCTTATCGCCTGGAGCCCGGACTTTCCTCGCGCTTTGGCGTTAACCAAAACCCGCAGTCATCCGGCCATCTGGGAGGAAAATTGTACCAGAAACAGCCGCTTAGTGCCAGAGATAAGCGTATCGAATATGAAAGGAAAAGGATATTCCCTTTTATAATAAGAAAATGTTATAACGGCAGACACTTATTGTTTGATTATCAAGAGATTTATCCTCGTTAAGGAGATACAAATGACTCGTTTTCGCGCTGTTTCCTTGTTTGCGTTGAGCAGCTTTTTGTTGTTGCCATGTGCTGCCCATGCTGAGTTACACAAAGGCTATTACGTTGGCGGTATGGCTGTGATGCCATTTGAACGTAATGGTGACAGTAATGTCAGCGGTCTGACCAACAGTGAAGTTGAATATATGACAGGCTGGGGACTCTCAGCTAATGGCGGTTATTCATGGGGTAACGGCCTGCGCACAGAAGCTGAGCTTGTTTATCGCAACAACAAAATCAACAAAGTTGATCCCAGCGCGCTTAGCGATGGCGGCGGCATCCACAACATGGCCCTGATGGCCAATGCCCTTTATGATTTTGATCTTGAGAAGCGCTTGACTCCTTATGTCGGTTTTGGTGTCGGTGGCGCGCGCGTCGATGCTGATAATATGCGTCACATGGC
The DNA here is from genome assembly GCA_050180745.1 of Bdellovibrionales bacterium. Lineage (GTDB taxonomy): Bacteria > Pseudomonadota > Alphaproteobacteria > UBA9219 > UBA9219 > JBFXDW01. Next base: position 18,555 of record JBFXDW010000024.1, on the reverse strand, counting down.
AACCAGCACAGCTGTGGACGACACTGTCTTTGCCTTTGCCTATCAGTTCATCGCAGGCTTTAATCTCGATCTTGAGGGGCCATGGTCCTTTACGGCAGACTATCGCTATTTCGCAACGCCTGACCTTGACTTCGACACAAATAGTGGAGTGAAAGCGGAAACAGAGAATTCATCTCACAACATCATGATGGGTCTGAGATATGATTTTGCGCCTGCTGCACCTGCCCCTGCGCCAGAGCCAGAACCTATGATTGAACCCGCGCTTGCGCCTGTTCCCCAACTGATGAAGCTCCCGACGATGCCCGCGCCACAAATGCCAGCGCCTATTCCTGCGGTAGCAATGCCTGTTCTGCAAAGCTACATCGTCTTCTTTGACTTCGATAAGGCTATGCTGACACCTGCAGCAAAACGCATCCTTGCTTCAGCCGCTGCCGATTATAAAGGCGGACAATATGTCAGGGTTGTCGTAAAAGCGCATACGGATACGTCTGGGTCCAGTGCCTATAACGAGGCTCTTTCAAAACGGCGCGCCCGTTCTGTACGCCAAGAGCTAGAACGGCTTAACGTGCCTTCTCAAGTCATTATCAGCAACACCTATGGTGAGCGCATGCTGATGGTTCCAACAACAGATGGCGTGCGCGAAGCGCAAAACCGCCGCGCCGAGATTATTCTGGAGCAATAGGATCATCTCCTTTTGTTTATCAGTATGATCACGAAAAACACCCTTCCCCTACGGGAAGGGTGTTTTTTTATGTTTTTCTTTGCAAAAGGCTTGATCACCCCACATACTCCCGCGCATGAACATTCTTGGAATACATGCAGGAAGACTGGCCTCAGCCTGTCTAGCACGAGAAAACCATGTCGTTGGAGCCGCCAGCCAAGAACGGTTTGACAGCCTCAAAGGCTCTGATACTGCGCCGATGGATGTCGTGCGCTGGCTTCTGGCTCGTGAAGGGCTAGACGAAACAGCGATAGACTGCGTTGCGATCAGTAGCGCGCCTGTGTCATTAGAGCTCGATATAGAGCCAGAGAAAATCCGCTATATTGACCAGACAACCGCCCATGCTTACGCACCGCTCGCGTTCTTTGGTGCCCCCCAAGAGCCGACTCTGATCTTTGTCGCAGACACTCAAAGCACGGCCCTTTATCTGTGGGATCAGAATAAGCTCTCCCCTCTAGCTCACGGCGCAGGTGTTCTTGGAACCTTTTACGCAAATGTAACGTCAGCACTTGGAATGGCCCCTTATGCGCATGAAGGCAAAGTGATGGGCCTTGCCGCTTATGCTAAGGAAGATGATTTTATACCTGTTTACAAGAAGTTATATGCACATCTTTGGGCAATAAATGAAGATCATCTTGTCCCCGTCTTGCGCCAAGATTCTAACTCGATAGCTTCCCCAACACGCTTTGATCACATGGCTGGCGCCGCACAACATGCCTTGGAAACAACAGTTCATGAGTGGATACGCGCGGCCATAAAAAAGACTGGCATCTCGCGCCTGATGACAAGCGGTGGAGTCTTCACCAATGTGCGCCTGAACAAAATGATCCGCGAAATGCCTGAAGTCACAAAAGCTCAGTTCACGCCTTCTTGCGGGAACGAAATGAATGTCTTTGGCGCTCTTTATGCGGTTGCCCCAACCCTTTCTCCTATCCAGCATCTCTATTGGGGTCCAGATTATAGCGATCAAGATATTGCCTCCTTTCTTAAGGCAGAAGCACAAGATTTTGCGATAACACATTGTGAGGATATAGAAAAAAGAACCGCCTCACTTTTAGCGAAGGGTAAAATTGTTGCCCGTTTCTCTGGACGCGCCGAGTTTGGCGCACGCAGTTTGGGCAATCGCGCGATCCTAGCTCATCCAGCACAACGCGAGGCCTTCTATCAAATCAACGACCAAATTAAATTGCGCGATTTCTGGATGCCATTTGCGCCAACGATTTTGGATACGGATGCGGATCGGTATCTACAGCATGCCCATCAAGCACCCTATATGATTGATGCCTTCGACACGAGCGAAGACGGCCAACGAGACCTATGTGCCGCCATGCATCCATCGGATAAAACCGTACGCCCCCAGATTTTGCGATATGAGGATAACCCCGCCTATTACCGCCTGATTGAAGCCTTTAAAGCTCAAACGGGGATAGGCGCTGTGATGAATACGAGTTTCAATCTGCACGGACATCCGTTAGTGACAAATTTAAATCAAGCCCTCTTCACACTGCGCCATTCTGATTTACGTTATCTAGCTATGGGGAGCTATTTAATAGAAAAACGATGAGCATAAAGGCCATATAGCTATTGAAATACTTACGTTTCTCTCGTACTTTGAAGGCTATAATCTCCCTTGGCCCCTGACCCCTGATATGGATATTTACCTTCCCATTGCTGAAATCTCGATCAATGCCATAGGCCTCTTGGCCCTTGGCGCTGTGGTTGGGTTTCTCTCGGGGTTATTTGGTGTCGGAGGCGGCTTTATCCTGACACCTCTTCTAACATTTATGGGCGTCCCCCCAACAATCGCCGTAGGAACACAAGCCAACCAATTAGCCGGAACCAGCCTTTCAGGCGCTCTGGCCGCTTGGAAACGACGCAATATAGACATCAAAATGGGCACTGTCCTCATGTTAGGAAGCTTCCTTGGCACAGGGCTTGGCGTTCAAATCTTCTCATGGCTGCGTCAGATCGGCCAAATTAACCTCGTAATTAAGCTTAGCTACGTTACCCTTCTCTCCTTCGTGGGCATCATGATGATGTGGGAAAGCGCCCCCTACCTCTTTAAAAAGGTCCAGCGGATAAGGAAAACTTCCTCTAAACCCAAGGAACTCCCTAAAGAAGAGGATGACGGTCCCGATCTCGGCTGGGGCGCAGGGTCTGCTCTTGGCATGACATTTCCTGTATCTAACTTACGCCTTAATATTCTGCTTCCTCTTGGCATTGGATTCATTGGGGGCGTTCTCGTCGCTTTACTAGGCGTAGGTGGCGGCTTTGTCATGGTTCCCGCCATGATTTACATTTTGCGCATGCCCCCTTCTCTCGTCAGCGGCACATCACTATTTCAAATTGTTTTTACAACCGGTTTTGCAACAATCATGCAAGCTGTAACAAACCAAAGCGTCGATCTTGTTCTGGCCCTCATTCTCTTAACCGGCAGCGTTGTGGCAGTGCCTTATGGCACGCGCTATGCCTCGCGCTTACGCCCTGAAATCGCGCGCTTTCTCATGGCTTCTCTGATCCTAATCGTCGCAACAAAACTAATTTACGATCTTCTAGCACAACCCAATCAGCTCTATTTTGTCGAAATGAGGAAGATCATATGAAAAAAAATCTTCCTTTCCTGCTTCTGCTCGTCTGTCTCATCGCAACGGGTTCAGCATGGGCTGCGGGCCGCGTAGCCGCAGATTTATCCGAAGATTTTGTTGCTGTCTCCGAGAATTTCAGCGGCGCACGTTTAACTGTTTTTGGAGCCCTGCGCGGTGCCTCAGATATAGCGCTTGTGATTGAAGGCCCCAGAGAAGACGCCATGGTTCGCACAAAAAAGCGCATCATGGGCGTATGGGTCAATGGCGACCCAACGACTTTGGAGAACGTACCCTCTTTCTATGCCGTAGCCACCTCGCGCCCCTTACCTGAAATGGTCAGCGAGTCTATGGCTCTTAAATATAATCTTGATGCCGCCTTTGTCCTTCCCCAAAGCGAAGCCGCTAAAGGATTTCTTGAAGTCAAAACCCAACAAAAGCTCTATCAGTACATTCCTAAAGGCGTTCATATTATGGAATGGAAACTGTTTCGCGTAGATGTCGATCTTCCGGCTAATGTGCCTATTGGTGAATATAAGGCGCATATTTATGAGTTTATCAACGGACACTTTTTCGCCTCCCGCACCTCTCCGCTAAAAGTCGGCCAAGTCGGCACAGGCGCCAAGCTTAATCAAATGGCTCATGAGGAACCCTATTTCTATGCCTTCTTTGCGCTGCTTTTATCGCTCTCGATAGGCGGCGGTGCAGCTTACCTGTTCAGAAAGGTCTCATAATACATGACACAACCAACATTTCTTGTCCTCGTGCCTGAGGAAATCAAAGAAGTCTCTGGAGCCATGCGCTATGCCTCCCTAAACGCGAAAGCCGCCGGAGGACGCGTGGCGCTTCTGGCCGTAGTAGAGCCTGAGGAAATCGGTACGTGGGGCGGCGTTGACAAAGTCATCACAGATGATGCCTTTGACCGCATGAGGCAAATCGTCACTCATTTCTCGGGCTTCGTCAAAGAAGTTTCTGGCCATGATCCTCATCCCCTCTATATCAAAGGAATCCGCCGCGAGGCGTTGCTGGATGTGATCGAGAATGAGCCTGGGATATCTGCACTTGTATTGACGAGCGATGCGCGCGAGGACGGACAGAATGCGCTGATCCAGTATTTCACCGGCCCCAAAGGTATCAAGAAACTGACGGTACCATTGATCGTCGTGCCAGACTCTTTTTATGAAGAGGAAAGTTCTTCTTCTGAAGAAGAAGAAGATGTTTCACATTAGAACCACCCTCCCCTTGCGGGAGGGTATTAGGGATACTCGTAAGTTTCTGAAACACCGTAACTTAAAATCGTAAGAGGACTCATAAGCGCCATGTTCATCCAAACCGAAGACACACCTAACGCCGCAACAATGAAATTTCTGCCGTCTCGTGCCATTGTCAACAATCCTATTGATTTTGAAACGAAGGAAGCTGCTCGAAAATCGCCGCTGGCCTTGGCTCTGTTCGCTGTTGAAGGAGTCAAAAGTGTCTTTCTTGGCACCGATTTCATCAGTGTCACACGCACCGATGATACTGAATGGAGCAGTTTGCGCCCTTCCGTACTCGCTGCCATTATGGATCATTTTACAGCCCAAAAACCCGTCATGGACAGTGACACGCTTTGCTGTACGAGCTGTTCTTGCTCGCCGCAATATGCGGATAGTGATGAAGCTGTCGTCGCTCAAATCAAAGATCTTTTAGATACGCGTATTCGCCCCGTCATCGCTCAAGATGGAGGAGACGTAGCCTTTGAACGCTATGAGGACGGGATTGTTTATTTGCGTTTAAAAGGAGCCTGTGCAGGCTGCCCAGGCGCAACAATGACGCTAAAGAACGGGATCGAGAACATGCTCCGCCACTTCATCCCCGAAGTCAAAGAAGTCCAACGGGTAGGATGATTACCTCTTCAATGCAGGCGTAAAACGGCGAGGTGAATTTGGTCTGTTCGGATGTTGTAACGCTTCACGAGCAAGATGACGGCATATGATAAGCCTTGCGCGATCTACATTTTCTTTCACAGGAAAAAGAGAAATCTGATCAACTCCCATTCCCAGAATAGCTTCAAGCGATTTTGGATCATTAAGTTGGTTGCCTGCGACATTGATAAAAATGCTCGGTTTAGCCTTTCTAACTGTCTGCAAAGCGCGGGCTAGTTTAGCTTCTACGCGCGGATCAAGTTTGTGCCAACATTTAAGGGAAACATTCGAACGATTCTCTCCTGTGATAGATGCCGTCAAATCACCAAGCCCAACGCATAGGGTATCACAATGCTGGGCAATTCCTACAATATTATTCAGCGCCTCATCTACCTCAATCATGCTGCCACCGCCAATTAGGTCAGAAATACCAAGACGATCTGTCTCTTCACGTATAACACCGACCAAACAGCTAACTTCCCGCCCATTCGTCGTGCGCGGCAAAATAAATGCCTTGGGATATTTTTTATAAAAATCTCTTTTATTATATCCCTTAAATGCATTTTCAATTTGAATGCAATATAAACGCTTTCTGAAATCAAACGCCTTAGTTCCTTCTTGATGATCTTGGCCTTGTTCAACCTCTCTCTTGATTGGCTCTGGAAGGAAATCCGCAATCCCATGAAGATCAACAAGGCGATAATGTTGTGGGAAGGAACACAAAATTGCCTCACTCTCCCAATGTTTTATGATACCAAACTTGCTGTCACAAAGAACATCTCTCCAAATTAAATCCAAGGATTTTTTGCCAACAGTGTAGAGAAACTCTTTCTCTGTTGTCCAAAGGCCTATTGATTTAGGGTCTAGAAAAGCCTTAGAAAAGTAACAGAAATCTTCAACTATCAGGAAATGACCCGCAACGGTTACGAAATCCGTTTGGACTTGTGAGAGAAGCGTTTCAGTATATTCCGGCACAGGCAGTATAGGCTGAATACCACGCCAGATAGCCCCCTTTACCGGGTCTATCGTAATTCTTTCTTCCTCCTTTAAGATGCTTTTATCTTGAAGCGTGATGAATGGCTTATCTTTATGCCAAATAATTTTGGGCTCTACAGGATTATCTATCAGAGCACAGCCCTGATGCGTTGTTTCACCAATGAAATGAGAACTTATTAGCTCGTTATCACCATGAGGAAACAAACACAACAGCCCGTCTGGTTGACGGGAGATTACCTTAAAAATATCTTTTCCTCTGCCGCTAACAGCACAAATCGCCCGCTCACCTTTTTCCTGAATGGCTTTAATCTTTTGAGGATAGAAAGTCAGCACGCCACTGATAGGATCGCCAAAACCAGCATAGCCTGTCACAATGCAAGGGCTGTCTCCGCCCGCATTAACAACAGCGCGAAGCCGACAGGCTTCAACATCAAGCCACGGCCATATATATGCTGGAGAAACCGTTTTTGCGGTTAGTAACGCTGCTGCATCTGCAGGCGACAATAATGCGTTCATGAATATATCTATAAAGTAGGAAGTTCTATTATTCCCTACATTCTACGATATTTTTAATAGTTTCACAAATCACCACATATTTTACAGATCAGGCCCTAAAACCCCCTGATAACTCAAAGAGGCGGGACCACGCAAAATAACGTGCTGATCCTGTTTACGCCACGTGACGATCAAATCGCCGCCATCCAACCTGATCGTAGCTGTTTCATCTGCCTTTTCATGACGCACCGCTGCCACTAAGGTCGCACACGCGCCAGAACCACAAGCTTCCGTGATCCCTGTGCCTCGTTCAAAAACACGCATTCTGATGAGATCTGGCGCTACAACTTGAGCAAACTCAACATTCGTACGTTCAGGAAAAGCGGCATGCCGTTCGACAAGCGCACCATAATGGGCAACATCAATTTTGCTGACATCTTCTACGAAAAACACCGCATGAGGGTTTCCCATATTCACGCAACAAGCAGAAGGCAAACCTTCCATATCAAGGTTCACATTCAACGTATCCACGTCAGAAGAAAGAGGAATCTGATCCCATTTCAGTCTTGGCTCACCAAAATCAACAGCGTAAATATCGCCTTCCCGCCAAACAGAAAGCTTGCCCGCGATTGTTTCAAAAACAGATGTTTTCTTACCCGTATTTTCAAAGAAGAGCCGCGCCACACAGCGCGTACCATTGCCACAAGCACCCGCAACAGAGCCATCAGCATTAAAGAAATGAATAAAGAGATCCGTATCTTCGGATTGTGGCTGCGCCAATATAATCAGCTGATCATAGCCAACACCCCGATGCCGATTAGCAACGGAAAGGCAGAATTCTTTGTCTGGCATGAACCCGTTCTCACGCCCATCGATAACGACAAAATCATTACCAAGCCCATGCATCTTGTAAAAAGGGAGCTGTTCAGAAAGAAATTTCTTCATCATCCTCCTCAAAAGATGGAACAGAAGGAGCCTCTTCTTTTGTCATCTCATCCTCATGCAACGAAAGATGAGCATTCCACCAACAGGCGCTCGCCATCGATTCCCCCAAATCAGGATTATCTTGCTTCATTCTCATCCAGTCAAAGACCTCTTTCAGAGTCGCTGTCTCATCAAAGACAGCCGTCCTTTGTTCTAAACCAGAATCTTCGTCAAACATATCCGAACAGGTAGCCATCGCAATTATACGTCTCATAAGTTTCTCCTTTCTCAATTTTTTACGACCCCACGCAAAAACCTATATCTTTTCTTCACTTACGAAAGAGGAAAAACTTTTCAGGGAAGGTATAAACCCAAACATTCGGATAATAACCCCTCCCCGAAAATTCTGCGTGCTATCGCACTTAGAATTTTCGACCCTCCCGCAAGGGGAGGGTCATATATTGATAGGTTATACCCCAACTCTTGATCTGTTTTGGGTATATTTCTGTCCTCAATTCACCTTGATATCTACCCGATCCATGTCTCCTGAAGGAACATTGCCTCCCATAGGACGAATATCAACACGGTTTGTTGCCGTCCCCTTGCTGGCCAAGAAATCACGTATCGTCAAGGCTCGCTTCAAAGACAAACGACGCGCCGCACGTGGCGTGATGGTGCCATCAACGCTCGAATACGCCACAAGCGTAATACGCGCCGTCCGATAGTTCTTTAAGATCAATGCTAACTTCTCAAGCCGCCGCACGGCACCGTCGTCAAGCTGATCTGAGTTATGAGCAAAAGAAATCATAGACAAGTCATACTTCAAGCTCAACCGCGCACCCGGAACAGCTTGTCCCTTGCTGTCAAGAACTGGATCTTTTACCCCTTCCAATTCGACTTCTTCTGGCATCTCAATTTTAGGACGAGGTAAAGGCTGCTCATCCTTGGGAAGCTCCGGCACCAAACGAGGAGCCTTCTCTTTCACTTCACTAACGGCTTGATGAGGGATAAGAATCTCTGGCGTCTCCAAAGACTTCTTTTTAGCTTCCTTCAAAGTCGGCTGCGCCTCTTCTTTGAACGGCGGCAAAGAACCCTTTGGTAATTGCGGTGTAACAAGTTTACCGTTTGATTGCCCTTGCCCCGGATAAAGGGCCTGACTGACAAGAGAAGGCACGCCACGGTTTGTGACTCCCGCATAAGGCGCCACACAACTAACCGCCCCTCCTCCATTCGTACCCGAGCAACTCCACGTCCATGGCCCCTTCCCGCTCACCGCACTGGATATCCCCGATGAACATAGAGCACTCTGCGGCGCCGCTAGCGTTGACACACCACTGGCCTTACCACACACGCCCGCAATAGGGCTAGGAGGCGTTAAAGGAGCCGTACAACTTACCGTCATACCACCATTTTCACCAATGCAACTCCAGTTCCATGGCCCCGCTCCACTAATAGCCGAAGCCGTCCCCATAGAACACAAACCATCTTCTGGCATTTCCATAAAGGCCCGCCCATTGGCAAAACCGCAAAGCCCGTTGACCTGCGGCCCCGGAGCCACAGGAGCCTTGGGACTTGTTTTCAACGTCTGACACGTGCTGGCCACGCCGCCATTTCTGCCTGAGCATGTCCATGTCCACGGACCATCCCCATAAACAGCACTTGGCTCACCCGTATCACAAAGATTGACATCTGGCTTTTTAATCATCGCTGCATTCGCAGCAACGCCACAGGTTCCATCAATACGCGTTTGTGCCTCAGACGTCGCCGAACAACTTGCGCTACTGCCGCCACCGGCCCCCACACAACTCCACAACCATGGCCCCGTACCACGTACAGCCGTAGCCATACCTGCTTGGCAAAGTCCCGTTTGCGGCATCATCTTTTGGATCGACCCATTGGCTTGACCACAGGCACCATCCATAAATCTATCAGCCCCACACATGACAGATGCCCCAATCTTACCTTGACATGACCAACTCCAAGGCCCCTTACCATTCACAACGGATGCCTCTCCGACCTCACACAAATCCTTGGTCGGTACTTCCGTAAAGCCTTGGCCATCAGCAGCGCCACAACGTCCCGTATCACGCTGTGCAATCAGCTTGTCTTTCATATCTCCAGTCATAGGCGCCGTACACTGCGCCGTTCCCCCGCCCATAAAACCACGGCACTGCCAGTGAAACAGCAACTCTTTGCGATCTTCTTTGACCGTCGAAGCCGATCCAGCAGTACACAAATTAGCCTCTGGCATATCAGGCGTTTTTTGTCCCGCCGCAGGACCACAAACACCATCTGTTTTGGCCAAAGTCATACAATTAACACTACGTCCTGCTTTATCGGTGCAAGTCCAACGCCACGGGCTTTCCCCCTCAACACTACTCGCTTCTCCCACCGCGCAAAGATCGTCTTCTGGCTTGGTCAGCATAATCATATCAGCTGACGCCCCACACTGAGCCTTGGACAACAGTGCCGCTGGCTCCCCATGAGCAGCCACACAGCTTTCACTGTTACCGCCATAAAGGCCCATGCAAGTCCAGTTCCATGGCCCCCCACCTGTTACACGCGAAGCCTTGCCCGCTACGCATAAATCTTCCTCAGGCGCGGCAAGAAACTGTCCGCCATGAGCACTACCGCACTGACCGTTTTTACGAACCTCAGCCTGACACATGACACTGGCACCATCATGATCACCTAAGCAACGCCACTGCCACGGCCCATGCCCTGAAACATTGTCCGAACGACCCGCACTGCAAAGACCCGCTTCGGGAGCCTCATTATGGCCTGTCATCGAGGCCGGACCACAAACCGCATCCACACGAGGCTCAGCCTCACATGTTGCCGCTTCGCCCCCATAAAGACCGCTGCACGTCCAGAACCAAGGGCCATTTCCTGTTACGGCGCTCGCATAACCGGCATCACACAAATCACGCGCAGGCAAGCTATCAACACCTACGCGACTAGCCGCACCGCATACACCACGCGTAATTTTAGGCGCCAAGCAAGATACAGCCTGCCCCCCATCCCTGCCGCTGCAAGCCCAGCGCCACGGACCCTCACCATTGACACGACTGGGTACGCCAGACGCACAAAGCCCCTCCACAGGAGGGGTGTTCGTGCCATGCTTATGAGCCGGACCACATCGGCCATCCAATATATCCGGTACCCCGCCATCAGCACCTCCTGTCTGCGTCCCACCTTGCGGAATCAAGGATGAGTGCTGCGCCGATGATTGAGGTAGAAGAGGCGCCGCACAACTTACCGTCATACCGCCTTGAATACCCTGACAGCTCCACCGCCACGGCCCTTCGCCAGAAACAGACGTCGCCTTTCCCGCAAGGCAAAGATTTGCAACCGGAGCCGTCAGCACCGCCAATCCATTGGCGGAACCGCACACCGCATCAACAGGACCGTCAGCAGAAACCGTAGGCACAACATTCTGTTCTTGAACAGGAACCTGAATATCTTCGTTCAGAAGGGAAATAGGGGGAACTTGCGCTGCTTCAAGAGGAGCCACAACCCGCCCCTTCACACAAGAATTGCTCAACCACACATCGCGCGAATTGCCCGAAGGACATTCACTACGCGACTCCCCAACGACTTCTCCGCTAAAATCGGCTGGATACCCCGCCTCTTGGCACGAGCGCGTCCATTTCTTGACGCGAGGCACGCAATCTTCTTCAATCGACAATGTTTCATCAACAGGTGACCCAAAGATGCTGGCTTCATCTTCAAACAGCTGATCTGCACCATTCAAGGATTCGTTTAAAGGCAAAGGCGCCGCCAACGCTACATCAGGACGAGAATCCACAGGCATATCCTCAGAACCCCGATCATCACCTGACAAATCAATCATGCCGTTCACGGCAACCCCAGGCACAACCTGCGCTTCTTCAACCGACACGGACGGCAAGGCTTTCTTACCAGCAGCCGTCACAGGCAGAAGCAATGACTTAGGCTCTTGCCCTGGCTGATAGGCAAACTCTCCGGAAGACAACACAGGTGCCGCCCCCGCCTCAGGCGTCATCAAAGCCTCAGCTTCTTCAGCCTTTGAAGATGCCACAGCCTCACGCGCAGCCGCCACGGTTTCCGACACTAAAGGATCTGGAGTCAACGGAGGAACCACAAGCGTAGAGATTTGCTTTTCCTGAGACGTACCACCTTGCGCAGCCACCACCGCATCAATCGAGAAAACACCAGGTTGAGGCGCATGGGGCGGTGTTACATTTGCTTGTATAGTTTCTTGTCCAGTCCCCATAGAAAGAGGCACGGTCCCCGTCACAACAACCCCTGTCCCAATACCCGTTTGTGGAATATCAGGATTCTGTCCTGACTGTTGAAGAGAATTCTTCATCCCCTGCCGCAGCATCATACCCGCCGTACTACTACCATCTGTTCTGGTCACAAGCGGCGGCGTGTAAGTTGTCGTTTGCGTCATCAGTTGCGGCGCTTGCAGCGACCCAATAGGATAACGTGCATCGCGCAAAGCCTTACGTTGAGCATATGCCTGCCTGCGCGCCGCACGGCGCTGAAGAACCATATCTCCCGCCTTCAGCGGACGGTTCCATTCCATACCAGAAGGTAAAACCTTTTGCCCTTCTGCCGTTGCCGTCGCAGAAAGATTATAGGTTTCGACAGAAGACGAAGATGTGGACGCACAAAGTGGCGTTGTTGCAAAAAGCATGAACGCGCAAACGAGCAGACATTGTTTCGTATGAACAGCAGAAGACATGGGCAAGACTACACCACAGGATAGAATCATTGAACAGTTTACGTTTTAAAGCGTTAACCTTCAACTGTCGATAGGCATCAAGAAGATAGGATCATTTTTTTAATATTTAAGGCCTAGATGCCACAGAAAGGATAGCCCATCACTTCGCTTCTCGAAGGAGTTTCAACATCTTATCATGCACATCCGTATTAGAAGCCAACACATCACCTGTCTGGATGGGGTCCTTACCCTTTTCTAAGGACTCAATAAAGCCCCCCGCTTCTTTGACAAGGATATACCCCGCCGCAACATCCCATGGCTTGAGCCCCCGCTCCCAGAACGCATCAAAGCGCCCCGCAGCCACATAAGCCAAATCAAGCGCCGCCGCGCCCAGACGCCGGACGCCCGCCACCAAAGGCATCACCGCGCTTAACTCACGCGTAAAAACCTCATAATTGCGTCCGCTTCCTTTGAAGGGAGTCCCCATACCAATCAGGCAATCGGCAAGCTCCCGCCGCGCAGACACACGAAGCCGCTGGCTATTCAGATAAGCGCCCAAGCCTTTTTCAGCCCAAAACAGCTCATCCGCAACCGGATTATACACAACGCCCGCAATGATCTCACCATTGCGCTCTGCGCCAATCGAAATCGCCCATTGCGGTACGCCATGAAGGAAATTACTCGTCCCGTCCAAAGGATCAATAATCCAGCGCTCATTGGCATCAGGCTTGTTTTCACCGCTATCGCCCTCTTCAGCTAAAAAGCCAAAGGACGGCCGCGCCACAGAAAGCTCTTCCCACAAGGTTTTTTGAGCCTTCAAATCAGCTGTGCTAACAAAATCCGCCGGACCTTTGCGCGAAACTTGTAAATGTTCAACTTCACCAAAATCGCGCAAAAGCCCTCTGCCCGCCTTTTCAGCAGCTTTTACCATCACATTGATAAGTGCTGGGCGCATAACCATAATTTTTAATCCTTAGCCCGTTCTACATAACTATTATCAGCCGTTGCCACGACAACACGCGTACCCGCCTCAATAAACGGAGGCACCAAAATCCGGACACCATTCTCAAGCACTGCAGGCTTATAGGATGATGAGGCCGTTTGGCCTTTCACAACTGGATCGGCTTCTGTGATCTCCAGCGTCACCTGAGCAGGCAACTCAACAGACAAAGGCTTTTCTTCATACATTTGTATAACGCACTCCATGCCATCCTGCAAATAGACCGCTTGATCACCAACAACATCAGCAGCGACCTCATATTGCTCGTAAGTCTCTTGGTCCATGAAGGTATAACCATCTTCACTTGCAAATAAATACTGCATCTCACGATCACGGAGTTGAACCCGTTCAACAGATTCTTGGGTGCGGAAGCGCTCATTCATCTTCACGCCCGTGACAACGTCTTTCATCTCAATCTGCGCCACGGCATTTCCCTTACCAGGGATAATAAGCTCATTCTTCGTAACGACATAAAGTTTGCCATTAATTTCTAACACATTCCCCTTGCGGACAGTGTTTGCATCGACTTTCATTAGGTGATCCTGTTATTTATTTAGGGCCAAGCCCCACGGAGTGGCGCAGTTTGCTCCATTAGGACACATAACTGCAAGAAAAATGTCACGTTGAATTCCTAAAATAGGCTATATAATACAGAAAAAAGGAGAATCTTATGGATAATATCTCAATCATCCTATCCAGCCTTCTATCCGCAGCCCTTATATTGTGGCTAGCCCCGCCTGTATTTCGCATGAATAAAGGCCGCGTTTTGCAGAATATAGCCCTGTGGCTAGCCATCGCCTGCGTTCTGGGACTGGCTTATAAGACCATAGGCCCAGGTCGCACACAATATGCCTCACCCGCAACAGAGATAACCTCAGACGCCCCTGCGGACGCTAACATAGACGCACGAGTCTCAGAATAATAGCTCTCCACCACCTGTGGTCTTTCGTGTCTTTCCTCAACATCTGGTTGTGCTATAAAAGACGAATCTCCTGACCCTTTAAAAAGGTTGTGCCATTTTGTCTGCTTTCCGTTCTTGTCTTGCCTGTCTTGTTTGCCTCGTTTTGCTCTCTGCCTGCGCAGCGAAAAAAGAGCCCCCCGAGGACTTGCCCGCAGAAACGCTTTACAATCGCGGCATGTCCCTGATGGATAAGCGCGACTATAAGGAAGCCTCGCGCCAGTTTCAGGAAGTGGACAGGCAACATCCTTACGATTCATGGGCAGTGCGAGCTCAGCTAATGGCAGGCTATGCCGAATACAAGGCCATGGATTACGATGCCGCCAGCATCTCTCTTGATCAATACATCAAGCTTCATCCGGGCAATGACGATATCTCTTATGCCTATTACCTACGCGCTCTTTGCGACTATGAACGCATTGCCGATGTACGGCGCGATCAGGGTTACACACAAAATGCTCAAAAAGAACTCGAAGCCGTTGTCCGCCGCTTTCCAGAGACCAATTATGCCAAAGACGCTGTTCTAAAACTTGGCCTCATAGACGATCATTTAGCTGGCGCAGAAATGGAGATAGGCCGCAATTATCTGACACAGCAGCTCTATAACGCCGCTATAGGACGCTTCCGCCGCGTAGTTGAAAAACACCAGACAACCAGCCACGTCCCTGAAGCTCTTCACCGTCTTGTCGAGTGCTACTTAGCGTTGGGAATCCATCAAGAGGCCAAAGCAACAGCCGCCGTCTTAGGGCATAATTTCCCCGGCAGCAGATGGTATCAAGATAGTTACAATTTATTGGTTCAAAATAATCTGGCCCCAGAAGAAGATAAAAAAAGCTGGATTGGCCAAATATGGCATGACCTTTTAAAAGGATAGGATGACGAGGTGCTGACCTCTCTTACAATTCAGAATGTTGTCCTTATTGAAAGACTGGACCTTCGCCTGACAGCTGGCCTTAACGTTTTCACGGGCGAAACTGGCGCAGGCAAGTCTATTCTAATGGATGCATTAGCCTTGGCTCTCGGTGCACGTGCCGATGCTGCTTTAGTTCGAAATGGCACATCTCAAGCAGCTGTAACAGCGTGCTTTGAAGAGCCTATCCCCCCTGAACTTGCCCCCTACCTCGAAGAGCAAGGCCTGAGCTTTGAAGAGCCTGTGATCCTGCGCCGCACGCTTACCAAAGAAGGCAAAAGCCGCGCCTTCATCAATGACCAGCCCGTCAGCATCACTATGCTGAAACAAGTCGGAAGCATGCTTCTTGAAATCCATGGCCAGTTTGAAACGCATGGTTTGCTGAATCCGGCTACACATCAAGGCCTCTTGGATGCTTTTGCAGGCACAACGTCTTTATGCAGCCATGTTGCTCAAAGCTATAAAGCTTGGCAGAAAGCAAAAACGGATTATGATTCGGCGCTTGCTTTACGTGATCGCAGTGAATCCGAAGCTGCCTTTTTGCGAAGCGCCGTTACTGAACTTGACGAGCTTGCTCCTGAAGAAAATGAAATAGACCAGCTCACCGAAAAGCGGAAAACCCTTCAGCACCGAGAAAAAATCCTCGACGCACTGGCCACAAGCAAGGATGCGCTGCAAGGTAAATTCGGGGCAGATACTGCGCTCATCAAAGCGGGGAAAGCGCTTGCCCGCATCGCGGACAAAGCCGAAGGACTTGACGAGATTCTCACAATCATTGACCGCGCCGCAGCAGATTCTCAAGAAGCTTGCGCGCGCCTAACGAGCTACGCTTACGACATGGAACTGGAAAGCGAATCTTTAGAGACAATCGAAGAAAGACTGTTCCGCTTACGTGCTATCGCGCGTAAACATAATGTTGCCCCCGAAGCGCTAGGCAGTCTTTATGAAGAGCTGTCCCAGAAATTAGCGCTTCTTGAAGATCAAGCAGGCACGCTGATAGCTCTTGGAAAAGCCGTACAAGACACAAAAATAGTTTACGAAAAACACGCCAAACAACTCAACCAAAAACGTCAAGAGGCCGCCAAAGATATGGCCGCCCAAGTTGAAGCCGAGCTTAAACCCCTAAAGCTGGAACGCGCTGTTTTTACGGTTGATTGTGAGGTTCTTCCCGAAGAGCAATGGAGTGCAAACGGGATGAATCGCATTACCTTCCTGATTGCCACAAATCCCGGAAGTCCCGCAGGCGCACTTCATAAAGTCGCCTCAGGCGGCGAGCTTGCCCGCTTTATGTTGGCCCTTAAAGTTGTGCTACGCGCCAACAATCCCGCCGCAAGCCTTGTGTTTGACGAGGTAGATTCCGGCATAGGCGGTGCAACGGCCTCAGCTGTCGGCGATAGGCTCGCACGACTTGGGCAACATGCGCAGATTCTGGTAATCACGCACAGCCCCCAAGTGGCCGCGCGCGGAAAGAACCATCTTAAAGTTGAAAAACAACTTCACAAAAATGTTATGTATGCCTCGGTCGCACCTCTTGATAAAACACAACGGCTTGAAGAAATCGCACGTATGTTAGCAGGAAGCACAACAACGGATGCCGCCCGCCAAGCCGCTTTAAGTCTTTTAGAGGACGGACTCCAAGAAACAAAAGAGGTAGCGTGAGGATGTCCCCCAAAAAGGATTCAGTATTCAGGGAAGCTCTTCCCACCGCTCTTGAAGCCCGCGCCGAGATGGCAGATCTGGCCAAAGAAATCGCGCGTCATGATAAGCTCTATCACCAAGATGATGCTCCCGAAATCTCGGATGCCGATTATGATGCGCTACGAAATCGCTATCGGCTCTTGCGCAACACATTCCCTGAACTCGCTCCTAAGAATGATCCTGAAACCAAAGTGGGAGCCTCCCCTCGCGAGGGTTTCCACAAAATCACCCATAAAGTTCCTATGTTGTCTTTAGGCAACCTGTTCACGGACGAAGATGTCACCGATTTTGAACTGCGCGTTCGGAAATTTCTTGCCCTTGAGGAGGAAACAGAAATCTCATGGATAGCTGAAGTTAAGGTTGATGGGCTATCGGCATCTTTGCTCTATGAAAAAGGACAACTCACACGTGCTGCAACACGCGGCGATGGCCAAACGGGTGAGGATATTACAGAAAATGTACGCACCATCAGCAATGTTCCCCAACAGCTCAAAGCGCCCTTCCCTGATGTCCTTGAGGTGCGTGGAGAAATCTATATGGATCGCGCCGCTTTCTTGCAACTTAATGAAGAACGAGAAGCCGCTGGCCAGCCTCTTTTTGCCAATCCACGCAACGCCGCCGCAGGCAGCGTTCGCCAACTCGACAGCCGGATTACAGCCTCAAGACCTCTTGGGTTCCTCGCCTATGGGCTCGGGGACAACATCGACAACACCATAAAGAGCCAACAGGAACTCCGTGATCGCTTGAAAAAATGGAGCTTTACACTCAATGAGCCGTCACGGCTTTGCCATAATACAGAAGAGCTTCTTGCTTACTATTACGAAATAGATTCCAGCCGCCACGCTCTGTCCTATGACATCGACGGCACCGTTTATAAGATTAATGATCTTGATTGGCAGAAACGCCTTGGCTTTGTCGCTCGCGCACCGCGCTTTGCTACAGCCCACAAATTCGCCGCCCAAAAAGCGCAAACAAAACTAAACGACATTACAGTTCAAGTCGGACGCACTGGTGCGCTCACTCCCGTAGCAGAGCTTGAAAAAATCAATATTGGCGGAGTCATGGTCAGCCGCGCCACACTGCATAATGAAGATGAAATAAAGCGCAAAGATATCCGCATCGGTGATATTGTCACAGTTCAACGAGCGGGCGATGTCATCCCGCAAGTTGTATCGGTCGATTTAAAACAGCGCCCCGCATCTTCAACACCTTTCGTTTTTCCAAGTCATTGCCCTGTCTGCGGCGCAAAGGCTATTCGCAACGAAGGCGAAGCCGTCCGGCGATGCAGCGGCGGCCTTGCCTGTCCCGCACAAAGCTTGGAGCATCTGCGCCACTTCGTGGCGCGAAACGCCTTTAACATCGACGGGCTTGGCCGCCAAAAACTCGCAGAATTATGGGAAGCCCATATAATCACCTCCCCCGCTGATATCTTTACTCTTTCCCAACATGAAAAGGCTCTAGCAGCACGCAAGGGCTGGCAAAAAAAATCCGTTGCCAATCTTTTGGCCGCCATTGAAGAACGCCGCACTATTTCTTTGAACCGCTTCATATTTGCGCTTGGCATCCCGCAAATCGGGGAGGCTACAGCCAAATTACTCGCCAGCCATTATGGCTCCTTCAATAAATTGCAAGAACAAGTCAATGCCACACAAGATCAAA
>JBFXDW010000023.1:0-22472 GCA_050180745.1 Bdellovibrionales bacterium | reverse complement strand
CACTAGATTCTTTAAAGCAGGGTCTTTCTCAACCGCACCCTTAGGAACAGCCTCCATCGCCCGCGCAAAGTTATCCGCAACGTCCAGCATTTCCTTGGCAAACCCTGAAACCGAGAATTTATGCGCCTCTTCCACGTCCTTTTTAGCGCGACGGCGCGTGTTTTCCACTTCCGCCAACGCACGAAGCTGCTGCTCCTTAAGGGAAGCTATTTCCTCTTGTGCCTCTTTAAGAGGGTCTTTTGAGGCCTCTTCAGCCTGAGAAAGCAAAGCTTCTTGTGTATCCTGCGTTTCGATTTCGATCTTTTGTTTTTCGTCTTCAGACATATCTGACTTTCCTGATTTTTTCATTCAGTGGCATCTTTTAACGATTCTGAGGCCATGATACAAGATGGGTTAACTTTTTTTCCATTTCAAGAGTCACAGATGAAAATTCAAACAATTGGAGTCCTTTCTGGCCAAGAGGTCATTGGTGACGCCCTTATCAAGCTGCCTTTTCTGCGCGCCCTGCGGCAGGCATGGCCTAACGCACAGATTCACTGGGTTACCACGCGCGACAAAACGGCCTATAGCGGTCCCATGCGAGACACGGTCCGCCCGTTCATCGACGAAATCCATGAAACACCCAACTGGCTAACCGTTCGACACGCCAAAGAGGCTCCTTCTTTTGACCTTCTGATTGATACGCGGGGGCGCTGGAAACTAGCGTTACAGGCTAGATGGCGGCTAAAACACGGCCTTTTTATTGCGCCCGCGTTTCGATTTGCCTTATCTCAGCGGCGCCCGCCCCTTTTCAGTAAAAGACCAAAACGATTGGTTAACCGATTGCTCCAGCTCGTAGAATTGGCAAGTGGTACCCCGCCGAATGTCTCGAGCCGCCTACCGATCAGCCCAGAAATGCGGGATAAGGCCTTAAAAATCCTCCCTCAAGGTCAGGTTTATATCGGCCTTGCCCCCGGAGCAGGAAATGAGATCAAAAAATGGCCCCTTCCCAACTTCATCGCCCTCGCCCAAGAGATCGAGACAAAAGGATATAAGTCCGTCTTTATTCTGGGCCCCCAAGAGCAAGACATATATGAGGAGCTCCGCACCGCCGTTGCAGGGGCACTCTTCCCCCTTCAAGCAACGGAAATATGGGGCTCACCACCCAAAGTCGATCACACACTTGCCATCGCGGACCGCTTAACGCTCGCCGTCACGAATGACAGCGGCACCAGCCATATGCTGGCGGCCGTGGATTGCCCCCTTATTAGTTTGTTTGGCCCCACCTCGGCACACAAACTGGCACCAGAAGTCACACATGGATGTGTGATAAAAGCGCAAGATTTTGGAGGGACTTACATGGAATCTATACCAAAAGAATGTGTCATAAAAAGCATAGAAAATGTAATTTTCTTGCTTGAAAGTAAATGAAACTATTCTTTTCCCTTGCCTGCCTACCAAAAATAGGTAAAAATAGACCAATAATTGGTAGGTTGAGTCGAAATCAAATACAATCGTAGGAGGTTAAGATGGCAAAGAGAAAAGGTCCCCAAAAAGTAGCTCCTAAAAAAAAGAACCCTGAAGTTGATAATACCCAAAAACTCGCTGAAATGAGAGCTGCCCGACAAGCAGATGCAACACCCTCAACAGCTCGCGAGATGAGAACAGTCAAACGGCGCAGAAACGCCAAAACGCAAGAACAAAGCATGATGGCCGCCCAAGCACTCACGAAAGAGCCAACATACGTTAATGGTGTCTTGATTCCCTCAAATGTCTTCGCCTCCTCTATCATGAGGGCTTATGAAGGAATGCCTCTTCATCCTGAATGGGTACCTTTCATGACAGATCACCAACAAAATTTTGTCCTAAACGCTTATGCAGAACATCAAGGCGATTTAAAAATGGAAGAACCAGGAACGCCTTTACCTATACAAAAAAAACCTCTTGGGAAACATTTCGCAATTGCCTAACATTTTCTCCTCTAACTCCCGCGCCTGTCCTCCATAACAGGCGCGGTTTTTTTATGGCGTAAGAGCCTGTTCCATCACTAGACCTCTTGCATAACTGGATCCAAAAAAAGAAAAATGGGACCCCAGCCTTCCCCCTACGCTGCTTCGCAGCTTCGGCGCGACGGGTCGCTGGGGTGACGTTTAGGAGTAGAGGACAGACCTATCCACAATTCCGTCATGCCAGTACCCGCCTTCGCGAGCACAGGCTCCGGCTGGCATCCCATTTACTTTTTCTTTACCCGAGTTCGGAGCCATAATCTGATTCCCTTTTGCTTTTTCCGCCAGAGCCGTTATACAGGATGAGACTTAGATTCTTTCCCTCGACTCAGGAGCTTTTCATGTCTCTTTCGGCATTTTCTCTTCGCATATTGCGTATAAGCGCCCTTTCCCTGTCAGTTATGATTGGCTGTGCCAGTATGATCTCAACACCAGCTTTTGCCCAAACAAGCGCTGTTCACGAATCGGCGACCACCGCTGAGGGCAGCTTCATCAGCGATCTAGGACAGGAAGCTATCAATATCCTGAAAAGCACTGATACCTCGAAACAAGACCGCACCCAGAAATTCCGTGATCTATTGCGTCGAACCTTCGACTTGGAAACAATTGCCCGTTTTGTTCTGGGCCGCAACTGGATGCGCGCGACAGAAAAGCAACAAAAAGAATACTTGGATCTTTTCGAGCAGCTCGTCGTTAAGACTTATTCCGACCGCTTTACACTTTATACGGGGGAAGGCTTTCGCGTGACTTCTGTTGATACCCAAGGCAAAAAGGATAAAGTTGTGACGAGCGAAATCACACATCCCGACGGCTCACAAGCCACTAGCGTTGTGTGGCGTGTTCGTAATCGCAAAGGAAAAATGGGCATTATCGACGTTGTTGTCGAAGGCATCAGCATGAGCGTCACACAGCGCCAAGAATATAGCGCCATCATCCAACGCAACGGCGGCGACATTGAGGCTCTGCTTAAAATGATGCGCAGTCGTGCAGATGACAAAAAGGAAGTGTAAGAGATTAGGGTCTCGGATTACTAAATCCCCCCCTTCTCTGCGCCTCAACAATGAAACGTTATCGCCTTCTAACAACTCTTTTAGCCCCACTGATCGGCCTTTATCTGCGAGTTCGCAAACAACGGGGCCGCGAGGATGCTGTGCGTTTCCAAGAACGCTTAGGCTTTCCCTCACTTCCTCGTCCCAAAGGCAAACTTATCTGGTGCCATGCCGCCAGTGTTGGCGAAATGATGTCCGTTATTAGCCTCTTAAAGGCTTTACGGATACGCTGCCCCGAATACTCAATCTTGCTCACAACAGGTACCGTTACTTCTGCCAAACTCACGGAAAGCCGCTTGCCTGAGGGCGTCTTTCACCAATATGTACCCGTTGATCGCTGGCCCTATGTCACGCGCTTCTTAGAATACTGGCGACCTGACCGCGCCTTATGGATTGAATCCGAGCTTTGGCCCAACATGCTGACCGCTCTTAAAACATACAATATCCCAACCGCTCTGCTGAACGGACGCATGTCAGAGCGCTCTTATCACCGCTGGCGCCTAGTCAAAAATGGCACAAAAAGGATGTTGTCCTGTTTTTCGTTTGGCCTTGCACAGACAGGACAAGAGGCTAACCGTTTTGCTGCACTAGGACTCCCCAACGTCAAAGCTATCGGCAATCTGAAATATGTCGCTGATCCTCTACCCTTTGACGAGGACGACCTTGCCGCCCTGCAAGAGCAAACAGAAGGCCGCCCTTTATGGCTCATGGCCTCTACACATGAGGGCGAGGACGAGCTGGCTATTCTGGCGCATCGCTATCTGACAACCTACTGGCCCAATCTGCTAACGATCATTGTGCCGCGCCATCCTGAACGTGCTGCCTCGATCAGCGCGCTCATCGAAGAAGAAGGCTTATCCTGCGCCATACGCAGCAAAAACGAACCGCCCACGCCCGATACCAACATTTACCTAGCCGACACTATGGGTGAACTGGGGCTCTTTTATCGCTTAACGGATCTGGTTTGTCTGGCGGGGTCGTTCACGTGGGGCGGTCATAATCCTATTGAACCCGCTCAATTATATTGTGCGGTTGTTTTTGGGCCCAAAATGGATAATTTTGCGATTATGGCCGATGATATGCTAAGTCATGGAGCCGCCCGACAAGTCGAGAGCGAGCAAGAACTATGCGAAGCATTAGAAACCTATCTCAGAAATCCTGCACAAAGGCATGCGTTGTCCACCGCTGCACAAAGCTGGGTTGAAGAAAAACAAACGATATTGGAAGAGACAATGAAAATTTTGGACCCCTTCCTCGGGCAGGCATGGAAATGAAAGCTCCTGCATTTTGGTATAAAAAACGTAGTGTCATGGGGACATTGTTGGCTCCGTTGGGGGTCCTTTATCGCACAGGCGCTTTGCTGCGTCGCACCGTTAGCTCGTCTGCGCATAGTCACGTCCCTCTCATTTGCGTAGGCAATATCGTTGTCGGTGGTGCAGGAAAAACACCAACAGCACTGGCCATCGCACGTTATCTCAAGCAGCAAGGCGCCCAACCTGTTTTTGTGACACGCGGCTATGGTGGCAGAAAAAAGGGACCGCTACGCGTTGATCCTAAAGTCCACACCGCCAATGATGTCGGCGATGAAGCCTTGTTGTTGGCCTCAGTTGCACCATGCTGGATTGGGCGCTCACGCCCTCAGGCTATTCGCTTTGCAAGTCAGGAAGGCACACATATCATTCTTGATGACGGCCTTCAGAATCCAACCATCGCGCCAGACATAAGTTTACTCGTTATCGACGGCGCAGTTGGGTTTGGCAACCGCCACCTTTTTCCCGCAGGACCTTTGCGAGAAACACTGCACGATGCGTTCTCGCGCGTTGATGCGATTGTCATGATCGGTCAAGATAGCGAACTCGTCACGCACTGCCTTGGCAAGACGGTTCTCAAAGCATCCTTGAAACCCTCTCTACCCAAAGCTTTTGCGGATAAACCCAATGTTCTAGCTTTTGCAGGAATTGGACGGCCTCAAAAATTCTATGATTCATGTGCCGCAACGGGTCTTAATGTTATAAAAACTCAAGATTTTGCTGATCACTATGCTTATACGAATAAAGACTTGGAAAAACTTGCCAAAGAAGCAGCGCACAAAGAGCTGAGCCTCATCACAACAGCTAAAGATTGGGTGCGCCTGCCACGAAAATTCCGCCATGATGTCGGCGTGCTTCACGTTGATTTGTTGTTTGAAAACCCTGAAGAGCTAGGCCGGATTTTGAAGGTGCGTTAGGATTCAGCATTCAGGATTCGGCATTTAGGATTCAGGGGGACTTCCTTTACATTTCTCTTCCCATTTTTTTGAGAATTGGGAGAGAAAGAACTAGGAAGACTTCCCCAATCCCCAATCCCAGATCCCCGATCCCTGCCCCCTATTCTCCGATTTTCTCACAAGCGGCTTCAAGCTCTGTCTCAAGCCGCTGCATCATTTCCTGCCGCGACAGCCCCGCAGGGATAGGCGGCAGAAACCGTATTGTCACAACCCCTGACTTCTTCAAAAACGCACCCTTTCCCCAGAATAACCCTGAGTTCAACGCCATAGGCACAATCGGCACATCAAGATCACGATATAAAGCCGCAACACCTGATTTATAAGGCTTCTTTTCTCCGGGCTTCAGACGTGTCCCTTGCGGAAAAATAACAATTTTCCGCCCTTGCGCTTTCGCTTTTTCGGCTGCACGCCGCATTTTGCTTAGAGCCTTCACGCCTGCCTTACGATCAATCGGAATAAGCCCTGAGGCCCACGCATACCACCCCCATATAGGCAGGTAAGTGAGCTCTTTTTTTAGAACAATAGCCGGATTTTCAAAGAGAACGTTAAGCTTGCATGTCTCCCACGCCGACTGATGTTTGGCTGCAATAATACAAGGACCATCTGGAATATTTTCGGCTCCCTCGATGCGATAAGTCAGCCTTAGTATTTTGGCCTCAAACCATGATAACTGCCATTGCCAATAGCGAATAGCTTTAAAGACAAATTTTTGTGGCAGCAAAACAACCCACACAAATAAAACAGCGGGGACCACAGCCCAAAAAACGTGGACCAAAAA
The DNA here is from genome assembly GCA_050180745.1 of Bdellovibrionales bacterium. Classification (GTDB taxonomy): domain Bacteria; phylum Pseudomonadota; class Alphaproteobacteria; order UBA9219; family UBA9219; genus JBFXDW01. The sequence continues at coordinate 16,394 of JBFXDW010000023.1, read as the reverse complement.
AAACGCACTTGAACGAAGCCACAACGCCATAACTATAATGCCTCCAAGAATAAACCAAGCTGCACAACCAAATACTTATGGTACTCGGCAATAAGAAGTTGACGCGTCCCTGCATGTGCAAACCATGAAGAAAGATCGACCATATCCGGCAACACAGGATAAGGAATAATTTTAATGACGGGCATCACATGGCGAAACAGAAGTAAACTACGCGGCATGTGATAATGTGAGGTAACAAGCTGCATGGACGTAAATCCTTCCGCACGCATGAAATCTAAGGCTTCTTGCGCGTTCCCTCGTGTGTCCTCTGCGGCATGGCCAAGCACCACACAACAGCGCACCATCTCGTGAGAAAGCGAACTTTTCTTCACAATCTGCCTTGTTTCAACTCCTGGATAAACGCCAGAAATAAGAAGCTTTTTCCCCTTCCCTGCCGCCAAAAGATCAAGCCCTGTTTTAACCCTATCGCTGCCGCCTGTTAGCACAACGATCGCCTCAACCTCTGGCGTGTTATGTGTGTAAGCCGGAGCCGCATAGATGCTAACTTCATTGACAAAACGAACAAGGCCTACGCTCCATAACGAGGCTAGAAGCGCAACAAAGAAGAAAAAAAGACTTATGTATAAAAGAGTCCGATGTTTCATCGTTATCCCAAAAGTCGTAGAAGGCCAAGCGCCGTCACACGCGCCGTCCAATGGGCTAAAAGCCCCGCAACCAGTGGCACTAACGCCATGGTCAACAAGAGCGTTACAAAGCCCATTGGCGCCACAAGCGTCAAACCTCCCATAACGCCTAGCATTAATCCCAAAAGAAAGACAGTTGCGACAGCGCCAAGGAATCCGTAAAGACACGCACGACTAGCCAACTGCTTAATATGCTGCTGAAAGGCATCTGCGATCAAAGTATCAGCCGCCCCCATATAATGAAGCAGTCTTACCGTATCTTGTTGCACGGCTAATCCAGCACGACACACGATTCCTACCACTGCGATGATTGACAGCGCCGTTAAGATCAGCATCACACTTGCCAACCAGCCAAGCCCTCGCACAAACCCCATCAAAGAGCCCATCCATCCCGCATGTTTATGGATTTGTATGGTTTCTTCAACCAGCTTGAGTTTGTCTTCTATGTCTTTAACGAGCGCCGTATCTGATGTCGCAAGCTGCACGTCAATCAAGTAAGGCAAAGGTAGAATATCCATTACTTTTTCATCATCCACCCATGGATTCAAAAGATGGCTCATTTCTTTTTTCGTAATGGGCTGCGCCTCTTCAATACCCTCCATCCCCTGAAGAGCCTCTAAAACTTTTTGCCCTCTTTGCTCGCGTAAGACGGGATCCTCGCGGAAAGAGGAAGGAACCTCAATCGTCAAACGCCCTTCTAGATCATGACCCCATGAAACGGCGCTACGCGCCAGCATCGCTTGAGCAGCCATAGCCAAAGAGCCAACATAGACCATAATGACCATCATCAAAAACAGAAGAAACCCTAATTTTTGATCTTTAAAAGCTACTGAAAAAAGATTGTTTGGTAAGCTCATCTTCCGGTCTCCAAAGTCACAAGACGACCTTTGCGCAAACGTAAGACAGGCTTAGCATATTTTTCAACGAGCCCTTGTTGATGTGTCGCAAAAATAACCGTAGTCCCCATTTTGTTAAGCTCTAAGAATAAATGCATCAGCTTCTTTGCCGATTCATCATCGACATTTCCTGTTGGCTCATCGGCCAGCAAAAGGCGGGGCTTATTCACGATCGCACGCGCAATCGCAACGCGTTGCTGCTCACCGCCCGAAAGCTCACAAGGATAGGCATGCAGACGATCTTCCAGTCCCACCCATGCTAACAACTCCGCTACATGCTGATGTATATCCTGTTTCTGCCCACCCACGAGATAAAGGGGCAAAGCGACATTCTCAAGAGCCGTCATATGAGGAATAAGCCGAAAATCCTGAAACACGATACCAAGCCGTCGCCGCAGTGCAGGCAGCTCATCTGGCGTGACCTCATCCATATACCGGTCAAAGAGCATGATTCGGCCCTTGCTCGGTTTTTCAATTTGATAAATGAGACGCAGCAACGAGGACTTTCCCGCACCGCTAGACCCCGTCAAAAAGTAAAACATACCCGAAACGATTGCCAGATTGACTTCCGCCAACACAGGCACTGTCGGATCATAGTGCAAAGACACATGTTCAAAAGAAAGAAGCATTTACCATCCCATAGCATCACTTATATGAGCTTGCCAGCCCTCATAAAACCGTTATAACAAACTCTATGATCATTGTTTGCAAAAAGTGCAAATCTTCCTTTTTAGTACCCTCATCGCTTTTTAGCGAAGGGCCTCGGCGGGTGAAATGTGCCAAGTGTGGAGAAACATGGACCTGCGACAAAAAAGGGAAATCCCTTTTAAAAACAACAGTTTCACAAGAAGACGTAGATAAAAAAGCAGCTGATTTACGCGCCGCAGCCGTAGCAACACAAGAACAGCCTGCGCCTCCCCTTCCTCCTGACGCTCCCGCACCAGAGCATATCTCTGGCAATGAATTCCAAAAACTGATTCTCTGGGCTGGAACAATTACAATTGGAATCCTCGTCTTTATCTGCCTCATCTTCGTGATGTTCCGTGATCAAATCGTTCAAATTTGGCCAGCTTCAGGTCCTCTTTATATTACGCTGGGCCTTGTGTCTCCGCCTGAACTCGACGCCCTTTACCTACGGGATATTCGTTCAATACGCCGCTATCAGAATGGCGCTATGCATCTTATCGTCGAAGGCATGATCCTTAATCAAAGCCCCGAAGTTCACGTCATCCCAGAAATTCAGGTTGAAGCACGCGGCCCCGATGGACAAGTAATCAAAAGCTGGAACATTCAACCGGTTCAAGCTACAATCAAACCAAGGGAGAGGGTTGCCTTTTCTTCGGCAGTTCTATCTCCTCAAAAGTCCATAACCGAAGTCTCTTTACGCTTTCTTGAAATAACTACGCATGCCAACGATTGATCCGAACACAAAGCTTCGCATTCTTGTCGCCGAGGACAACCCGGCGGTACAGGAATTTATCGTGCGTGCACTGGCAGCATTTGAAGCCGACGTCAAAACGGCAAATGATGGACAAGAAGCTCTTGATGCCTTGGCTGCCAATGCCTTTCACGTCCTCATTACAGATATCGTTATGCCGAATGTAGATGGGATTGCCTTGGCCCTTAAGGTAGGACAAGACTATCCAAGTTTACGCGTAATTATGATCTCAGGTTATGCCCAAGAACGCATGCGCGCGCATAATCTTGAGTCCCTCGTCCATCGTGTCATCGCCAAGCCCTTTTCTCTGGACGAAATATGCGATGCTGTGGAAGATGTTTTGTCTATTGAAAACGACAATCAGTAAGTATAGTCCTTTAAATTAAGATTTGCCCCTAGGAACGAGGAGCGCAGTGGACTAATGGCTCCATAAGCGACGAGTGACGACGGGGAAACCTTAATTTAAAGGACTATAAAAGGATCTTTCTTATGAAACCTCTTCGCAAGGCTGTCTTTCCTGTTGCCGGTTTGGGAACACGTTTTTTACCCGCCACAAAGGCTATGCCTAAGGAAATGCTAACCCTCGTGGACCGTCCACTTATCCAACATGCGGTTGATGAGGCACGTGCTGCGGGAATTGAGCAATTTATCTTCGTCACCAGCCACGGCAAGGGTGCGCTTGAGGATTATTTTGACCACAACACAGAGCTCGTCCAAACTCTTAAAGAGCGCGGCAAAACAGAGCAACTCAAAATTCTGCAATCGACCGAGATTGAATCGGGCAATCTTCAAATTGTACGCCAAGAACAACCTCTTGGACTAGGTCACGCGGTATGGTGTGCCCGCCATCTTGTAGGGGATGAGCCTTTTGCCATCCTCTTGCCAGACGATGTTGTTTTGGCTGATACACCTTGTTTAGCTCAAATGACCAAAGCCTATAACCAAATCGGCGGCAATCTTGTGGGCGTGGTTGATGTGCCACGCGAACAAACAAACCGCTATGGCATTTTGGATATCGAAGAAGATAAAGGCCAAATGGTCAGCATGAAAGGCTTAGTTGAAAAACCAGAACCGGAGGATGCGCCTTCGACTCTTTCCGTCATTGGCCGTTATATTTTACAGCCTAAAATCTTTGAGTTTCTGGAGGAAAAAAAGAAAGGCGCAGGCGGCGAGATACAACTCACCGACAGCATGGCACGCCTGATAGGGCAACAGGATTTTCATGGCTTCCGCTATGAGGGGCAGCGTTTTGACTGTGGCCATAAGTTAGGTTTTCTTGAAGCTAACATCGCGTTCTCTCTAGCAAGTCCCGAGACAGGCGACAAGGTCAAACGAATTTTGGAGAAGTATAAATAGGGGTCAGGGGTCAGGGGTCAGGGGTCGGGAGAATTCAGGAGCGCTAGAGCAAATTCCGGATTTTACTCTAACTTTGCGTTTCTCTCCCAGACCTCTAGAGTTCCTCCGTCATTCCCGCGAAGGCGGGAATCCCATTTCTTTTTTAAAAAAATTGCAAGGAAGACAAATACTGCAAGTTTTGGAACTACCAAAATGGGATTCCCGCCTTCGCGGGAATGACGGAAAGGTTTTGGCAATGGGGAGAGACCTGCAACAATAGACTTCTTGCATAACTGGAGCCCAAAAAAGAAAAATGGGACCCCAGCCGGATCCTGAATGCTGTTTTCCAGCCCCCCCATTGACAGCCTCCGACCACAAGCCTACCCTTCTTGCTCACCATAACCGAGGTGCCTTTCTACAAAAGAGAGGCTGAGATCACACTCGTTGAACCTGATCTGGATCATGCCAGCGAAGGGAGTTTTTATGCCAACCCTACTTACGCCTCAAAAACCGCGCTTTTTTGCTGCACCTCATAAAGGACGGCAGATTCTGGCTGGGTTTTCCTACCTCCAGCGTATGCGTAAAAGCGCCAACACCCGCGTGTGGGTTCCACAAACAATCAATAACCAAGCCGTTGAATGGGCCGCCATTCGCGAGTTCGACCTCCTTCAGGAAGGAGACAATCTGGTTATAGATGATTTGAACATATTTGACATGCCACGAACATTGCGTGCTTTGCGTTCTATGCAAGGAGGAGGCTATCGCGTCGTCATGATGACTCTGGGGCGTTACAGCGATGCTACTGCCCATGACGATCTTGAGATTCTGGACAAAAAGCTTCAGGATGAGATCACAAAAATGATCCATTTCTTGTATTTAGATGAACTCAGCAAAGCGACCTCTCTGTTTAAACATGCCGGGCTTGAAAAACCAGAATGGAGCTGCGCTGAGGCCCTACCTCATGTTGCGCAGTCTTTGGCTGAGAAGAAACTTTTCTATCCGCATAAACTCGCTGCTGAAGAGGAGCTTTTTCTCGACCTCCTAGAACATCTCCCAAGCTCTCACATAGTTCATGATGCGGCCATAGGTCTTACGCTGCCGGAGGCCGAAAAAAATAAAAACTGGACCTATATCGCCAAGGGAGAGTGTCAGGCTATGGCTTTTTTCAATGCCCTTGGCAATGTGCTGGACGAGACGATCACTCACCACATGCGCAGCAGTGCCACCCACATAAGACCAGAGGCTCGACACTGGCAGCAACGTTCGGCTATCGCTCTGGCCGCATAAAAATAATTGACAGCTTTCTGTTTTAGGATATTAATCCGTTTTAATCGGGACTTTTTGTTTCTCAGGGTGAAAAACGCAATCGTTCCCGTTTTTGGTGTCTGGTGGATTACCTCCCCTGCCAGCGAAGGACGCCATGCTCATACATAAGACGCGCAAAATTGCGCCCTTTTTTGTAGCTCCCTCACAGGGTCGGCAAATCACAGCCGTCTTTTCCTATTATCAACGCATTGCTGGATCTACCGCAACCAGACTCTGGCTTCCTGATCTTCTACCCGACAACATGGTCGAGTGGGCGGCTGTACGGCATTTCAACATTTTGCAAGAAAACACGGATTTTGAGCTTGAATCCTTAGATGTCACGGACCTCAAAAAATCCATGACTTGCTTGGAAGATATGCGGGCGGGCGGCTATATCATCACGCTTATCTCTCTGGGGCACTATACGGAAGATTCTTGTGATGATTTACAAATCCTTGACGAAAAACTCCAAGAGGAGATCACACGCCTGATCCAGTTCCTCTACCTTCAAGAACACAGCCAATCCCTCAATCGCATCTATGATCACAAGCTGGCTTCTAATGAGTGGCACTATGAAGAAATGCTCCCGCATGTCGCCATGGCCTTAGGTGAACGCCTGCTCTTTGCTCCCAAAGGCCGTGTTGTGAATGAATCCGTCTTTTTCGATCTTTTGAAAAGCCTTCCCTCACGGCATATCGTCCATGACAGCGGCATAGGCTTAACCTTGCCGGAATCAACGAAAGAGAACCGCAGGTTTTTCGAGTACGATCCTGAAGAACGGCAGTTTTCATTCTTTAACACTCTTGGCGCCGTTGCTGGCCACCTGATGAATAACCCGCACATGAGGGGCTATGGCGACCATATGTCCTTCAAAAACCGCTCCTACCAGCGCCACGCAGTAACAGCTCTAATTCATTGAAAACAAGTCATTTCACAGCACCACTAGACACACCAAGCCCTTTCGTTTACACCTTACGACAATATAAAAAAACCAAGGATAGAGAATATGTTTCTGCGCCCCTTTCATATGATTCCCGACGACACGAAGATTGATTTTGTTTCTTTGCGTAAGGTCGGCTTTAGCCTGACAATAATTCTAATGCTTGTGACGATTTTTTCGCTCTTCACCCACGGGCTGAACCTCGGGATCGACTTTAAGGGAGGCATCCTGATTGAAGCCAAGGCTGAAAATCCAGTTGATGTAGCCGCTTTACGCAACGATCTATCAACACTAGGCCTTGGCGAAATCGCCCTTCAAGAATTTGGCGCGCATGAAGACATTTTGATCCGTATCCAACGGCAAGAGGGCGGCGAAGAAGAGCAACAAGCCGCCGTTGCCAAGGTAAGAGAAAAACTTGGCCCTTCTTACGATTACCGCCGTGTAGAAGTCGTTGGCCCAACGATCGGAAAAGAGCTTTTTGAAGCAGGCTTGCTCGCAACACTTTTAGCCATCGCCGCCATTGCTGGGTATGTTGCTGTGCGTTTTGAATGGCAATTTGGCCTCGCTGCCTTTGCTGCCACCTTGCATGATGTTTTCGTTACGGTTGGGCTCTATTCGTTTCTCGACCTTGATTTTAACCTAACCGCGATTGCTGCTCTTTTGACTTTGGCGGGTTATTCCATCAATGATACCGTTGTTGTTTTTGACCGGATTCGTGAAATTATGCGCCGCCAGAAGGTTAAAGACCTACGAACCCTTATCAACCTGTCCGTCAATCAGACCCTCTCACGGACATTGATGACGGCCTTGACAACGTTATTGGCTTTAATTCCATTAGTGCTGATCGGTGGACAAACGCTGTTTACGTTTTCCCTAGCCCTCACATGGGGAATTCTGGTAGGAACCTATTCGTCGATTTATGTCGCTGCTGCATTAATGCTTTATATGCCGCCGTTAAAGCAGCTTAAGTAACATATCCTTAAAACTCGAAACAATCAGGCCCATAAACAAAAATGGGACGAAGTGGATATAACTCTCGCTGCGGAAACGCGGCCAGAGAAAGCCGACGCCTTTACGTATAATAAACCAAATAACGCCTAACCATGCCGCCACGCACCACGTCCAGAAAAGGATTTCTAATCCGAACATAAACGCCGCAAGGCCGCTCCATTTCACATCACCAAACCCAAATGCATCACGTCGCGCCAAACGAAAATAAACAGCATTAATAATCACGAGAACGAAAACAGCCACACCCGCGACGATCAGGCGTTTCGTCGCAAGAGACTGCCCCTCGCCCCACAAAGAGGCCCCCAAAGCACCAACAAAACCAAAAGCCAAAAGTATATCCGGCACACGCCCCGTCAGCGCATCTTTGAAAGCCGTCCAGCCCAAGATTGCCAGCACAATAACAGGAACAAGCCAAATAGCTTCTGGCATTTTAGGAGGAAACGATAAAAGGTAAGACAGCAAAGGCTCGCTCATCCTGCTTCCTTCATTTTCACTATTTCAGTTTCGTCCTCTGCCGCCTCATCTTCAAGCAAGGGATTCTGAGCCAGAAACGCCTCGGCCTGAGCCAGCTTACCAACTTCCCACAATTTCTCGGCAGTTTCACGAGCCATCTCGCGCCAGCGCTCAGCCTCGGCCTTCTGCACATTCAAAAGCTGTTCAACCTCGTAAGAGCGCCGCCGCCAGAATTCTATCTGAGTCGTAAGATTTTCATTCTGTTCGGCATGTGCTTGCAAATCTTCTTGGAGCTGTTCAATTTTCGCCTCAAGCTGTACCTGCGCCGGAGAAAAAAACGCCTTAGAAAGAGAAAAAGATCCCTTCTGCGCCGCACGCGCAAGATCAGACAGATTCAGGCCTTCCTTATCCAACAAGCGCCGCAGCATACGCATAGCGCCTAAAGCTTCGCCCTCGTGATCCGATTCAACAAGAGCAAAAACTTTATTAAGCTGTCTTTGAAAATCATCTGCCATTATGAATCTTTCGCATCACAGGATCATTCTTATCGAATCACCCTTGTTTTCTTTCATCTTCATTTATGCCGCAATACGTGCTTCTATTTTTTCACATAAATAGTGGTAAAGGCAAATATGAACTTGTTGGATTAAAGGCGTATGCAGGCTCGGCGCATCCAGCATCACATCACATAACGGAGCCATCTTGCCCCCGCCCTGCCCTGTCAGACCGATCGTCTTCATTCCTAGCTCTTTAGCTTTTTCAAACGCCGCGATAACATTCTTTGAATTACCGCTGGTGCTCAGACCGATAATTACAGCACCTTCTTTGCCATAGGCCTCAACCTGCCGCGCAAAAATGGACTCATAATCATAATCATTCGCCCAAGCCGTCAACATGGCCGTATTAGAGGATAGGCAAATACAATTCTGCCCTTTGCGTTCTTTTAGGAACCGCGCCACGAGCTCTCCGGCAATATGCATGGCATCCGAGGCCGAGCCGCCATTCCCGCAAACTAGAATAGGCTTGTCTCCTTGAAGCGCCTCAACACATACATTAACAGCCCGATCCATCGTATCTTGAGAAATATGACTGGCCGCCTGCCTCACAATATCAGCGGAAAGATTAAGGAAATCGGCAAGGGGTGTTGAGCTCATCTATATATCCTTTTATTTTTGGAATCAGAAATCGCTCATAATGATGGCCCAGCCCCTTGCCTGAAGCAAGCAATAAGAGCCAGTTCAGAATCTTGTTCTTGTCTCTATAAAAGCTTACCTGCCTTCAAAATTCAAAAAACTGTTGGGAGCTTCCAATACCGTTCGATTTACCCCCTTCTCGTCATTCCGGCCCATCTGAGCGTAGCGAAAGATGTGAGCCAGAATCCATCTCCTCATGCTGCGTTTATGAAGGTCTATTGCTCTAGTGAGTGATGATCCGGCATGACGACTGGTAGTGTGGCTGGTCGCAAAAAATTGAAGGATAGTAAGCTATAAAAGAGAAATTTCCTCTTGTATTTGAGGAAAAATAAGGTAGTTTGACGCTTTCATCCCACATAGGGATAGTCAGGATACCGAAAGCTGTCCTGATGTTGTAAGAGTGGGCCCATAGCTCAGCTGGGAGAGCGCTACAATGGCATTGTAGAGGTCGTCGGTTCGATCCCGATTGGGTCCACCAAATCATAATCACCCCCCTGAAAACCCAAAAAAAGTCTGAAAGGACAAGAGGTTAGTGGAGTTCGAAAACCGCTTTTTTGCCTGTATTCTAGGGGGTGTGTAAAGACGAGTTTTAAGAGCATTTTGCGGACTTCAATTTCCCCAGAACTCCATATTTTTCGGGGGTTTCGGAGCAATTCGAGGGCGGTTCGAAAAGTTTGGTTAAAGCCTTTCTGCGGTTTCTCAAAATCAGCCAGCCGCATCGACAATTTTGCCTTCTGAAATTCGAGATCCTTAAGCCGGTTCTCATAGGCTTTAACGACACTTGGCGAGTCCACCGAAACAATCCGATCCAAGAACTGGTTAATCTGTTTTTCGATTTGGCTCAATTCCCCTTTTATAGCCGAGGCCTCTTGGTCTGTGTTTTCTTCTCCCTGTTCCCACGTATTGCGTAGCATCGAAACAACCAGTTGGAACATATCTTCCGATGGCTGGATGTCTTCGAGCAATTCCTCGAATTGAGTTTCCATCTTTTCTTTGCGAATTGATTTTTTGTATTCGGGACAGTCTGGATTGAAACAGTGGTAATAGGGATATTTGAGTTTCCGCCCTTGCGACCAACACGCTGTAAGAAGCTGCCTACAAGAGGCGCACGAGACAAACCCCCGCAAAGGAAAATCTTCTTCGACTTCCGGTCGTGCGGGTGTTTTGGCTTGCTCCTCTAGGCGAGATTGAATGATCTGCCACGCATCGAAGCTTATAAGCGCCTCATGCTGTGCAAGTTGATAGACTACACCCCAATTCGGAAAATGCACATAACCTGCATAAAGGGGGTTATGCAGCATATCATCGACTCGCTGATAATGTACTCTCCCGTCTCTTCCGGTTGGAAAAGCGGAATGTCGTTCAAGAAAGTTTTTTACCTCTGGCCGCGTATCAAACCTGCCGCAGGCGTACCCTTCCAGAGCTTCCCTGACAATGCTTGCCAATGGTTCATGCGGCACCAACAGTTTGCCATGTTTTGAAACTCTTTCATATTTATAGCCATAAGGCGCTTTGCCAATCCAATAGCCATTCATCAACCGCGCCCGCATCCGGTTTTTGACTTGCTCGGCATTTTTTTGTCGTTGGTGTTGGGAAACGCTGGCGAGAAGATTTTCAACGAGGATACTATCCGAGTCTTCTCCAAACTCTATTGAGGGCGATTCAAGTTTTCCGCCCGCCTCCGCGATGGAGCTTCTTAAATCAAGATGTGCTTCCAAACCACGCGCAAGGCGGCTGATGTCATCGATGAGAACGACAACAGGGGGGCCGTCCTTTTGCGCCTTAAGATATTTCAGCATGGCCTGCATACCTGGCCGATTTATAATGCTGCCAGAAACGCCTTCATCACTGAAGGTTTTTACGACCTCATAATTCTTATGCCTTGCGTACTCTCGGCATCTTGTCTCTTGAGAAGAAAGGCCGTGTCCTTCCTTGACCTGTCTTGCGCTTGAAACGCGACAATATATTATTGCGTGGGTAATGCTCATAAGCCTTTATGAAATTCTTTATCTGCGATAGTCAGGGGTGCTCCCATGTCCGTAAGTTTATCGACCAATTCCTGAAGAACGCCTAAATCACGGGCAATGCGATCCACAGAACTAACTAAAACAGTTACGGGCTTCGGGCGTTGGCGCAAGAAATTTAGAAGAGCTTGGAATCCGTGCCGATCCTTTGAATTGCCGGACACGCCTAAGTCGAAAAAAACATTGGTAACCTCATAGCCTTCTGTCTCAGCAAAATCACGACAGAGTTTTTCCTGTTCAAGAGCCGCCTGATCTGGTCGGCTTCCTATTGTTGACGCTGTGCGGCAATAGATAATAGCACTCATGACCTTTTATCCCCTTTTGAAATAGTTTTAACCAAGCCTATTATAACACCACCCGCCCCCATATTATAGGGTCAAGTGACTGTTTTAACTGCGTCTTTCGTTTTCTTGTAAGGCTTGGAAACCAAAGGATTGATCCACAAGCCGTTGTAGAAGAATCCACGTTGTCTGGATCAATTCATCCTTCTCCTGATCGCTCATATCGAAGTTTTTTGTATAGGCTCGATACTGTTCAAGCTCTGGAGGAAGGCTCATACGTAGCTGCTCCTTATTGTGCGGCGCTGTGGCGCGGGTGTGGCCTTTTGAGCGGGGGCAGCATTGGTCTCGGCGCTTGCGCTCTCCTGCGTTACGCCAACGGCCACTTCAAGTTTCAACCAAATACTTTCAGAAAAACGGTCGATCCCAACGCTGGCGGCGGCGGCACGGGCGTACACGCGGCAATCTAGGGCTTCGTTTCGTTCACGCTCTTTGCGCCATTCACGGTGGGGGAAGCCTCGCTTGTTTTTTGTTGTTACCAACCGTTCAGCGGTGAGCTGCTTGAAATACTCTTCGCCGTATTTTGGGAAGTGGCAGTACCCAGCGGGAAAGCCAATGCCCTCGTCTTTTTGTTCATCGGTCGGCGCGTCCTTCCGAAGGCATCCATAAACTTCAGATTTGCTGAAGGATGATCCAACAGGCCAAACCAGAAGGCCTCGCCGCTTGCGCTTGCCCCGTATCGTCACATCCATCGGGCTGGGCGCGCCGAGCGGCGCGCCAAGCCAAGCCTGTTTGGGCGGTAGCAAATGAAGAAGCCTTTTCCGCAGCCTATGCGTTAGCAGCCTCCGCAGAGCGTATCTACATTTCGCGCACGGCTGGCGTTGGGTCTATTGGTGTGATTGCTGTTCATCTCGATCAAAGCCAAGCCGATGAAGAGGAAGGCCTTAAATATACGGCCATTTTTGCAGGGGAACATAAAGACGATTATTCCCCGCATAAGCCGCTGGCCGATCCTGCTCGTAACTCTTTGCAAAAAGAAGTGAACCGTATCTACGCCATGTTTGTTCAAAGCGTTGCGAATGGCCGTGAGCTTGACCCTAGCGCAATTAAAAAGACTCAAGCGGCTCTTTTCTTTGGTGATGAGGCAAAAGCCGCTGGTTTAGCGGACAAGCTCGGAACCTTTGATACGGCACTCACCGATCTTTCTTCTCATCTCTCAATCCCTCCAAACAGAAAGGACGTTTTTATGACAAAGCCAGAAGAAATCCCAACCCGTCAAACACAAGAAACCTCATCCGAAGCTACGGCATCTCAAGATGAATTGCTGAAACAAGCGAAGGCCGAAGGTTTCGCAGAAGCCCAAGCTTATATGAACGAGGTGCAAGACCTTTGTTCTTTGGCTGGTGCGCCTGAAAAAGCCGAGGCCTTTATTAAAAAGACGGTTCCCGTTGCAGAAGTGCGGAAAGAGGATATTCCGAGTGGGAAGGTGTTTTTGAGGCCAAAGATCGGAAATTTGAAATTGCAGGAACATTTGAATAAGCGATTTTAAAAGGAGAATTATCATGGAAAAAAATAAAATATGTAATTTTGAGATAAGTGTTTTTGAAAACGAAGACTGTGACGTTGAGGTTGTAGAGTTTATTTGTGACGTTTTTGAGCATTTTATGAAGGTATCATATTTAAATGATCTTCTTACAGGCATATACGAACTAAAACACATCAAAAATGCTGACAAGTTTGATTTAGAAAAGATCCCCATATCAATAGATCGTGATGATAATGGTTTATGGCATGGAGCCTATGTTGATGAAAATCGTGCATTGAGTGTAACAGGTAAACTGATCGAAACGTAAAGTTTCTCGCCTAATTCAAAAAAGCCGCAACTATGCGGCTTTTTTTGTACCTGAAAGAAAGGAACAAAATCATGCCTGAAATCCCACAGGAAGCCCTTGATCTTGTCAAAATGTTCGAGGGTTTGCGTCTTTCTTCTTACTTATGTTCGGCAGGGAAATGGACAATTGGGTAATGAAGCGGCCACGGCCTCTACGGAAGAAGCCTATTGTATCTAGTATCCCTCCACGTTTTTAGGGTGGGGTCAAAACATGATTGCTCATAAGCAACGGCTTGTCTTGCAATTTCAGCACAGCTTGGTTCTTCTGTAAGATTGTGCCATTCAGCGGCCTTGTTGAATAAAGCGTGATTGCGGACGCAGTTTTCTTATTTCTTTAAAGTTTAATATTCAGGGGCAGCGAGGTTTCGGAAGGTGTTGAGGGTTTGGGCCTTCAGGACAGCTTCGGTTTGGTGCGACCGTAGGTTGGATGGGCGGGGTTGTGCTTGGCAACCTCCTGTTCGGTTCTAAGACGGAAGTCGAAGGTTCAAAGCTTGACGATCTTTCGGTTCAATCTTCGACCTATGGCGGCACGATCCAGCTTGTTTACGGAACAATGCGTGTCGCTGGCAACGTCATTTGGTCAACTAAGCTGAAAGAAACGCGCCACGAAAGCAGCGCGGGCGGCAAAGGTGGCGGCGGAGCCAAACAAGTCAGCTATACTTATTCTGTTTCTTTTGCCGTTGGCTTGTGCGCGGGACCTGTTTCAGCTATCCGGCGCATCTGGGCCGATACGAAACTCATTTATGACGCTTCGGCTAGCAACACGCAGGCGACAGAAAAACAAGCTGGCGTAATCCGCATTCACTTGGGGACGGAGACGCAAAAACCAGACAGTACAATGGAAATGCACCTCGGCACGGGCAACGTTCCCGCTCACCGAGGCCTGTGCTATCTGGTCTTCACGGATTTGCAGCTTGCCGACTTTTCGAACCGTATCCCAAGTATCAGTGCGGAAGTGGTCGGCTCCGGTGACATGGCTTGCGACGCAACGCTCTTTCCTTCCGTTTCGGGACGGTATCGCGATGGCGGTGTGATCTGGCCTTCCGATGGGACTCTGGTTGGCTTTACGGCCAATAGCACGATTTATAAATACGATCTTATCAATAACGCGCTTTTGCTGAATGTTCCTTTTGACGACAAGCATGATCTTTATGGCGATCTCTACGGCTTCGATGGTGAAGGCTATTTCTATCATGCCTCGGACGCTTATGGCGTTGGGATGCACCTTGTTAAACGGCATCCCGAAACGCTGGCGGTGATGAAGAAAACAACGAGCCGGATCGGGTTCAGCGTCACGGGCAGCGTTCAAGGGGATAAAATCCTTGTCAATCGTTCACGCAAAATCTACAGCACGGACTTTGTTCTTCTCCATGACCTTTCCGAAGTTCTGACTTCGCATTTGGACGAAGCGCCGCTTTGCGAGGATGGTGACGGGAATATTTGGCAAATCTCGGCTTCTTACGCGAAAAGAGTTTCTTTCAACCTTTTAGGCATTGCCGAAGTCGAAACAACAAACATTTCCTCATACACAGGCGGCAACAATCCGAACGCAGTATTTTGGGACAATACGACTGGATATTTGTATTTTTGTATGAACGGTCTGGGACGGATTATTAAATGGGACATTAATTCTGGTTATGTTGCGCATGTCGATGGGGTGCAGCTTGAGAACGGATACAGCCTTCAGGGCGACTCCTCCCGTCCTCAAAACGGTCAGTTTTGGACAAGTTCAGGCACAAGCATCACGCTGGTCAATCTTGCGACCATGCGGATTGAAAAGGAATATGACTTATTAAAGTACATGCCTATAGAGGAGCAAGCCAAAACGCCCGCACGACCGGAAGTCGAAGAAGATTTTCCTTTGCGGGGTTTTGTGGCTTGCGCCCACTGCGGTCAAACTCTCACAGCATGTTGGTCGAAAGGGAAGTACAGAAGCTACCCGTATTATTTTTGTTATAATAGGGACTGTGCAGCCTTTAAGAAGTCTATCCGAAAGGAAGAGATCGAGCATTCTTTCGAACGTCTCTTGAAGACCCTATCTCCTTCAGAGAGCATGTTCCAGATGGTTGTTCAAATGCTTCGGGGTATCTGGGAAAAACAGGAAAAAAACCAAGGGCGCGATGCAGCTCTTCTTGAAAAAGAATATGGAGAAGCAGAGAAGAGAATTGGGCAGATCATGGATCGCATTCTTGAATCTGACTCGGCATCCTTAATCAAAGTCTATGAAGATCGCCTCAAAGAACTGGAATTGCACAAGGTCGAGTTGACTGAAAAAAGGGCTAAGATGTGAAAGAGCGCAAATTGCAGGTAGGCCATGTGGACGGCTCGAAGGTCAATGTCGATGGCCGTGACGTGAAGCCTCTTTTGATAGTTGATACCCTGATCCCTCATCTCACGGGCTAGGGCGATAATCATGGCTCCGCCAGGGGGCGCGATCCTTGTGGTTGATAAGTGCGAAGCCGTACAGGGCTATCCCGCGACCATCCTTTCCCGCATTGCTTTGTCGCACAAGATCGCGGCTGGGGTGCGACCTGAAGAGATTATCGAAAAGGAATTGAGCTTAAGCGGCGTGCAACGCCCGATTGATCCGGCCATTCTGGGCGATGAAGCTGTGCCGTTCTTCCGCTTTGGCGAGTTTGCGGGATGGATTCTCGATTACAACAACATCAAGAAAGTCGCTTAATTAGGTTTTCTGCATCCTCTGGATTAATTTGGCGAATATAACGACAGATCGCATCTGTGCTGGATGGATTATCTGCATAACGCAAATACTCTTCAAACTCTTTCATTCTGCTTGGATGAATTTTGAGAGTCTCCTTGGAAACGGCCTTGTTGAATAAATCATCCTAAAATCACGTCACGTGAATCAAAAATTAAGGATTTAGGTGGACGATTCCTTTGTGTAAAAGCAAGGAGATCGTCCATGAGCGAAGGTAGAAGATTTACC
>JBFXDW010000022.1:0-22617 GCA_050180745.1 Bdellovibrionales bacterium | reverse complement strand
CAAAAAACCGAAGCTGTCCTGAAGGCCCAAACCCTCAACACCTTCCGAAACCTCGCTGCCCCTGAATATTAAACTTTAAAGAAATAAGAAAACTGCGTCCGCAATCACGCTTTATTCAACAAGGCCGTCAAAAGTTAATGATGGATGATCTTTTGTTGTGAAAACGATGTTTACATCTAAATCTTTTCAAAAAGATTTGAAGCTTGTAGGTATACTCATCTAAATTTATTTTGATCCCTTTTCAAGGAACCCTTCCATGGCCAAAACATCGCATCAGTTCGTATGTCAGTCTTGTGGCGCTGTTGCGCCTAAATGGGCAGGAAAGTGTGAATCCTGCGGCGCATGGAATACGCTTATCGAAGAGGCCATCAATGACGGACCTCCCAAAGGCCTGCATAGTGGCAGCAAGAAAAAGCTGAAAGGCAACCGCCTCAACTTCGTCCCTCTGAAAGGCGAAAAACGCCACCTGCCCCGCCACCTCTCGCAAATCAGCGAGTTTGATCGCGTCGTTGGTGGAGGCCTAGTAACGGGCTCGGCAACGCTTGTCGGCGGCGATCCCGGCATAGGCAAATCCACGCTGCTACTTCAAGTCGTTTGCCGCTTGGCACAAAATGCACGCGTCGCTTATATCTCGGGTGAAGAAGCCATTGATCAGGTCCGCCTGCGCGCCACACGGCTTGGCGTAGCCGACGTGCCCTGCGATTTAGCTAGTGCGACCTCTATCCGCGACATTGTCGCCACGCTGGATGACAAGGATGCGCCCGAAGTTGTCATTATTGATTCAATTCAAACCATGTATGTTGATACAATCGACAGCGCTCCAGGAACCGTGGCGCAGGTACGCTCCTCCGCTCAAGAGCTGATCCGCGTCACCAAGGCCCGCAACATCGCACTGATCATCGTGGGCCACGTCACCAAAGAAGGCACGATCGCTGGCCCTCGTGTGTTAGAGCACATGGTTGATACTGTTCTTTATTTAGAAGGCGAGCGCGGACACCAATTCCGCATCCTACGAGCCGTCAAAAATCGTTTTGGGCCTACGGATGAAATCGGCGTTTTTGAGATGCAGGAAGAAGGCCTAACAGAGGTCCACAATCCTTCCGCGCTTTTCCTTGCCGATCGCCACGGAGATGTTTCGGGCGCGGCAGTCTTTGCGGGGCTTGAGGGCACGCGGCCTCTTCTTGTCGAGATTCAAGCGCTTGTCGCTCCAGCCGCTTATGGCACACCCCGCCGCGCGGTTATTGGATGGGATTCAGGGCGGCTAGCCATGGTGCTGGCTGTGCTTGAGTCACGCTGCGGCGTAACCTTTGGAAATAACGACGTGTATTTGAATGTCGCCGGAGGCTTACGGATTAGCGAACCCGCCGCCGATCTTGCCGTTGCCGCAGCGCTGCTATCGGCCTTATCAGGAGTCCCCGTCCCCAGCGAATGCGTTCTGTTCGGAGAAATAGGCCTGTCCGGAGAAATCCGCCGTGTCGCCCAACCTGCCATCCGCCTAAAAGAAGCCGCTAAACTAGGCTTCACACAAGCCATCACGCCCAATGTCGATAAAAAGAAACAAGGCGCCATAGGCAAGGAGATGAAACAAACGGAAATCAGCCGCCTGAGGGATCTGGTGCCGTTGTTTGAATCAGGGGGCGGGGATTAGTAAGGATTCAGCATTCGGGATTCAGGGAACCTTCCTGTTTTTTCTTCTCTCTAAACCTCGTCGCCCTCTTCCTCATCCTCAGGAGCATCCTCGGGCTCGCCCATGCCAGCCAGCACAGGCCGTGTATCAAGAAGCCCTGCCGCTTTCAGCTCATCAAGCCCCGGCAACTCTTTCAAAGACTCAAGATTGAATTGGCTCAGAAATTCCGGAGTCGTTTTCCATGTCAAAGGACGTCCCGGAGTCTCACGCCGCTTTCCGGGCTTGACCCAGCCCAGCTCCAACAAAATATCCAAAGTCCCTCGGCTGGTTTCCACACCACGAATGCTTTCGATCTCGCCACGCGTAACAGGTTGATGATAGGCTACAATCGCTAGTACCTCCGAAGCCGCACGAGGCAGTTTCCGCCGTGGCCGCTTAGTGATCGTCAACATAGGTGCCAGTTCCGGCGCGGTGCGGAAGCTCCAGACCTCGCCATTTTGGACCAGATTGACGCCACGGCCTTTGTAATGCTCTTGCAAAGCCGCCAACAGCGCAGGCACATCCGCCCCTTCCGGCATTTGACTTTGCAGAAAGGCGAGCGTTGTCGGCTCATCACTGGCGAACAAAATCGCCTCCAAAAGCCCTTCATGCTGATTGTCTTGCGTGTCTTGACTAGCTTCTTGTTGGTTCTCTTCACTCATTCTTCACCCCAATGATTAACGCACAGCAAATATTCATCAGGAACAAGACCAACCGAATGAAAAGACTGAAGACTTTTTTCGTTGTCTTTATGAATATGTGCATAAATTTGAACTCCCCCATTTTGGGAAACCCAATCTTTTAATAATTTATTTATATCTTTAAACAGCCCTTTTCCTCGTTGCATAGGTGCAATATAGAATCCACCAAGGTAGAACCGTTTTTTCTCTCTCCAATAATTATGGACAGATTGAAGATAGCATGCCCCGAAAGGTTCATTATTTTCATTCAAAAACAAGAACCAATATACGCCCTCATCTATGGCACAAGCGATTGTTTGTGTTGCAACGTGACGATCCAAAGCAAATTCTTGTAACTCATCTTGCATATCGCTCATAAAAGAAACGATAGTTGAAACGTCTTCTTGGGAAGCAAGTTTGATCTTTGTCATCACATGAAACTCATTCTTCAGAACTTTCTGTCTGGATCATATTTGTTTCGCTTTGTGTCCGCCGCTTGAGATAAATTGGCGCAAATGTCTCTGTTTGGCGCAAATCAAGCTCGCCCGCTTTGACCATCTCTAATACCGCCGAAAAAGTCGAAGCAATAGCCGACTTCGTTTCCAAAGGATCTGCGCCTTCTACCGCAGGCAGAAAGCTGGACAAGACTCCCCAATTAGGAACCGAACCAAAAAGACGGCGCAGACGACGCAAACTGTCCTCCATGGAGAACAGGCGCGTTGGCTTGATGTCATAAGTCTCTGGCTTTTTGCGGCGCTGAGGCGCGCCAAGCGCAGCCAGCAAATCATAAAGGGGCAAATAATAAACGGGTTTAACCTCTACAGGAAGGGACTCTGGCGTGCCACGCATAAAGAAATCAACGCCTAGCTGAGGATAATCAAACAATTGTGCTGCCGCTTTTTGCATAGCCTCCAACCGTAAGAGCTGGAATTTCAAGGCTTCGGCCATATCAACGGGGTTTTCTTCTTCCTCCGGCTGTTCAGGAAGCAAGAGCCGCGACTTAAGATAGGCCAACCACGCCGCCATAACGAGATAATCAGCGGCTATTTCAAGGCGCAATTTGCGCGCCGAGGCGATATAAGCCAAATACTGCTCGGCCAATTCCAAGATAGACAGACTGGCAAGATCAACCTTTTGGTCTCGCGCAAGGTTGAGCAGCAAATCAATAGGCCCCTCAAAACCCTCAAGCGCCAGCACAAGATCATCACCAGAAGCCGTTTCTTTCGCTTCCGGTACATTTTGCGCTTTATCATTTTGCGTTACGTCTTCTGTCATGACGCGAATCGGACCCCTTCATTTATAGCCGCGCTATTTTGGTTTATCTTCCACGCAGTTGCACGTAGTTTCTTTGTGTATGCTCTCACCTTGGCAAGCAGGCCATGATTATTTCTGTATGCGGACTCGTAGCAATGATCTGATATATCTTTTCCCTGTGACTTTTTAGCCTCAAAAAGAAGTCGAATCATAAAAAAGCTACTTTGGCGCTTTTACCTTTTTGACTGATTCGTTCAAATCAGCTAGTTTAGCTTCTCGTTATTCCCTTTCTTTATTTGCTTCAGAGAGCGGCCCATCCATGAGTTCAGAATTACCTAAAAATGGCCCCTCATTCCGCGCTGGCTTTTTTCTAACCTTTTTCCTCCTTCTTTGTATAGGCATGACCTGCGCCGCTGGCTACATCAAGATGAAGCTGGACCAAGCCGAGCTTGAGCTGGCAGCCCCTCAAAAAACAACTACCATTGAAGAAAAATTATATGAAAAAACAGTGATGCAGCTCGGCTATGGCGGCTTTTTGGGCTCAGCACAAGCATATATGGCTAAGCTCAAAAAAGACGATCTAGCCACCATGCGCAAACAATATGAAACAGCCCGCAATGCCGCAATGCAAGCCGCCAAGATGGCACCGACATCCGTGAAGAACGATATTGAAGGCATTTTAAGCGTCTATAGAAACATTCTTGTTCGCGCCGAAACAGGCGGTGATGCACTCAGCAGCGGCATCACACAATCAGATCTGGTCATTGCAACCGATGCGATGGCGACACTGAACGCACGACTTCAAACCTTGCAGGCCCAAAGCCGTATGACCGCTCATGCAGCGTTCAAAAAATGGAGCTTGGCCTTGATGTTTTTAACGTGGGGAGCAGTTCTCGTCGCAACGAGCCTGACCTTCTGGGCGTTCAGCGCTCAGGATAAACAGCTGAAGGCCCCTCTCAAAGCGCTGGCGCAAAGCGTCGCCAACATCACCAAGATTGACATGGAAAAACCCATTTGGGGATTAGAGCGCGACGACGAGGTAGGCGATCTAGCGCGCGAAATCGACATGGCGCGACGTTATTTCTCGCAAGTGCCGGACATTTCGATCAACAGTGAAAACGGCACAACCCGCCTGAAATTCGATGGCGAGGCAGGCTCTCTCTTTAAGACGATGATGAAAAATGTCACGCAGCATTTTGAAGAGGCAAGAGAAAGAACAAACGCGTTTACGAGTAAATTTGCCCTCTATCAAGACACGATAGAAACCATGAAGGGTAAGATTCAGAACATTCTGGATGAAATCTCTAAGCATGGTGAGACCAGCGAAGCCACGATCAAACGCTTGGCGCACGCGCTCGAGGATGCCTCGACAATCCTCTCCTCAGCGCAAACGAAAGGCGTTATGGAACTTAAAGGTGCAACAGAAAAATTAGTCTCGGCCCACGAACTCAGCGCTCAAAAGATCGACAACATCGCCTATTCGCTTGTCACAACACAGGAAAAGAACGCCCGCCAACTCGATCAGATCATCCCTTCCATGCAGGAACGGCTGCATAACATGGCGCAAATCACGCAGTTGGCTGGAACGCAAATCACGCAATCTCTGACCTCGCTGCAAAAGGCCGAGCAAACCCTGCAAGCCACCTCCTCCTATGGCCAAAGCACCATCAAGCAACTCGCCAGTGCCACAAGCCAAATGGGCGACCGTATGTTTGCCGCACTGAACCTCATGAAAGCCAGCGGTAAACAATTCAGCGAAACAAATGAAGTAGCCCAAACGAAGATATCAAAAGTGATGGAGTCTCTCACACGCGGCGAAAGCAATCTCACCAGCATGCTGGAGCGCGCTGAAAAACGCCTCAATAATACGATCAACGCCGAGAAAAAACTAGATCAACTTGCCAGCCGTACGGAAACCAGTGCCGACAAGATGAGCGAAGTCGTCGAATCCATTGCCCAACAACATGAGATTCTGGACGAGCAAGTTGCCACAGCTACACACCGCATGTCCTCGATTGTCGCGAGCTTTGAGACAGCTCAACACTCGCTGGCTGATGCGACGAATAAAATCTCACGGGATTCATCGCTCGTGGGCAACTTGCTGCAAGAGCTGCGGAAGAATAATGACTCCCTGCTCTCGGCTCTGTCACAAAACAGCCAGACAGGATTTGCCAGCGTGCAAAACCTCACCGAAAAGAGCCACGCTCTGATGCAAAGGCTTGAGCTTCAAATCCAAACGCAAAGTGAAACCGCTGATACACATCTGTCACATTTGAACAATTACAGCCAATCCATGCTTCAGCAAGCCACAAGCACCAATAACGCACTCAAACAAGCCGTTGGATCGCTGAACGAAGAGCAAAACAAACTCGCACAAACCCGTAAAGGGTTCTCGCAAACCATGTCAGATGTCGGACTGCGGCTTGAAGAGCATGCCACAAAAACTTTCGGCAAGACTGAGGAATGGGCCTCAAAAAGTTTTGTCCGCATGGGCGATATTGCCGATCAAGTGGAAAGCGTTATGCAAAGGCTCAACATCCTCAGCCAACTCACAGGAACGCTCGGAACCGTGGCCGGACAATTGGGACAAGTTGTCCCTGTGCTCACGAATATGGGGGGAAGAGGTGCTGTATCTATGCAGACAACCCCACCTATCATGTCTGCAGAAATGCCACCCGTCATTATTGACCTTGATGATGCTAAGAAACATATGTCGGCACAGGCCCGCGAGATCATAGAGACAATCCATAGCCAATGGAATGAAGCTTCGCTTCAAATGGAGACCATGCGCGACGCTTTGGCAGACGTTATTATCCAGCAAAAAGATCAACTCGAAACGCGTCTTATCGTTTTGGACAAAAAGCTGAAAGATGCTAATGATGTGCTGAGTGAAGCCCCTATTGACGGAGCGACACGCGACAAACACACGGCTGTTATTAATGAGCTCGTCCATGCCATCAGCAAGATAAACGAGCATGTCATTGAGCTTGATGAAGCGGTCGGCATATCAGACAATAGCCGAACGGCTGACGACAGAAAAGTGTCGTAAAACAGGATTCAGGATTCGGCATTCAGGATTCAGGGGGCTTCCTGTTTCTTTCTTTCCCAAACTTTAAAAATTTTCCCGTCATCGCGAACGGAACGCATCTTGCTTTTGCAAGATGCGGCGTAGTGATGACGGAGATGTGTTGAAAAGTAGGAGAGAAAGAAACAGAAATCTCATCTGTCTTCTGTCCACTGTCTTCTGTCATCTATTCGCGGCCTTATACCGTCGCACACCAGCTTCAAAAACTAAATGCGCTAACCACACATAACACACTGTTGCCGCAAGCATCACACCTAAAACAGACACATCAAACTCGCGCATAAGCTCAACAGGCAGATACGAAATAAATCCAGCTGGCAGCACAGTAAAGGCAACCATCTTAATCGCCCAAGGTTGTCCATGAATGATGCTGCTTGAGGAAATAATCAGCATCTCAAAAAGCTGATCCGAGAAACGCTCATCGCCTTTCATCCAAAAAGCCAAAGAATAAAGGATCACGCAAGAGGAAAGAAAAATCACCACGGCCATCAACGCCACAAAAACAAAGATAGCAAACTCGGCCCAGCCTACATTTCCAAGAAAAACAAGAATAAGAAGCGCAGAGACAACATCTCCCATTCCGGACAGAGCCGAGTCACTCATTAAGATCGAAGGCAATGCCGCTTTGGGCCGCACTAAAAAAGCATCTATCGATCCATCTCTGATGCGCCGCGCGATACTGCGCACACCATTAAAGAAAAAAAGACATGCGCCGACAGAAGTACAAACAACAGCAAACATGCGTGCAACTTCCTCAAGCTGCCAGCCACGCACCTCTTTGACGGTCGAAAAAAAGATGCCCCACATGACAAAGAACAAAAGGTTCTGAAGCATCATAAAAAAGCTGAGAACAAAGACGCGCTTTCGCTGAAGTAAGTAGCCTTTCATATTCATCTTCATCAGCGTCAAGAGATACGAGTGTTTCATCATCTATCTCCTTTTTGAATCCGCGCAATGACCTTCAGATCAAAGAACTTTAAAAACCACAAGAAAAGCGCTGTCCAAAGAAACTGATTTAAAAAGCCATACACATAATCGCGCAGCGACATATCAAGCGCCCAATTACCACTATGTGTCAGAATTCCATAAAAAGGCAACCACGGCAAAATCTCTTGTATCACTCGCGGATAGAACAAGAGCGGCCAAAGCATCGCTCCCAACAAAAAGATAAGCTTCTGCCAGACCCAAAACACAGGATCGGCCTGCGTCACCCACAAACACAAACCACCGATTGCATAAGAGGCACAATTCATCATCACAACCGCCAAAGGCATACTTAATAAAAGCCCCAAAGCATGCCAAATATCAAAAACGAATGCATCCGAGAGATACCACATCAACAAAAGATAAAGTGGGAAAAAGATGGCCATGCGCACCAAAGATTCACCCATCCAAAAGGAACAGCGAATGAGCGCCGCCGAGGCAGGCCTTACAAGAGACAAAATCGCATCTCCTGATAAAAACGCGTTCTGGATTTCTTTCCACGCCCAGCCAACACCACTAAACACAATCATTTCCGTTGCACCTATGTACCATATCATTTGCGCATGAGATAAATAAAGCGGGGCAATATCTTCCTCAGGCACCATATTGATGATGCCCGCATAGAGAACCATAATCATCAAATAGAGAAGAAAACCACCAAGCACAGGCAACGGATTAGCGCTGGCATTGCGCAC
The DNA here is from genome assembly GCA_050180745.1 of Bdellovibrionales bacterium. GTDB lineage: Bacteria > Pseudomonadota > Alphaproteobacteria > UBA9219 > UBA9219 > JBFXDW01. The sequence continues at coordinate 14,253 of JBFXDW010000022.1, read as the reverse complement.
GCCCATGGCCGTAGCTTTAGCTATGATTTCAAGGCGCCATCTCATGAACTGTGTGCTCCTCGCGCATAGATTTGTTTGATGACTTCCTCAAGAGGCATATCCTCGATCCCGATATCAAGGGGCCGGAATTGATCGAGGCATAAAGACACAATTTTTCCAATTTGGATCTGGCCAACATCGACTTTTAGAACGAGGTTATGCTCGCCCCGTTCAGCAACCATGACATGATCGTGAGAAAAAGAAGGGTTAGGTTCTTCCGTCACCAACCGCAGAGTCTTGATATGCGTGAAATCGCGCTGCAATCCCGCCACAGTCGTATCCAGAAGCTTCTTGCCATGATCAATCAGAATGACACGCTTACAGATAGATTCGATATCGTCCGTGTCATGGCTCGTCAGAAGAATTGTTGTTTCAAAATCATGCGCGAGTTTATTTAAATGATCACGCAATAAGGCCTTAGCCGTCACATCAAGACCGATTGTTGGCTCGTCAAGAAAGAGGACTGAAGGGCGATGCAGTAAAGCTGCGGCAATATCACAGCGCATGCGTTGACCCAAGGAAAGGCTGCGGGCCTGTTGAAACAAAAGCTTCTCAAGCCCAAAGAGGCCAATTAGTTTTTCGCGCTGATCCCGATAAGCGACCTGATCAAGATCATAAATCTGGGCGAGTAAATCAAAGCTATCTTTCACAGATAGCATCGGCCATAGATGTGAATGCTGCCCAAACACAAGGCCAATATGCCGTGAGAGCGCACGCGTATCTTCCCACGGAACAAGCCCATCGACATGGGCTGTCCCAGATGTAGGGGCAAGAAGGCCCGACAACATTTTAAGCGTTGTCGATTTTCCGGCCCCATTCGGACCGATAAAGGCGACTTTCTCACCGGCTTGAATGGAGAAATTCAGCTCATCCACAGCCATCAGCTCTTTTATAATCGGCGCCTCAAAATAACGCAAAAAGCCTTTGCGTTTTTGACCTTTTTCCGCAATTTTAAAGCTGCGCGTTAACGCTTGAACGTCTATAAGAGGCTGAGGCATCCTATTATCTTCCATAAAAAGGGTGAGCTCTCCAGAATAGCGCTAATAGATATAGAAAGACAAGTCCTATGGATCAGAATATATATTTTCTTATCTTCTCCGGCCTCTTAATAGGCATGGTTCTGGGCAGCTTCACGACGATGCTGTGCTATCGCGTGCCACGAAAAATGGACATCGTCTTTCTGCCCTCGCACTGTCCGTCCTGCAAAACAAGGCTCGGCGTCCGCGACCTTGTTCCCATTTTCTCATGGCTGTTCTGTAAAGGAAAATGCCGTCATTGCGGCGCTCAGATAGGGACGCGTTACATTATCATTGAAATCATAGTCACGGCTCTTGTGACAACAGCGTTTTGCCTATTTCTTTGATGAACGCTCCAACAAAGTCACATGCCCCATCTTGCGCCCAGAACGCACTTTGGCCTTGCCATAGAGATGCACGCATGCGCCCTCTTGTGCCAAATAACGCGGCACCATATTCACGTCATCACCTAACAAATTAATCATCTCTGCCTGAGAATGCGGCGTCACGTCCCCAAGCGGCCACCCGCAGATAGCGCGTACAAGCTGCTCATACTGGCTGCACGCACACGCATCCATCGTCCAATGGCCAGAGTTATGAGGGCGCGGCGCAATCTCATTCATCAAGACGCGTTGACCTTTCTCATTGGGTCGTTTGAGCACAAACATTTCTACAGCCAAAAGGCCGACGACTCCTAACTTGTCGGCCATGCGCTTCGCCAGTTTGACAGCCTCGTCCTCTATATCAGGATGAAGCACCGCAGGCCAAAGAGTTCGCGCTAAAATATGGTTTTTATGCTCATTACGAACAGGCGGAAAAGCCTCCATCACACCATCTTCCCGACGCGCGACGATAACAGATATCTCACACTCAAAATCGACAAAAGATTCGACAATGCCTTCCTCCGCCCCCATCTCTTGCCACGCATCCTTGGCTTTGATACCCGGATCAAGGCGCACCTGCCCCTTCCCGTCATAGCCCATACGCGTTGATTTCAAAATGGCAGGCAAGGAAAAACGCTTCATAGCAGCTTCAAGCTCAGCCTCACTATGAACAATCTCAAAATCAGCCGTACCAATATCATTTTGACGTGCAAAACGCTTTTCTTGTCCTCTGTCTTGCGCAACCTCCAAAACAGAACTCCCCGGAAAAACGGGAGCTTTTCGAAGCACTATCTCTAACGCACGAAGAGGCACATTTTCCCATTCCAAAGTAACGACATCCACTGTCTGTGCAAAACGCGTCAGGGCCGCTTCATCATCAAAAGAAGCCAGCGTCACCGTACCAGCAACCTCCACCGCAGGTTCTGTCTTATCGCTGCAAAAAATATGCGTATGGCATCCAAGCTGTGCCGCCGCCATAGCGGTCATACGTCCGAGCTGACCTCCGCCCAGAATCCCAATCGTGCATCCCACAGAAAGTGTTTTCATTTTACTTTTTCTTCTTAGCTACTTTTTTCTTACTTGTCTTTTGAGCCGCTGCCTTTCTTTTAGCCCCCTCTTTAGGGTCATGCGCCACGGATTCTGTCTGCACATCGCGCCACAGCTCATAATCTTTAGCTAGCTCTTTATCCCCCAGCGCTAGGATCGATACCGCGCACAGCGCGGCGTTAATCGCTCCGGCTGTACCAACAGCAAAAGTTCCAACCGGCACACCCGCAGGCATTTGCGCAATTGAAAGCAAGCTATCAAGCCCATCAAGAGTCCGGCTCTGGACCGGTACACCCAAAACAGGTATCGGTGTCATGGATGCCGTCATACCGGGTAAATGCGCCGCGCCGCCTGCCCCTGCGATAATGACTTTAAGCCCACGCGCGCTAGCCGAGACGGCATAATCAAACAAACGACGCGGTGTACGATGAGCAGAAACCACGCACGATTCATAAGGCACCCCAAAACTATCCAGAACATTGGCGGCATTCTCCATTGTCTCCCAATCCGAAGTACTGCCCATAATCAGACCGACAAGGGGAGCCTCTTGAGCAGTCCCCTTTGTGGATGTCTTGCGCTTCGTTTTTTTGACGGACCCAGAAACCGTTTTTGTCTTAGCTGTTGCTGCTTTGGAAGGCATGGTTTAAACTCCTTATTTCTATTCTGAAAAGGAGAGGTTAATCAATTTTTCAGGAAAATCATAGAGTCTTATCAAACTATGCCTCAGACACCTTTTGACCAAATGACCGACGTGCTGGCCGATGCCGCTCTGACACCGGAAGAGCGGGAAATATGGCATGATCATTGTGCCCAGCTTGTCTCGGCAAACGTCAGGATTCATGAGCTTGAGCGCCGCATTGAGACGCTAAGAAAGCAAATAAAGACCGAATCACCGCTCCAGACCATCCTAGCGCGACCTGACTTTAATCGGGAAGTTGCCCGTATTCTGGCTCTCGACAACCGCTATGGAACGATATCAAGCGTTATCTATTTTGACATTGAAAATATGGGCACCATCCGCCAACGCCATGGCAACGTGCTGGCTGATGAGGCCATTCAGTCCACTTGTGACCTCTTAATGGCCCATGTCAGGTGTACAGATATTATCGGCAGATTATCGCCTGAGGAAATTGGCGTACTCATGCCTCGATGCGATAATGAATCGGCATGGAAAAAGGGAGAGCAATTGGCCGCCGCCATCCATTCTACCCTATCAGAACGTTGGGGGGCCAATTTACAGCCCGAATTAAGTTATGGAGCTTATACTTTCTCGGACAAAGAAGATGTCTCAACTGGCCTTAAAAAAGCCGCCACGGGAATGCTCAAAATAAAGGAATAAACCCGCCTCCTTATTTGGAGCCATCCCCTAGCACAGGCAATTGTATGACAAAGCGCGCGCCTAAAATCTGCCCGTCATCATCTTTACGATTCTCAGCCCAAATCTTGCCCTGATGAGCTTCAACAATCTGCCGCGAAATACTTAATCCCAGACCTGAATGCGTACCGAATTTTTCTTGCTTGGGCCGCTCGCTATAAAAACGCGTAAATATCCTATCTTCCTTATCTTCTGGAATACCCGGACCAGAATCCTCAACTGTGATTTCCGCCACATCATGAACGTGCCTTACCATGACAATAACGGGCGCATCCTTGGCCGTAAAACTCAAAGCATTATCAATCAAATTGCGAAGGACCTGAAAGAGCCGTTCTTCAACCCCCGCTATATGCACATTTTGTTCGCTTAGCAGGCTTAAACGAACACCCGCACCATCTCTTTGCAAGTAAAAGTCAACCGCCGTTTGCAGCATTTTATAAACGTCCAACGACCTAGCCTCATCACGTGTCAATTCGGCATCAAGTCGTGAGGCATTTGAAATATCGCTAATCAAGCGATCCAGCCGATTAACATCATCCAAAATAACGCGCATCAATTTTTCTTGCCGCACAGGATCCTTCACAACAAAGGCCGTTTCCACTGCACTTCGCAAAGATGTAAGCGGATTTTTAATCTCGTGCGCGACATCAGCCGCAAAATTCTCGATCGCCCCCAAGCGTCGTGCCAACGCCATAGTCATCTCGCGCAAAGCCACAGACAAGTCTCCGATCTCATCTTGCCGTGAAGAAAAGTCAGGAATAATATGACTTTCAAGCAAACGTGCCGAGCCGCTCAAACCCACATTTTGCGCCTGTCCTAGGCGCACTGTCTCTGCCGCTTGCGAGAGTTTTTTAAGAGGCCGCGAAATCGCCCGCGCCAAATATAAAGAAAGCAAAACCGTGACCAGCAACGCCACTCCAATCAGAGTCAAGATGTTGGTGCGAACCTCGTACATAGCTTGCTCAATATTATTATCAGGCCTTGAAAGCACCAAAACACCGAGCACCTGATGGTAACGTTGCACAGGAACCGCTACGGAAAGCAAAATGCCTCCCTTAGGACGCTGCCAGATACGAGATACTAAAGATCCCGCACGCGCCATATCCAAAAGCTCTAAATCCTGACTCTGCTGCTCCTTCTTCTCCTGATATAATTCATAGGCGCGCCGTTTTTGGAATCCCTCAAATACATTAAGAATATTCATTGCATTTTTGAGAAACCATGAGTCCGAATTCTGGCGCTCAAAATTGCGCCACTCACCACGGTTTAAAAGAACACTGCTGTCCGCGATAACTCTATTTTCTGAATCAAAAAGCCGCGTTCTAGCTTCACTCACTTCCGCTAAACGCCGGATCATAAGCCGCGCCAGAAGCGGCGATAAAATGTTCCGCTCATTAAAATCGAGTACAACCGCCCCTTGAGTCAACGCATTGGAGGACATACGCGCCTGCATCTGAAGGGCATTCAGCTCGGCATCAATCAATTGATCTTTATAGTGCCCCAGATAAAGAAGGCTTGCCCCCAAGATCGCCAGAGCAATCATATTGACGATCATGATCCGTAATGTCAGAGGCGATATCCGCCGATGCACACGCGGCAACGCCCAAGGCAAAGGTGGCCACGGGCACGCCTCTGGCTGTTTGGAGAATATAAAACAGATACGTCGTATTATTTCGTGTAAAAAAGACATAATAGGAGTCAGGGATTAGGGATCGGGGAAGTTTCACAAAACTTCCTTATTTCTTATCTTCATCACTATATGAATGCTCTTTGGCGAAAATGAGACACAATACGCCCTAAGAGCCTGTTCAGAATCTTGTTCCGGCTAAGGATTTTTGTTTGTTTTCGAGGCTCGCAGCGTAAGCGTACTTTACGCTACGTGCGCAGCGAACCGCAGAAAACGGGCAAAAAGCCAACGCCGGAATCTAGATTATGAACATGCTCTAAGCCTACCCAACAACGTGATAGCCCCCATCAATATAAAGGGTCTCACCCGTCACGAGCTGTGCCGCATCCGTAGCCATAAGAGCCGTAGCACGCCCCACATCCTCAATCGACAGCAAGCTTTGGATCGGTGCTTTTGAAGCCGCCTTATTGATAAGCTCATCGAAGCGATCAATACCGCTGGCCGCACGAGTCTTAATCGGCCCCGGAGAAATCGCATGAACACGAATATGTTTCCGCCCCAACTCAAAGGCCAGATAGCGCACGCAAGATTCGAGAGCCGCTTTGACTGGACCCATCAAATTGTAGTGCTCAACGACTTTTTCGGCGCCATAATAGGTCATGGCGAACAGGGTCCCGCCACGAGTCATCAACGGCTCGGCCAAATGAGCCACACGGATAAATGAATGGCACGAGACATCCATCGCCATCATAAAGCCATCACGCGAAGAATCCGTCAAACGGCCATGCAAATCTTCACGCGGCGCAAAAGCAATCGAGTGAAGAACAAAGTCAAGCTTACCCCATTTTTGTTGAATGCCCTCAAAAACAGCTTCGAGTTCCCCCTCCTCACGCACATCACATGGGAAAAGCATCTCCGGCGAAACACCAAGCTGCAGAGCCAATGGCTCAACGTATGATTTGGACTTCTCATTCAGATACGTCACGGCTAAGTCAGCCCCCAGTTCCTTAAACGCAGCCGCGCAGCCATAAGCGATCGAGTGCTGATTAGCAATTCCTATAATAAGTCCCTTTTTGCCAGCAAGCGTAACGGGACATTGCGCTATATTATCCGTCATTGTGCACCTTCCATTGGTTCTTGGTTGTTATTAGACGTAGCTTTTTCTGTTACGCTGGACAACGTTGCCTCCCGTAACAAAACAATACTAATTCTTCGATTGCGCGAGTCATCGGGATCAGTCGGCACAAAGGGATCTCTATCAGCCCGTCCCGCAACACGTGAAATACGGCTTGCGGGAACACCGCCTTCTTGCAACTCATACCGGCTGATATTCGCCCGCTCCACCGATAATCCCCAATTATCCCGCCGCGACCCCGCCGCAAAGGGGCGACTATCCGTATGTCCTGTGATCGATATATCGTTGGGCAACCGCGCAATTACTTTTCCAACAAGACGCAACAAGTCCCGCGCTTTTTCATAAGGGATAGAAGAGCCAGAAGGAAACATTGCAAAGCGGCCCTGATCAACGATTTGGATACGTAAACCCTCTGGCGTGCGATCAATGAAGAGATATTTCCCTAACTCCCGCAACGCCGGATTTTGCTCGATAGCCGCACGAAGAACACCTTCTGCAGCTTTAAAGCTCGACTCTTCTTGCGCCAGCACAGCGCTAAATTTTTTGGCCTGCTCCTGCTCTACTGCGTCTAAAAGCTGAGCCGCTTCTTTTTCTTTTCGTCCTTCAGCATCTTCGTACCCACCGCCCTTCTCGCTTTTGCCCGGAATATCCTCGTCACCATCCTCGCCACGACCTATCGTCGCTGAAGCACGAGTTTCTACACCCGGCGCATGAGATTCAGAAGTGTCCGCACCAAAATCCGAAGAAATACTAACTCCTCCCATCACACCGCCCGACCCACCAAATGTCTGGGAAATCCCTGTCGGCGCAAAATACTCGGCCAACCCCTGACGCTGGTCCGAGGTTGTCACGTTCAAAAGCCACATCAACAGAAAAAAGGCCATCATCGCCGTCATGAAATCGGCATAGGCCACCTTCCACGCGCCGCCATGATGGCCGCCATGACCCTTTTTGATCTTCTTGATAATGATAACGGGTTGCTGTTCAGCCATGGGCTTTCCTTGCTATCCTTTCATCATCCTGGCGTCGGCAGAGCCTGAGTCGCCTCTTCCACTTCCGCAAAAGTAGGCCGTACATCGCTAAGCAACGTTTTCCGCGCGTATTCAATCGAGATCGAGGGCGCAAATCCCTGTAAGTGCCCCAGAATACCGACTTTCAAACATTGCAAGTAACGAGATTCGCCTTCCAACGCCTGCCCCACGCAGTTCGCGATAGGCCCGATAAAGCCATACGACACCCACACACCCACGAATGTCCCGACAAGAGCGCCGCCGATCAGTTGTCCCAACACTTCCGGAGGCTCGGAAATGGCGCCCATCGTATGGATAATGCCCAACACGGCAGCCACAATACCAATAGCGGGCATACTGTCGGCCACAAAAGTAATAGCAGCCACGACGGCGGCATCTTCACCGTGATGAACCTCAAGCTCCTCGTCCATCAACGCCTCGATTTCGTAAGGCTTATCGGAGCCAAGGGTTACGAGCCGCAAATAGTCGCACACGAACTCGACCGCATGATGGTTGGAAAGAAAGCCGGGGAATTCTTGGAAAATAGAGCTTTCATGAGGATTTTCGACATGAGCCTCAAGCGCGAGCATCCCCTTGGTTTTTGCCAGTTTAAAAATCTGGTACATCATGGAAAGAAGCTCAATATAGGAATCTTTCTCAAATTTCTGCTTTTTAAAAAGATGCTTCAACCCTTTCTTGACACCACGTTTGACCCGCTTGGAGTTCGAGATAATGAACCCGCCAGTAGCCGTACCGCCCATGATCATAATCTCAAGAGGTGCCGCGTCGATCAAAACGCTCATGTGGCCACCCGCCATGATATACCCGCCAAGGGTACAGGCCACGGCAACAATCACACCAATGAAGAAATTTGGACTCATTCTCTAAACCACAGTAAAACGACGGGAAAACGCAAAAGAATTTCCGCTCACCCTACTTTTACAAGAAGGTTGGTTAAGATCGTTTTAACAGGGTCAGACAACCATACTAATATCGCGAAGACGCAACCACAAGGCTTCAGAAGAAACAGGCGGCGCAGCTTGTAGCAGTGCCGAAATACGCGCATCAAGAAGGGACAAACATTTCCGGAACTTCCACTCGGCCGCGTCCGTCCGCACAGCGCCCAAAGGATCATCCACAGCCCAATGCACGCGCACAGGATCACCCGGCCATGAAACAGGGCATTCATCACGAGCCTCTTGCGAGAGCGTAATAATCACGTCCACAGGCACATACTGATTGGCTTTGTAAAAATCCTGCCACCGCTTGGGGTGAAGCTTCAAGGTTTCAAAACCAGCTTGTTCCAAAAAACGCCTCGTTTGCAATGGCACATCCTCCAACGGAGCCGTTCCCGCACTACGCGCACGATAAAGACTGCTTTGCTTGCTGTTCAACACGCTTTCCGCAATCAGACTGCGCGCAGCATTACCCGTCGAGAGAAAAAGAACAAGAAGTGGATGCTGACCCATAAACCTATACTGCCCTGTCGCAAAGAAGAATCACGTCAGAGCTAGCTTAGGAATCCCGCCTTCAAGGCACAATCATTACCATTAACATTTCAGTAACTAATCCTCACCTGTTGCAGGAAAGACTCAGACTTAAGATCCCCCGATAGTGGAGATAAGGAAAACAACAGAAACGATCACCTACTGGCAACCTCCGTCACCAAATAATGTCGATAGACCACAAGACGAGCCAAAAATCGCTACCGGATCATAACCCCCATCCTTCACAGCATGAAACTGGTGCCATGCCGCCACGTTACCAAAACTCTGCATCATATACCGCGCATAAGCACGCGCCCTAGAAAGTCTGCTGCTGCCTTGTAACAGCCCCGCACAAGAGCGATCTAAATAAGGATCATCTTCAATCTTGTCCCCGATCAGATAAGTCACACGCCGCGCTGGATAATCCTGTCTCATGCGCGTAGCCCCAATACGCTTAGCGTAAGGCAAAAGATGATCTAGGCCGTAAGGGTAAGAATTCCCGCCCTGACACGAATCTCCCTTGGGAAGGCCAAAAGACAACCCCTCTCCCAAAGGCCGCGAGGCCGTGAGATAAAGATAAGAGGAAGGATTGGCTACCAAGAAACGCACCCCCACTCTCTGTGACTCAAGTACGCTCACACCCATTCCCACCGCCGCATAGCGCTGCACAAAATCCGCGCCCATACCATGGCCTGCGATGACAACGTCTCGCAAACGAGGAAACCTTGACGTGTCCGCCAAAAACAAAAGCAACACATCAAGCGCAGTGAACGAACTTATGCCTCGCTGATTAAAGGACATACTTTGCCCACCCATAGGCCAGCCTTCTACCACCGGCCAACGGATTACCTTCTGACCATGCTGCGGTAGATGCGCAGCAAAACGCTTAACATCCGCCTCCAAAGGAAATTGAGGGGCAATTAAAAGAGTTTTCCCCTGACTGGCCCCGCTTAGCGTCGCCATTATGGCTAAACTCGCCGCAGCATCACGCGCTATATCATGGATAACAATGATGACACGCTGCACATGATCGTGATTTTGTGCCAACGGTATATTGCTCGCTATAGGCAACAGCTGAGTCGAAGCCTCACTCACACCCAAAGGGAAGACTGGCAAAAACTGCGTTGGGACCGATGCCGCCGCAGGCATGTTGGAAGAAGGCGTTTCTTGCTGCCCTTGAACTGCTATACTTCCTCCTGAGTCCGGCGCATCATGCCAATCGGGAAAAGCTTGTCCTTCAATGACAGGAGCCTGATAGACCTTATACGGCGCCTGTGTCTCTTCTCGAGGAGCCTCTTGTTTCGTTGATTTATCGGAATCATCCTCTAACCGCTTGGCTTTTATGACATCCTCTGTCGTTTCTGGCTCTTTTTTCTTTTCTTGTTCCTCGCTATCACCACCAAAGATGCCTCCAAAAAAATCGCCCAAATCATCCCAAACATCATTTTCGGAAGCCTTTGCAGGAGCTTCCTCAGGAGCCTTTTCTAGTGCCTCTTCTGGAGCCTTTTCCGCTGCCTTTTCTGGCGCTTTTTCTGGTGCCTCGGCCTTCTCTGAAACAGCTTCAACAGCAGGATCTACGTCTTGTGCTACGGCTAATGATGCGCCGCCGCCCGCAAACACCCCGAACAGGATCAAAAAAAGGAAGTTCCGCATAGAAAAAGCCTCATTATTCGTTTATTGTCTCCGAAAACAACTATATGCACTTTTCTATACCATAGCCAATGACTTTACCTTCTTTTCTCAAAGTTGCCGTTCTTGTTGATTTGCCTCTGACGCCCCTGTCAGGAGGCCATGCGCGAGGCTGGGCCCGCCTCGCACAAGCCGCCGCGAAAACTGAGCTTCCTTTGGATCTTACCGTTTATTTTTCAGGTAAAGAATTAACTGAAGAGCTATCGCCCCACGTCACGCAAAAACATTTAAATGCTGTTTTCAGCACCAAAAACCTAAAATTCCTTCCTTACGTACCGGACAACACAGACCTCGCGCCTTATCATCCACGCCTCGCGCAGGAGCTCCAACATTTCGACATCATCCACACCACAGATGCTTTTTTCGCCTTTGCCCGCACCGCTGAAAAAGTAAGCCGCAGCCATAACATTCCTCTTGTCACGTCTTTCCACACCGACACGCCGCCCTATGCGCGGGTCTTCACAGAAAGAACGATCCGAAAGATTTTTGGAGAAACTTTTATCACGCGCTTTCTGATCGAAACGCTAGGCTTGCCTCGCCGCCAAGAAGAAAAAATGAACCGCCGCCTGCGTGCGCATCTCCGCCACTGTTGCCACGGTATGGTCACACGGGAAAAAGACAAAAAATTAGTAGAAGACATTTGCGGCCCTTCTACAACCTCTTTCATGAGGACCCCCATAGACCGCTCTATTTTTGGGCCTCACCGCCGTGATCGCAACGATCTTGAAACACGCTATAACATTCCCAAAGACAAAATTATTTGTCTCTTCGTCGGCCGCCTTGATGAGGGAAAAAACATCTATCCTCTGATTGGCGCTTGCGAGAAACTTCTTCAAGAGGGTCTTCCCCTTCATCTCATCGCTGCCGGAGAAGGCCCCGCCGCCAAGGATTTGAAAGCCCGTTTAGGCCCTCATGTCACGCTTGCGGGCTTTGTCCAACCGCAGGAGCTCGGAGCGCTCTATGCCAGCGTGGACATCCTCACGATGCCCTCCAAAGTCGAAATGCGCAGTCTGGTTGCCATTGAAGCTATGATTTCTGGCCTTCCTGTTCTTTTGGCCAAAGAAGGCGGCGTGGCGGCCCATTATGGCTATAACGAAGCGCTTATGCCTGTTGAAGATGGCGCGGATAAATGGGCCACAGCCCTCCGCACGCTTATTCAGGATCAGAACAAGCGCCAGAAAATGGGGCAGGCAGGCCTTGCTTATACGAACGAGAATACGCCTGACTGGGAACAATTCTTGAAAGAAGATTTTCTGGCCATTTGGCAAAAGATTTATGAAAAGGCGCAATCATGACCTTCGGCAAAAGAATACTGATCCTTGCCCCTCATCCTGATGATGAAATGGTCATGGCCTGCGCCTCGATGGCACGCGCACAAGCTGAAGGCGCAGAAATCTTTGTCCTCTTCCTGACCCATGGCTGCATTGCCAAAGAAACGCTCTTTCCGTGGCAAAGGCAGTTCCATGACACGCAAGTAGCTCTGCGCCGCACAGAAGCTGAAGAGGCGTCGCTATTTATGGGCATCAAGATCATAGGCTTTAGCGACCGCCCTACGCGCCATTTATGGCAAGAGCTCCCCCAAGTCCGCACAGAAATTCAAACGGCCCTTGACGCCTACGACATAGATCAGCTCTGGATTCCAGCCTATGAAGGCGGCCACAGCGATCATGATGGGCTGAATGGTTTGTGCCAATCCTTCAAAGACAAAGTCAGCATTCTTGAATTCGCTGAATATAATTATGCGCATGGACAAGCTAATGCTCATAATTTCCCTACCTTTCATGGCACAGAAACAACGCTGTTATTGACGGAACAGGAAAGACAAAACAAAGCACTGGCCCTGATGCTTTACGAGTCAGAACGTAAAAACCTTGGTCATATTGGTTTGGCTCAGGAATGTTACCGCCCCTTGGCTTCTTATGACTATAGAAGCCCCCCTCATGAAGGCACCTTATGGTACACGCGCTTTCATTGGGTTCCTTTTGCTCACCCCCGCATAGATTTCACGAAGCCAGCGGCCGTTAGCGAAGCGATTCAGAAATCAGGGATCAGGGATCAGGGATCGGGGATCGGGGATCGGGGGGCAGGGATCGGGGCTTACCACCCCATGATTTTTAGGGGGTAGCAGGGGATTTCAGCTCGTTAGCTAGCTTTCTTGAACATTTTTCTGAACTTGAAGACCCACGTTACGAGGGGTTTGTGACACGTACCCGCTGCCGGAAATCCTTTTAGGAGCGCTGATCGGAATAATTTGCGGGGGTGAGGATTGGGAAGAAATAGCCCTTTTCTGTGAGGAGAAGCTGGATGTTCTGCGTGAGTTTCTGCCGTATGAAAACGGCGTTCCATCGGCCAAAACTTTCTGGCGTGTCTTTGAGCTTCTGGACAGTCAATCTTTTGCAGCTTGTTTTGCGGCGTGGATAGAAAGTCTGGTCAAAACTGTGAAAGGTGTGGTTGCCATTGATGGCAATCTACCTCCCCGCGTGCGCGAGGATGACGCGGGAAAGGATGTTGCGGGAGGTGCAAAACATCAACTGACTTACTCCCTAAAACCTCCAATTGACGGTTCCGATTAGGCCATGCCGTTCCGCGTTATGGGCGAGGATGCCGCTGTAGGACAGGTCGATCGTTACGCCTCCGTCGAACTCAAAACTCATGCCCGTTGTCAATTGCAGCGCATCTTGCGCCGCTGGCGCCGCGCTGCTTTGGAAGTGAGCACTGTCGGTAAAGCTGTACTCGCCGCTGGGGTTTATATTCCCGAATGTGTGTTGCCACGCCGCGCTTGCCGTGAGTTTTGTTTGCACTCGGTCCGTCAGGTTAAGGGCCGTGCTCGTTTTGAATCCTATTGTGGTAGAGCCCAACTGCCCGTGGTTCTTGTGGCTGGTCAGTGCCGTTTCTCCGCCTGTTTCCGAGAAATCGGGCGTGTAGAGATAGGTGTGCGTCACTCTTGCGTAAGGTTCGAACCCTTCCATGGGATAGGCTATTTCTCCAAAGGTCTGTACATGATGTGCATAATAAGTGCTTTTCAGGTTTTCGTTGAAGCTGCCCAACACAATGTTTCTTTTGCTGTTGATGGTGTGAAGGCCATACCCCATCCCTCCGCGCAATGTGAACCCTTTGCCTAAATCTTCCGCGCCATAGGCCGTTAAACTCAATGTGTGGCCCTTGGCATTATAAGAAAAATCTTTCTGATGATAGTTGTTATAAAGATAGGCAAACGCCACGCCATACTGACCCTGATCTGCGCCAAAGACAATGCCTTTGGAGTGGCTGGAGAACGGCGTATGGTCTGTACCGTCCCCTCTTTCTTGCCAATCGCCAATAAAGGTTGCCCACGCCCTGTCATTGCGAGCGGAAAATGGATGGGAAATAATGGAGTCACTAACGAGCGAACTATCTTCCATCATGGACAGCTTGACGTTGCTGTGAAGTTCTCCGGAGAGGGCGT
>JBFXDW010000021.1:0-23072 GCA_050180745.1 Bdellovibrionales bacterium | reverse complement strand
AGTGAAGCCTAGCGAGGTCCTCTTTTTTGATGATAGTCAGGGGATGATTAATGCCGTTGAGGATGCTGGTTTGACGGGTGTTTATGTGAAGCATGTTTTTAATGCTCCGTTCAGGCCTCAATCGGGGCTGACCTTTATGTGTCGTTCCGTGAGAGACAAGACTCTTCGTTTGGTGGCTTCGTAAAATACTTTTCAAGCCTTGACCCGTCGCCTTTTATGGCAGTATCCTTTGCTTATGTGTACACATCGCCTATGCACGCTTATCCGTAAGCTGTTTTCTATGCCCTATGCGGCGCTGGCTATTCTAGCGGCCTCGCTGGGGGCGCTCGTTGGTGCGGCTCTGTTCCAAAAATTCTTTGATGCGCAACCTTGCATCTTATGCATTTTTCAGCGTGGACCCTATGCGGCGGCTTTGGTGCTGTCTATTTTGGCGCTTCTCTTTCGTCGTAAAGAAAAGGTCGTCAAGGCGGTCTTGTGTCTTTGTGCGCTAGCTTTCTTAACCAATGTCGGTATTGCCGCTTATCACTCGGGGATTGAGCGCCATTGGTGGGCGGCGACGAATAGCTGTGATGTTTCGCCTCTTAATATTGATCCCGCCGAGATGTCCACAGCGGATCTTCTCGTGACGGCGATCGGCGAGTGCGATGACATCAAGTTTGAGATTTTGGGTCTGACTTTGGCTAATATGAATGTTCTTATTTGCCTTGGCCTTGCCGTTTTATCCTTTGCTGCTGCGTTCGGATGTGTACGGACGGAAGGTAAGGAGTAGGGTTCCTACTCCTTCTTTTTCCTTCTTTGCCTATTTCTTCATAGGCTGCCGGACCATACTTCCAACGACAACATAGCCCATAGCAAACATCAACAGCGTACCAATCAGGCCCGCTGCGCTTGTGGATAGGCCCTCGGCTTGAATGATGGGGAGAGTGTAATCGGGGAAAAGGCTGTTTTGCCAGACAGTAACTTCTTCGGAGGCTCTTTCGATAAAGCCCTTATCTTCGGCGACTCGCTCAAGCCCATCAGGAAAGGATGAGGCAAAAGGAGATGCAAAAGTTGCCAGTAAAACAGCCACAGCCAGCCCTGACATGGATAGGGAAGGGGCTGGGAGGATTGATTTTGTCGTTGTGGGCGTTTGGCTCCATTGAGGCGCAATGTCTGGGCGAATAGAAAGGACGGCAGCAACAACGGCTGTTGAGATAAGAGCTTCTCCAATCCCAATAAGGGCATGTGTGCCGACCATAGCCGGAAGGACGGTTCCTAAATC
Source organism: Bdellovibrionales bacterium (assembly GCA_050180745.1). Taxonomy (GTDB): domain Bacteria; phylum Pseudomonadota; class Alphaproteobacteria; order UBA9219; family UBA9219; genus JBFXDW01. The sequence goes on along the minus strand of JBFXDW010000021.1, from coordinate 21,811 downwards.
TATTGTCCCCGAAAAGGCCAACAAAAGGGAACATGAAAAAGAGGCTAAGACAATGCTAAACCAGCTCGTGACAGCTACGCTTGCCAGATAACCACTTCGTCCGGCGGGGAGAATGTTCCGAATAGAGCGCATCATCGGCCAGCACACAATACCAGCGACTATCCCCATATTAAAGATATTAGCGCCTAGCGCAGTTACGCCCCCATCACCAAACAAAAACGCCTGAACGATAAGAACGAGGGACAGGGCAACACAGGCGCTCCATGGTCCCAAGAGCGCCATGATGGCTGCGGCACCTAAGAAATGGCCGCTTGTTCCGCCTCCGATGGGGAAATTTAGCATTTGAGCGGCAAATACGAACGCCGTCAGCATGGCCAAAAGAGGGGTTATGGCTTTATCCTTTTTCACCTCTTTTTTAAGGCTTATTAGGCTGTAGGTTAGGGCTGCTAGAGAGATTGCGCTCGTGGAAGCGGAAAGGGGTGTGGATAGGAATCCGTCGGGTATATGCATGGATGGCCTCAAGCGTAGAAAAGGAAGGAAAAACGCTGCTGGATTTATTATTAATCCGAGAATCATATACCCGCAAGAGGATTCGCTCCAAAGGCGAATCTTGGATAGGCTGTTCTATCTGTGGTTGAGTTCGCGCTTCAGCTATTTTCTCGCGAAGCTTCGACAATAGCCTTGAGTGTCTTATTGATACGGGTTTGCCAGCCAGCGCCGCCATTTTTAAAGAACGCTAAGACTTCATTGTCTAGTCGCAGATTAACAGGTGTTTTGCTTGAACCACGTGGACGCCCCCGCACAGATAATGTGCCGGATTCATACGCATCTAGAAGTTGAGGATCAACTTCGCGGGCGGGACGAAACCGAGATATATCTGCCTTTGTTATGTGGCGTACATCCCCAGCTTTATTCGTCAAAGGTTTTGATTGCTTCTTCATAGAGTTTTTCTTCCCTTTTATTGGCCTTTCTTAAGCTAATAATCCGTCGTGCATGCGGGCGTTGTGTGTATACACAAATATAGAGGCGTTTTCCAATGAAGCCGTATCCAATAAGGCGAATCTCTCCGTAGTCCCAGCGCTCATCTTTTGCAATGAGGGCTCTTGACCATTCAAAAGATTCGACAAGATCAAAATCGACACCGTGTACGTCTCGATTGCGAGCGTTTTTAGCTTCGTCCCACTCATATTTCATGAGTATTTGTATACACGAAAAACAAGAAAAATACAAGGCATAAAAAAATAGCTCCTGTCGATTGCACGACAGGAGCTATCAAATAGGCTAGAAGGGCTATTTTATTCGCCTTCTGAACCAGCAACTTGCAGATTTACCGCAGAGGTTTTTCCACGTTGTGTTGCCAGCTCATAGCTTACGGTTTGACCTTCGTTGAGGCCGCTTAGGCCAGCACGCTCAACAGCGCTGATATGAACGAATACATCCGCTCCGCCTTCTGCGGGTTGAATGAATCCAAAACCTTTTTGAGCGTTGAACCATTTCACGGTACCTTTTGACATAGTCTTTTCCTTAGTTTTGTTAGTTTAGCCGCCCTCACAGCGAGGGTAACATAATTCATGAGTATCCTAAAGTAGAACTCTTCAACAAACGCAAGAAGAAGACTGTAGCAGAAGAAAGAGTCATTCTCTAAAACTCAGCGAGAATAATTAGATGGTTATGCTTCTGAAAGCAATGAGAAAATAAGAGTCTGTTCATAATCTAGATTATGAACAGGGTCTAAGAGGGAGAATATGGTTAAAGCTCTATTTTCGCCTGAATACACTCGTCTTTCTCATGAAAACGCTATCTTCATGTCTTCTCGTTAACTTTATCTGGATAAGGAGGCGCTGTTTATGGCCCAATCTACTACTCTTGGATGTCCGCGTATCGGTCCTAAGCGTGAGCTTAAATTTGCTCTTGAGGCCTTCTGGCGGGGCGAGATTTCACAAGCTGATCTCATACAAACCGGTAAAGCGCTTCGTGCCGAATCGTGGGGGCTCCAGAAAGATTCTGGTATTGGTCTTATGCCTTCAAACGATTTTTCTTTTTATGATCATGTCTTAGATATGTCAGTTCTGTTCGGCGTTGTGCCTGAGCGGTACGGTTGGCAGGGGGGAGAGGTAAGTCTTGAGACTTATTTTGCCATGGCGCGGGGCGAGCAAAAAGAGGGGCGCGATGTTCCTGCGGCAGAGATGACCAAATGGTTCGATACGAACTATCACTACATAGTTCCTGAATTGTCTGCAAAAACCAGATTCCAGCTTGTTGGTTCAAAACCTGTTGATGAATATCTTGAAGCCAAGGCATTGGGTTTTGAAACGCGGCCTGTTCTGGTGGGGCCTGTCAGTTATTTGCTGTTGGCTAAATGCAGTGATAGCACTGCGCCGTTGGATTATCTTGATGCATGTTTAGAATGTTACGTTCAGCTTCTCTTAAAATTAGAAGCGGTAGGGGCTCGGTGCGTTCAGTTCGATGAGCCTTTCCTTGTCACAGATCTTGATGCTCAAAGCCGCGCGGCTTATGAAAAAGCGTATCAATTCTTACGCGAGAAAACAAAACTTAAACTTATGCTGACAAGCCCTTATGGCAGATTAGAAGATAATCTGGCTTTAGCCGTTTCCCTGCCAGTTGATATCTTGCATGTTGATTTGATTCAAGGAGAAGCTCAGCTTGATGAGCTTCTTGAGGTGCTGCCATCGTCTATGGTCTTGGCGGCGGGCGTTGTTGATGGGCGCAATGTGTGGCGAAATAATCTTGAACATTCGTTGCAAATTCTGGAGCGTGTCGCAACAAAGGTTGGTAATCATCGCTTATGGGTTTGTGGTAGCTGTTCTTTCTTGCATGCGCCTTATGATTTGAAATATGAAACGGATCTTCACCCACAAGTTAGAAAGTGGCTTGCTTTTACAGCACAAAAGCTCGAAGAGCTTCATGCTCTGGCGCATGGCCTTAACGAAGGCCGTGGTGCGATAGCCTCAAAACTTGTGGCCAGCACCGAAGCGGTTGAGAGCCGAAAGATATCGCCTATGGTTCGTGAGGCTGCGGTGAAAGAGCGTATGCTCGAGCAAGGATTGGACACTGCAGGAAGGGCGAGTGCTTATGAGGCCCGTCGTGAGCTTCAAAAAGCGGCTCTGTCCTTGCCTCTTTATCCGAGCACGACGATAGGCTCCTTTCCGCAGACAAAAGAAGTTCGCCAGAAGCGTGCGCTTTATCGGAAAGGCGATTTGTCTCAAGAAGAGTATGGGGAGTTTATTAAAGATCAGATTAAATCCTGTATCGAGTTTCAAGAACAGGCTGGCCTTGATGTTCTTGTTCATGGCGAATTTGAACGCACCGATATGGTTGAATTCTTTGGCGAGAAGATGAAAGGCTTTGCTTTTACGAAGAATGGCTGGGTACAGTCTTATGGCTCACGCGGAGTTAAACCTCCGATTATCTATGGTGACGTTGTGCGCTTGGAGCCGATGACCGTAGAGTTAGCGCGTTTTGCTCAAGGCTTAACGGATAAGCCTGTGAAGGGTATGTTGACGGGGCCGGTGACGATCCTTCGCTGGTCTTTCGTGCGAGATGATCAGCCGTACAGTGTCACCGCACATCAGATTGCGCTGGCGCTTCAGGATGAGGTTTTGGATTTAGAGCGTGCAGGTATCAAAATTATTCAAATTGATGAGCCTGCGTTCCGTGAGGGAGCACCTATAAGACGTGGCGAATGGCGTAAATATTTTCCGTGGGCAGTTAAAGCGTTTAGGCTTGTTTCAACAGGGGTTCGAGATGAAACACAAATTCATACGCATATGTGCTATTCTGAATTCAACGACATCATAAGTTCGATTAAAGATCTTGATGCCGATGTAATATCGATTGAAACAAGCCGCTCGCAGATGGAGCTGTTAGACGCGTTCGTAACTTTTAAATATCCCGCAGGTATAGGCCCAGGTGTTTACGATATTCATTCGCCGCGTGTACCGCACGTGGAGGAGATGATAAGTTTATTGAAAAAAGCATCTGATCTGTTGGGACCTGATCAAATATGGGTTAATCCTGATTGCGGTCTTAAAACGCGTGGCTGGCCAGAGGTCAAGGAGAGTCTAACCCGTATGGTTGAGGCGGCGCGCGTTTTGAGAGATAATCCCTAAAGACTGTCTCCAGCAAGAAAAAAAGGATACGCATGAGGTGTTATGAACGATCATTTTGTCCCTTCTGATATTGCTTTTTCATTAGAGCTATTTCCGCCCAAGACGGAAAAAGGGCTAGATCGTCTTCTTGAGACCGTTGATGTTTATTCCTCTCTTGATCCTGCGGCTCTGACTGTGACGTTTGGGGCAACGGGGACAGAAGAAACGGTACATTCTGTTCGTCACGTTGTTTCTTGCGTGAAGGCTCGTGCACGTGCTCCTGTTTCGGCACATATAACTTGTGCAAACCGTACGCGCAGAGATGTCGATGAAATGGTGGATTTCTTTTGGGATGACGGTATCCGCCATATTGTGGCTTTACGTGGAGATATGAGGGGGCAGGGAGCGCCTTACCAACCTTATCCTGAGGGCTATGAAACTACGTATGAGTTTATCTCGTCTATAAAAACAAGACATCCTGATATGTCCGTTTATGTCGCGGGGTATCCTGAAACGCATCCCGAGTCGTCCTCACAGACGTTCGACTTAGATCATTTGAAACGCAAAGTTGATGCTGGTGCAGATGGCGTTTTGACCCAGTTTTTCTTTGATCCGGAAGTGTTCTTGAATTGGCGCGACAGGGTTGAGAAACGCGGCATTACCGTTCCTTTGGTTCCTGGGCTGTTGCCTGTTTTAAATTTTGAAAAAACGTGTGATCTTGCGGCGCGCTGTAATGCGCATGTACCTTATTTTCTGCACGCTATATTTGAAGGTGTTGATGCAGACAGTATTGATCATAAATTACTGGCGATGGAGGTCATGACACACCAGATTACACGTTTGATTGATCACGGCGTTTCTCGTTTTCATTTTTATACGATGAACGAAACGATGCTTACGAGCCATCTTTGCCGTTGGATGAGGGCGGGGTTTTAAGATTCTGAACAGGCTCTAAAAAGGTTACTCTTCAAAGGTTACTCTTCGTCGTTTTCAGCAGCGTTGGCTGATCGGGATTCAGCTTTTTCGTAATGGCGTAAATAGCGGTCCGTAATCAAATTCGTTTTTACGATAATGCATACATCCGTTGTATTGAACTGTTCGTCCAAAACGGCACCATCGCCGACATAGCCGCCAACACGTAAATATCCTTTGATAAGAGGCGGTAGGCTATTGGCGCCTTCACGAGGATTCAGTGTGATGTTGTTGAAGGCTAAAGAATCAAAAGCCTGATCTGGATCGAAAGCCTCCTGAGGCAGTATATCCATTTTGACATAGCGTTCAGGTAACGCCTTAGCGCGTAGCGCCGGTGGAGCCAGATGATGGTGGTAGAGGTAAGAGAGCGGTATGACGTGCTTTTCTGGATCAGTGCCGGGCAGTGAGGCACATCCGAACATCAGCGTGATATCATAGCGGAACATATAGCTGGCCAGCCCCTTCCAGAGTATGTTCATGACCACGCCTGTGCGATAGTCTTTATCAATGCAAGAGCGGCCCAATTCCAGAATTTCACCTGGGTAGGCTATCAGGGGAGCAATATCATATTCGCTTGCAGAATAAAAAGAGCCATGTTTGGCTGCGGTTTCTCGTCGGTTGAGGCGATAGGTTCCAACTACTTGATCGCCTTCTGGGCGGTCATGATCAAGGACTAGTAAATGGTCACATACCTCATCCAGTGCATCAAAATCTCTTTGAGCAGCAAGCGTTTCTAATGTAGGGTGCGCGCCCATTTCCTCATAAAAGACGCGGTAACGCAATCTCTGGGCGGCTTCAATTTCATTTTGCGCTTCGGCTAAACGGACCTGTAGCGAGCCGACCGTTAGGTCTCGATCCAGTTTGTCGATGATCGTTTGTGAAACCATAGGGTCCTCGCGGAAGAGAATATTACAACTTTTTCTAACATATCAGCACGTGAATGAAAGATAAAAGTAAAAAAAAAGCGAGGATAAATCCTCGCTTTTTGAATGATTAGGCTCTTTTATTTTTTTCGAGCTGTGCCAAGACCGATTTGTCTAGCCAATTTACTGCGTTTTTTCGCATAATTGGGGGCAACCATGGGATAATCGGCAGGCAGATTCCATCTCTCGCGATATTGATCCGGTGTCATGCCATAGGCCGTTTTTAGGTGGCGCTTTAGCATTTTCAGTTTTTTTCCGTCTTCAAGGCAAACAATATAATCTGACTTGACCGAATCTTCTATGGTTGTTGCAGGGTCTGGGCGCGCTAGGGATGAGCCGCTGTTCTTTTGAAGTATAGATAGATTTTTATGAACCAGAGCCATCAACTCTGGCAGCTCCTCCTTGCTCAGATTATGATTGGAAACATAAGCTGATACGATTTCTGAGGTAAAAGATAATAACGAATTTTGACAAGAAGATTCTTCATGAACTTCTGTTGTACTGGTTCCCATTAATAGCTCCTGATCATACTGTTACGAAGCGCTCTTTATGCGCTTTTCGGATTCTTTCTGTCAAGAGTTGAAAGCATGGTTTTACTTGATCAATTTATTTCAAAAAAACTATTCAACGCGAAAAAGTTGTCCATCAGCAATTTCCACAACCCTATCCATTTCGGCGGCGAGATCATGGTTGTGTGTTGCCATTAACAGGGCGAGATTTTCTCTTTGTACAAGCTCTTGGAATAACGAAAAGACGCATTCAGCCGTGTGCGGATCAAGGTTTCCTGTTGGTTCATCCGCGATTAACAATGCGGGGCTGCATGCAAGCGCACGTGCAATCGCGATGCGTTGTTGTTCTCCCCCAGAAAGTTGGGCGGGGCGGTGTTCGCTCCGTTGAGTTAGATCAACCATCTCCAAAAGTTCATCCGCGCGTGTGGCTGCTTTTTTTCGAGATGTTCCCGCGATCATTTGGGGCAGAATAATGTTTTCTCGTGCCGAGAATTCAGGCAATAAATGGTGGTTTTGATAGACGAAACCGATTTTTTCTTGGCGGAGCTTTGTTTTCTCTGCATCGTTAGAGACAGATACCTTGTTACCATTTATATAAATATCGCCTTCATTGGGCGTTTCTAGAAGCCCTGCGATATGAAGTAATGTCGATTTTCCTGAGCCTGAGGGACCGATGAGCGCGATGCGTTCTCCTGCTTCGATTTTCAAAGCACAATTGCTCAAGATATGGAGCTGATTTTGAGCTTGGGTATAGCTGTGACAAATGTTTTGCAGTTCAAGAACGGGGCTATTCATAGCGTAAAGCCTCCACCGGATCGAGCCGTGCTGCCCGCCATGAGGGATAAAGCGTAGCTAGAAAGGACAAGACCAGCGCCATGATGACGACTTGCATCACTTCATTCCAATCCAGAATAGCAGGTAAATGTGAGAGGAAATAAATCTCGGCAGAGAAAAGTTCTGTTCCCGTCAGGCTTTGCAGGAATTGGCGAATAGATTCGATGTTTTTTGCAAAAGCAACACCCAAGATAAGCCCTGTGCTTGTGCCAATTACGCCGATGCTAGCACCGGAGAGAAAGAAGATCCTCATCACCATACCGCGTGTAGCCCCCATAGTGCGCAAAATCGCGATGTCTTGTCCTTTATCTTTAACAAGCATAATCATGCTGGAAATAATGTTGAAGGCAGCGACGAGAATGATAAGAGTCAAAATCAAAAACATAACATTGCGCTCAACTTGAAGGGCGGTAAAAAAGCTTTCGTGCTTTTGTTGCCAGTCGAGAAGGCGGGTGTGCGAGTCTTTGAGGGCTTCGATAATGTCCATTTTCGCGCCGTCAAAATGATGAGGGTGCTTGATGAAAATCTCGAGATTCGTGATGCCTTGGCCTGTTTGAAAGAAGATTTTTGCGGCTTCAAGAGGCATAAAAACAAAGCCGTTATCATATTCATACATGCCTATATCGAAGATAGCGGCAATAGGATAACTTTTCATACGAGGCGCAGAGCCAAACACAGTTCGTTTCGTCGAGGGTGAAATAAGGGTTAGTTTGTCTCCGACGTGCATGCCTAACCGCGTCGCCATGCGTGAGCCGATCATAATGCCTGTTTCTTTGAAATCATCCAAAGACCCTGCAACAATATTTTTATGAATGATGGGACGAGCGCGGAAGAGGGACGGGGTAACGCCGCGTACGAGTGCGCCTGTTGTGGCACCTTGAAAGGTGACAAGCGCTTGGCCTTCAACCGAGGGCGACACGCTTAAAACCTGATCTAGTGTTGTGAGCTTTTGTATAAGAGGCTCATAATTTTCTAAAGGCTCCCCCGTAATGCTATAGACATTAAGATGTCCATTAAGGCCCAGTACACGACTGAACAGCTCGTCGCGAAAGCCGTTCATGACGGCCATAACGATAATGAGGGTGGCCACGCCCAGCGCGATTCCCAAAAGTGAGAACCAGCTTATGACGGAGATAAAGCCTTCTCGCCGCCTTGCGCGTAAATAGCGCCATGCGACCATGCGCTCGAATGGAGAAAAGATCATAGACATGGGCGTGAGTTTAGCAGGGTCCTGCGTGTCCGTCTATTTCTCTTCTGTTGGTTTTTTTGTTTCTTCAGTCTTTTCAGCCTTTTTCGATTCTTCGGCTTTTGGGGCCTCTTGGGGTTTTGGTGCTTCTTGAGGTTTCTTGGTCTCTTTCGCCTCTTCAGCCTTATGAACCCGAGCGGCGGCCTGTTGGGCCTCATGCTGCGCCATGGCTTCCTCGCGGACTTTTTCTTTTTCGGCCCGTTTACTGTGATCGTCTCCGATTAACAACACAACCGCAGGGTGCACAAAAAGTGTAAATAGCGTGCCGATTAAAAGGCCTGCGGAAATGACAAGGCCCATGTTGAAGCGGGCAGCAGCCCCTGCGCCAGTGGCAATCAGAAGAGGGAAGACACCCAGCACCGTTGAGGCCGTTGTCATCAAAATAGGCCGTAACCGAACGCCCGAGGCATGGCGAATGGCGTCACGCTTGTTCATGCCTTGCAGCATAAGCTGGTTAGCGAATTCGGCGATGAGGATACCATGCTTACTGATCAGCCCCATCAGGGTCACAAGGCCCACCTGCGTATAGATGTTGATCGAGGCCCCATTAAGCCCCAGCATGATAAAGATCAACGCCCCTGCAATCGCCATAGGGACTGAAATCAAAATTGTAATCGGATCACGGAAAGATTCAAATTGTGCCGAAAGAGCCAAAAAGATAATCAGCAGTGCAAACAAGAACGTCATGGCAAAGCCGCTTTTTTCTTGGACATACTGACGAGATTGTCCGGCATAATCGACAATATAGCCATCTGGCAATGTTCTGGCCGCAATTTCATCAAGCGTATCCATCGCATCGCCCAGAGCCATGCCAGGGAAGGCTACGCCTGAGATTGTAGCGGCATTCATTTGTTGGAAGTGATTAAGCGATTGAGGCACCGCCTTTGTTGTAATCTTTGCAACGGTAGAAAGCGGAATAGACTTACCACTTGGTGTCGTTAGATAGTATTGGTCTAATTGATCGCTCGTCAGGCGGCTTTTTTGTTGGACCTGCGGGATGATTTTGTAAGAGCGGCCTGAATAGCTGAAATAATCAATATAGCCGCCACCGAGCATAGAACTCAACGCTCCGCCGATTTCTTTCATGCTCAGGCCTAATTGTGCGGCCATCTCGCGATCAATTTGTACCGTTGATTGCGGCAGGTCGATTTTAAGGTCCGTGTCAATAAACATGAAACGACCAGAGCTTTGAGCTTCTTTCAGGAAGGCATCGGACACGTCTTTGAGGCGTTCGAAACTTTCCGTTGTTTTTATAACAAATTGGACTGGAAGGCCGCGAGATCCAGGAAGGGAGGGAGGTTCAAACGCCACCGCATTAACACCCGCCAATGTGCTTAGATCATTTTGGATTAAATCTTTTAGGGTATGGGAGGTGCGCTCTCTTTCATCCCATGGTTTTAAAACCATACCCGCAATTGACTGATCCGGTAAATCCATTTGGAAAATATGATCTGTTTCAGGATAAGTTCTGAAGATATCAAAGGTTGCTTTGGAATAAAGGAGCTTTTGATCCAATGTTGCGTTGGGGGCAGCGGTGCTGAAGGTAATGACAATGCCCTGATCTTCCTGAGGGGCTAGCTCTTTTTGCGACATGGTATAAAGAAAATAGGTGCTGCCCAGAACGATGAGTGCAAAGACCATTGTCACAGGCAAAAAATCAAAGCTGCGGTCAAGTATGCGCTCATACCATCTGCGCAAAGACTCAAAAGTTTCTTCAAGCCAGTCGACAAAATGCTCATGCCATGCCTCGTTTTCTTTGTGAGGGTGAACTTTAAGCAAGCGAGATCCCATCATCGGGGACAGAGTTAGCGCTACAATGGCTGAGATCGTTACCGAGCCTACAAGCGTGAAGGCGAATTCGGTAAAGAGAGCGCCCGTAAGGCCGCTTTGGAAACCGATAGGAACATAGACGGCGATCAGAACAATTGTCATGGCAATGATCGGGCCTGCTAATTCTCGCGCGGATTCAAGCGCTGCCTGATAGGGCGATTTGCCTTCCTCCATATGACGGTCGATGTTTTCAATGACGATAATCGCGTCATCTACCACGAGGCCAATGGCCAAAACGAGCGCCAGCAATGTCAGTAAGTTGATTGAAAAACCAAAGGCTAGCATCATCGTGAAGGTGCCCACCAAAGATAGCGGAATGGCAATGGTGGTGATTAGAATTGCGCGTGGTGAGCCAAGGAAAAGAAAGATCACGAGCGTGACGATCAAAACAGCTTCGATCAGAGTATGTATAACTTCGTTGATGGAGCTGCGTACAAATTTTGTGGCATCATAAACGATCTCACCTTCAAGCCCTGTGGGGAGGCTCTTTTGTATATTAGGGAAGATATCGCGGATTTCTCCAATCACATCCAAAAGGTTCGCGGTAGGGGCAATTTTGATTCCTATGTAAACGACATCCTGTCCGTCAAACCCAACACGCGATTCATAGCTGTCCGCGCCTAGCGTGACTTTAGCGACATCCTCAAGGCGAATGACGGCCCCATTTTCCTGTTTGATGATAAGCTTTCTGAATTCATCAAGAGAGGTGAGGTCTGTTGAGGCGTTCAAATTAACCTCAACCATCTGTCCCTTTGTTGTGCCAAGGCTTGAGATGTAATGATTGCTTTTAATGGCGGCTGAGACGTCGGCAGCCGTCATGTTAAAAGAAGCTAGCTTAATGGGATCAAGCCATGCACGTAGGGCAAAAATTTGGGAGCCAAAAATCTCGGCCGTTTGTACGCCATCAACAGCTTGCAGTTTAGGCTGCACAACGCGTAGCAAATAATCGGTGATAGCGTTTTGTTTAAGGACTTTGCTCTTAAAGCCGATATACATTGAGTCCATTGTCTCCCCGACTTCCATCGAGAGAACAGGCTGTTGGGATTCAGCAGGCAAGCGGTTAAGAACAGAATTGACCTTGGTGTTTACTTCCGCCAAGGCTTCGTTCGAATCATAGTTCATGCGAAGATTGGCCGTGATGGTGCTAACCCCCGTTGAACTGGTTGAGGTCATGTAATCAATGCCGTTGGCTTGCGCGATCGCGTTTTCAAGCGGCGTTGTGATGAAGCCTGCGACAACATCGGCGTCTGCGCCGTAATAGGTTGTCGAGACATTGATAACGGCGTTTTCTGTGCGCGGATATTGCAAAACGGGCAGAGAAAAAACAGCACGCAGTCCAAGGACAAGCAGCAACAAACTGACAACGCTTGAGAGAACAGGCCGACGGACGAAGATATCTGTAAAATTCATATTGTTAATCCCAACAATTTTTATTGATCAACAGGCGTTGGAGTAGGATCGTTACTCGGTTGAATCTCGTTGTTAATCACGATGGGTGAGCCGTTGCGCAGCTTCAATTGGCCAGCTGTTATGACTTCATCGCCTTCCTTGATGCCATCGAGGATAGCTATCTGATCGCCTCGCCCTAGCCCCGTTTTGACGAAGGTCATATGAGCCTTCTTGTTGCCGTCTTCACCTTTTTGTACCGTATAGACAACGCTTCCATAAGGATTAAAGGTAATGGAAGTTTGAGGAAGGGTTATGTATTCTTGCGCCTGACCAACTTCCAGCGAGAGCGTGGCAAACAGGCCTGGGCGTAAAATCATGTCCGGATTCTCAACGCGTGCGCGTACCTTGATGTTGCGCGTAGATTCATCAATTTGTGCATCTGTTGCGATGATCGTGCCTTCAAAAGTTTGGTCAGGAAATGCATCCGTATGAATGGATACTTTTTGACCTTCTTGAAGAAGAGACATTTTTTGCTGCGGAATTGAAAAGTCCAGATGAAGCGGATTAAGTTGTTGCAACGTGACGATGGCGGTTCCTGCCGTGACATATTCGCCTGGATCTACGTGGCGTAGGCCCAAGCGTCCGGCGAAAGGTGCGTAAATCGTCTTTTTGGCGACAAGCGCGCATTGTGAGTCAACTTGCGCTTTTAAGCTATCGCGATTAGCGAGGGCTGCGTCATAGTCAGCTTGGCTGATCGCGTGGCTGCTGATTTGTTTCTTGGCACGGATAAGGGATTGTTCGGCCAGCGCCAGTTGGGCTTTTAGCGATTCGAGCGCGGCGCGGTCTTCTTCATCGTGCAGGAAAACAAGAGGCGTTCCTTTTTCGATATCAAGACCAGATTCGAACGCGATTTCTTTGACTTTTCCAGCAACTTCTGGGGCGATATCAATTCCTTGGACGGCGGTCAGGGTGCCCACCGCTTTGACTTCATCCTGCCACATGCTCTTTTGGGCAACGATAGTCGAAACCGTCTGGGTCTTTTCTCCCATAGAGGCCATGTATTTCATCATCATCATTTGGCCAAACATCTTATAGCCAAACGCGCCTCCCAAGACGAGTCCACACAAAAGCAGCATGAGTATCATTCGTTTTATCATAACGTTATTTCCCTAAGACCTTTTGGTTTGTTTCTTTGTCTGTTTTTTGTTCTTGATTCCACCAGCCGCCGCCGAGCGCCTGATAAAGGCTTGCTGTGTCGATCAGGCGTTGACCTTGCGCGGCGGCTAGCTCTATCCTAGTACTGTGAAGCGTTTTTTCAGCGTTCAGGACATCAAGCCGACTGATCGCTCCCGCTGTGAACTGTTCTTTTGCCAGCATTACGCTTTGTGTCGCTGTTCGAAACGCAGCTGTTTTTTGGGTCAGCGTTTTGGCACTTATATTAAGGGCTTTGAGTGCATCAGCGACATTTTGAAAAGCGGCTAGAACCGTAGCGCGATAGGTGGCGGCGGATTCATCAAAGGCGGCTTCGCTTGCCCGTTTTTCATGGAGCAGTTTCCCCCCTTCAAAGAGAGGTTGCGTTAAACCTGCGGCTAATCCCCACAGCGCGGTGGTAGGGGTGAAGAGATTCTTGGCAGAGGCAATCCCGTAATTACCCGTCAATGTGATTTGAGGTAACATTGCGGCGGTAGCGATGCCGATCTTGGCGTTGGCTGCTTTTAGACCTGCCAGAGCGGCCAGCACGTCAGGGCGTTGTTCGATAAGCGAAGAGGGAAGGGATAAAGGGAGATCTTGCGGCAGGGTAAAGTCGGTCAAGTGAACACGTTCATGGACGCCTTGATTGGGCCCTCCATCTGGGAATTGCCCCAGTAAAGTTGCCATCATGTTGCGGGTTTGGGAAAGAGTTTGTTCTAAAGGAAGCAGCGCTGCGCGACTGGATGCTAGATTTGATTGCTGGGCCAGAAGAGTTTGCTCGGGGATGGCGCCACTGGCAAAGCGTTTATAGAGAAGGTCTAAGCTTTCCTCATCACTTTGAATAATCGCCTCTGTCGCGGCGATTTGATCGCGCAGCGAGGCTTCTTGAAAAGCGGCCAGCGCTATGTTGGTTGTTAGTGATAAACGGGTTGCTTCGAGCTCAAACCGTTTGATCTCTGTCAGGGCTTCTAGATTCTCAACTGTACGACGCGTTGCACCAAAAACATCTGGCACATAGGTCAAGCCTACAGCGCTTTCGTAAAGGGATGAGGGTTGTGTGGCTGCCAGTGTTGAGCGTCCACGTGTTGCGCCAGTGCCGCCTGTCAGCGTTGGTAAGAAACCGCTATAAGATGCTTTTGCTGTTTCTTGGGCGCTTCGTAGAGCGGCTTGGGCAGCTTCAAGCGAAGGATTGGCTCTGATTGTTTGGGCCACCAAGAGGTTAAGAGTAGGCGACTGAAACATGTGCCACCATGCGGCGGGTATCGTGGCTGTGGTCGAAAAGCGTTGTTGCTTTCCTAAAAAAATAGGAGATGAAGCTGTTCCTTCGGTGAGAGGAGTTTGGTCGTAAGCAGGAGCATTATTGATTTCTGGGGTCGCAAAGTCGGGGCCTGCCGCGCAGGCGACTAAACTGAAGACGCTGGTGATCAGTACAAAAGTTCGAAAAGGTAATCTCAAAGACATAGTTATGATCCTGTTTTATCGCCTGTTTTACCAGCTAGTGCGATTGCGGGGATAAGAAGAGGAGGGTGGAGTAAGAAAAGATATGCCTCCCACTATTCCACATTTTTCTTCTAAATCCAAAAGAATTTGACATCTTCTATGACCGTAATATATACATTCTTGGATGTATGTAAAGGGGTTTTTATGGCTCCCGTTCTTTTTTATAAACAAGGAGGCCTTTGTGGCGCGAAAGACAAAAGAAGATGCTGAGAAAACGCGTGCGTCTATTCTAAGGGCAGCGGAAATCTGTTTTTATGAAGAGGGTGTTGTGCGGACTTCTTTGCAAAAAATTGCAGAAGCAGCAGGGGTTACGCGTGGCGCTGTTTATTGGCATTTTAAAGATAAGGTTGATCTTTTGCGCGCTATTGCAGACGAGACATTTTTGCCTCATCAGCGCTTTTTAGATGTTCTGGCTGAATCTGAGCTTGAGAATCCTTTAAAAGATTTGAAAAAGCAGAGTCAGGATATTTTGCATAGTATTGCTCATAATCTTTCTCATCGACGTATTTTTACTATTATTACAAAACGTTGTGAGTATGTAGCCGAGATGGAAAGCTTGATGAAGCGCAATCAGGAATGCCGTGCGCAGGTGATCGAACGGCTTACAAAGATTTTACAAAAAGCAAAACGAAAAAAGCAGCTTTCTACAGCATGGGCACCGCATACAGCGGCTCTGGCCCTGCAGAGTCTCTTCGTAGGCATATTGACAATAGAGACAGCGTGGTCTTGTCCTGATCCTATCCGTGATCGCAATCATACACAGCTTTTAAACAGCTTTTTTGAAATGTTGGAAGGGTGACGTCAGGGAAGGGGGATCTACCCCCCATAACTTTTAACCAAGCTGCCTGCAATCAGGAACCAGCCATCGACAAGGACAAAGAAAATGACTTTGAATGGCAAAGAGATAACTGTTGGCGGCAGCATCATCATACCCATCGACATCAAGAGGGATGCGATGACCATGTCGATGATCAGAAAGGGGAGAAATACCAGAAATGCGATTTCAAACGCGCGGCGAAGTTCAGAGATCATAAAGGCGGGAATAAGCACGCGCAGAGGCACTTCCGCGACAGCGCTATCCGACTTTGGTAACTCAATTTTGGCCAGATTCATAAAAAGAGCGACATCTTTCTGGCGGGCGTGGCTGTACATAAAATCGTAAAAAGGAGCAACCGTTTGCGTGAACGATTCCTCCTCATTGATTTCATTATTCATCAATGGTCGGACGCCTTGATCCCATGCTTTCTCAAAGGTGGGTTGCATCACAAACATGGTCAGGAATAAGGCTAGACTGGTGATAACGATGTTAGGCGGTGTTTGTTGAACGCCCATCGCGGTGCGCAGGAAAGACAGCACCACGACGATCCGCGTAAAGCAAGTCACCATAATCAGGATTGATGGTGCTAGCGAAAGGACGGTGACCAGCAGCGTCAATTGTAATAGGCGCGAGGTTGTCGTTGGCCCTTCGCCAAGGTCAAGGCTGATATTTTGTGCCAGCGCCGCGTCTGGCCACAAAGCCAATATGGCAAAGCCAAAAAAAGCTAAGACTGTTAGGGCCAGAGATTTACGCGTCATTTTCATCTTCGTTTTTGTTGTCGGGAAGGGTTTCCATCGTGGAAAGGAGTAAATCAGTATTTGCACCTAGAAGGAGGAGGTATTCTTTATCATCGCAACGCGTAATGACAAGACGTCTTTTGGCATCGAGGGGCAGAGCGGCAACGAAGCGTAAGCGGCGGTCAGTGCTGCGTGGAGCCAGAATGCCGCGATTAGCTAGAGCTTTGAGGGCAATGGCCAGAAGGGACAGAAGCCCGATAACAGTAAAAGAGGCGAGGGCAAATCGTCCCCATGAAGGGTCCATTTCAGGCCCTAGCATTTTGTGGCCTTTGATGCTTCTTCGATGATCGGCTCCATGGTGGAATCTTGAAGCGTGCGTAAGGATTTTTCATAGCCGTTAAGAAGTGCGATCAGCGTATTCATCAGCGGCAAGTATTCTTTTTGTTGTTCGGGGAGAGCATCGGTTACTTTTTTACATACGGCGGCAACACGTGCATCAATTCCGGTGACATCTGTGACTTTGCCGTCCCTTAATTCGGCATCAGCTTCAAGAAAAAATCCGCATAAACTGTTAAGTTCAAGAAGTGTATCAGAAATAGTCATCAATCAACCTTTCGGGGTACTCTTTGGGTTAGGGGAGTCAAGCAGAGGATAGAGAAGAGTTCCGGCTATCATGCACTAAAGCGGCATTGGCTTCATAGACTTTGGCTAGTATTTCCGCCACTGCAACGATAGCTTCGGAGGGAATAGGCGTGTCAAGGTCAAGTGTTGCCAATATATTAGCTAATGGTCCATCTTGGCGTACTTTAATGTCATTGGCAAATGCAATATCCAGAATCTCACGCGCAACTTTGCCGTATCCAGAGGCTGTTACGCGACCCTGATCCATTTTGTCATGGGGATCAGCTTGAATGGCCACAGCAACATCGCGTTCTTGTGCGTGCAAGCTTGCCGTTCCTGCGTCAAGATGTTTGACAGTCGCGTCAGATGGCGTATGATCAAGGCTCTTTTCCATTGCCTTACAGCATAGCTGAGTCGTTTCATAATCCAAGCTTTTTTACGGTTTGTTTCGCTATGTATGGGCAAGGGTGGTATCTCGTAGTGTGTCTTTCAAGCAACCGGAGCGGAGCTTTAGTATGTCTTTGACCGATGGCGGCGTGATGAGCTTGCTCTCAGACAAGATGACCTATTTGGGTCAGAAATTGTCTGTGTATGGACAGAACGTGGCTAATGCCGATACAGCTGGCTATAAGGCCAAGGATCTCAAGCCGTTCGTGCCTTTTTCGCAAGCGTTGAATGAAGCTTCAAGAGGCATGAAGGTGACGGATGACAAGCATATTGTCCCAGCTTCTATGGCGGGGGCGAATGCGGGCACAAAAAAGGCTCGTAGCTTTGAAACTGTGCCTTCGGGGAATTCAGTGGACCTTGAGCAACAGATGATGCAAGTTTCCTCAACGACAATCGACTATCAGGCTACTGTGTCGATTTATCAGAAAATGTTGTCGATGATGAAACTGGCTGTCGGGAAATAGGGATCTTTTTTATGGCATCTTCGAATCTCACAAGCGTTATGGCTGTTGCAAGCTCTGGTCTGCAGGCCCAATCTACGCGCATGAAAGTGATCGCTGAAAATATTGCCGGTGCGGCGACGACTCCCTCCAAGCCGGGAGAGACTCCTTACCAGCGGCAAGTTGTCACGTTTAAGAACGAATTTGATCGTGCGCTTGGTGTTTCTACCGTTAAAGTCGATGGGGTGGTTAAAGATAGAAGCGAATTTGTCAAACAATTCGATCCGTCTCATCCGGCGGCCGATGCGGATGGTTATATCCTCAAACCCAATGTGAAGCCCATTATCGAGAGTATGGATATGAAAGAGGCTCAACGTGCTTATGAGGCCAATCTGACGGTTATTGAGGCTTCGCGGTCAATGCTGCTTAATACAATTTCTCTTCTGCGGAAGTGATAGGAGGTAAAAATGGTTGCGAATGTTGCAGGGGCTTTATCAGCTTATAGGCAAGCATCTTCTGTGCCCACATCTGGTGCGGGGGCCGTGAATGGCACCTCGTCAGGGGGGGGCAGTTTTTCAGACATGGTTTCTGATTTTCTTGGTGATACCGTGGATAGCGTGCGCCATAGTGAAGAAATGTCGGCCAAGGGCGCAATGGGCAAGGCGGATTTGCAGGACGTTATTTTGGCTGTGAGTGATGCGGAAGTCATGATTCAAACTGTGACCGCTATTCGTGACAAGATGATCTCAGCGTATCAAGAAGTTATTCGTACGGCTATTTAATAGTCTTCCACTTGAAACGACTATAGCGGGTTTTTAATGACCGAAGTTGAAGTGATAGAGATCTGCCGCGAGGCGATTTTAGTGATGCTCAAAATCGTAGGTCCTGTGCTGTTGGCGGGGCTGGTTGTGGGTGTCCTGATCTCGCTTGTGCAGACGATGACGCAGATTCAGGAAATGACACTGACCTTTATTCCTAAGATGGTGGTTGTGTTTGGCCTCACGATCTGGCTTTTGCCTTTTATGATGAGCACGCTTGGTGGCTTTACCCAAACCCTTTCCGATCGTATTGTTGAGATCGGGGTTCAGTAGTTTCTTTTCTTACTTTTTTCTTATTTACAGGGCTGTTGGGGCGGGAATCTTCATCTTTTCCATTAACCATGCGGCTTTGGTGTCCTCAAGATCGGGGGCGGCCTCAAGAATCTCTAGCGTGTGGGCGAAATTGCGGCTGCAGTCAGAGTGCATAATCAGGTCGCAGCCTGCCTTCAGGGCTGTGCGGGTTAAGAAGCCCAGTGTTTCTGGCAAGGGTAAGCCCATACCAAACTGATCTTTCTCTGTTGTGGAGAAACCTTCTGGCCAGATCGAGTTCATCTCAATCGAGTCGGCAATAAGAACGCCAGAGAATCTTATTTCTTGCCGTATAAGAGTTATCAGTTTCTTTGATAAGGTTGTGCAATTTTCTGTATCAATCGCATCGTAAACTACATGCGCGGTCATCATAGCGCGTGCTCGGTTTAAATTCTTGAATGGCAGAAAGTCTGTGTTTTGTAGTTCAGTAAGAGGCGTTTTTACAAGAGGGCGTTGATAGTGCGGGTCAACCTCTACGCGTCCATAGCCCGGCACATGCTTGAGAACTGCACAGATGCCCGCGCTTTCCAGCCCTGCGATAAAGGCGGATACGCATGCCGTTACGAGTGCGGGGTCGTTTCCGAAACTTCGTTGATAGAGGTTGCTCGATGTTGCGTGGGGTTTTGAAAGGTCGGGTGAGACTTGTTCTTTTTGTACAAGATCGGCAACAGGAGCACAATTGACGCTAATGCCGAGTTCCAGAAGGATTTTACCTATGCTTTGGGCATGAAGAAAAATTTTGTCGCTAGCTTCTTGCAGGTTCTTAAGGGCTAACTCGCCAAAAGTGCGGGCAGGGAGGAGCTCTTGCCATGACGGATCATAAGATGCGTGCAGACGGTTTACGCTGCCGCCTTCGACATCTATGAAAATATGAGCATGGGGGCAGATGTTTTTAAACTGTGCAATCACGCGTTTAACCGCATTAGCACCTTGACGACAAGGTTCGTCAAAAAGGATCATCCCAAAGGGCTGATGTGCGCGAAACGAGGCTAGCGCTTCATCCGAGAAACAATCAGTGCGGCAACCAACGATAACGGGTTTCATGGGAGATAGGGGAAGGGGTGGTGCCGTTCATAGAGATTTGGTGTCGCGTACGCTCCACCCTACCCTCGCCATACTTTTTTCATGCTCGGTGTTATTCCACCTCGCAAAGAAGAATGGCTCGGTTGTGAACTCCCTTCCTCGGGAGTTCAAATCCCCTGAACAACATTATTTACTTAAATATAAGGCAACTGTTACCGTTGGCACAGTTGCCTTATATTTAAATAAATGGTGCCGTTGAAGAGATTTGAACTCCCGACCCACGCATTACGAATGCGTTGCTCTACCACTGAGCTACAACGGCGACATATTCAGAGGACAAG
Organism: Bdellovibrionales bacterium; assembly: GCA_050180745.1. Lineage (GTDB taxonomy): Bacteria > Pseudomonadota > Alphaproteobacteria > UBA9219 > UBA9219 > JBFXDW01. The sequence continues at coordinate 1,755 of JBFXDW010000021.1, read as the reverse complement.
GATTTAATAATTTATGCGTGCTTCGTCAACTCTATTTATCTTTTAGGACAGCCTTGTTGAAGTGTTGGTTGAAGAGATTTGATCAAAAACGCTCGATTCCTCACGTTTTTGCCCCTTCGGGCATCCTTTCGCTTCGCGAAAGTATAGCCTATGTCAGGTAAAATGATCATTTCTACCTTGATCTTTTTCACCATGGCTTTGTTAAAGTTCTTGGCAATATGTCTATATGGCCTGCGAACTTTGCCTTGCCATGGTAAAAAATCTCGACGGTATAAACGATCATTTTACCTGACATAGGCTATATGTCCAAAATGCTCCTTCGTCGCGTTTTGTGAACTCCCGACCCACGCCTTTGGGGTGTGCACCAATAGACCTCTTGCATAACCAGAAGTAACCTCTTGAAAAAAATACAAAATGGGACCCCAGCCGGAGCCTGTGTTCGCGAAGGCGGGGGCTGGGGTGACAGTGGGAGTTTGGCAAAACAATATTCTACAAAAATCACGTCATGCCAGCGAAGGCTGGCATCCCATTTTTCTTTTTTTGGCTCCAGTTATGCAAAAGTCTAATAGATTGTTTGCCCTTGAAATATCCCTCAGACTGCTGTGAGGCGTCTTTTTTCACATTATTGATGGATGAAGGGCTCTTTTTCAGTCTGTTTAACGGTCTGGGCAGCCTGTTCGGGGATGCTCGTGGCATCGTCTGCCATAAACGATAGTTGATTCGTTAGGCCTAAATCCTTCATTGCATTGCGTAGGGCAATTAGCGTTTGACGATCACTTTCAAGTGCATCGAGTTGCCGTTGGCGCGCTTTTGAGAAGGCGATACAGGAATCGTCCTTCTTCTTTTGAGGCTCTTGTGGTTCTGCTTTTTTCTCTGTCAGCTCTGGTTCGGGGCGAGGGGTAATAGGTTTTGGTTTTGTGATTTTGACATCATCGACGGCTTGAAAGCATGGGTCTGGTAAGAAAGAAAAGCGAATATGAGTTCCTGCATTTTTGTCTGATGTGCTTATATCTGCCTTATAGAAAGTGTCTTTTTCAATTGCCTCAGGAGATATCCATGAGGCCTCATCAATCACGCCGCGTCCTTCGTCTTCGGCAGGTAGTTGCTCGACAGGTTTCCAACTCTCTGGCATTTGTGGCGGGAGTATCTCATGAGCAAGTGTTTGCAGGCTTTCCTCTTGTGCCGTGAGATCTTTGTCATCGTGCTGAGGATGACTTGTCGTTGTAAGCGAGTCAGGTTGGGCTATGTCCTGCTCAGCCTGTGGAACGGGAGGCAGCTCAACATCAGGGACGTTGTGCTGGTTTGTTTGAGCTTCTAGGGAAGGCGCTTCAGGGGTGGTTTTCCATAAAGCACTCTCGTTCTCCAAGGTTTCAAAAGGCAGAGGAGGGGCTTGTTTATCGAGTGTGCTGGCGTGCAAGGAGGCGGGCGTTGAGACGAGCCAGAGGCTTGCTCCTACCACAAAAAGGGTACGAACTGTTATGGTGCCCTGCAGCAAAATGCCTCTATTCATGAGTCTTAGCCTTACGGATACAAAAATAACGTCCTTTTCTGTTCCCTATCCTATCCTAGGAAAACTAATAAATATTAAAGCCTTGGCATTAGTTTTTTCTTTTTTTTGATTGTGAAGGATGTTTTTCCTTATTTCCTTATTAACGCTATATGCAGTTTTTTTTATGTCTTGTTACGATTCCGATTGTTAAGAGATTGAAAATTAGCTAAGAAGAATTAGTAGCGTTATTTATTTAATGAGGATTC